>CAZENN010000001.1:0-94943 GCA_964513605.1 uncultured Oscillospiraceae bacterium
ATTGCGGTCGCGGACAGGCTGTAACGGTGTAACTTCCGCAAACTGAACCTCCTGCCGGACCTGAGCCATCTCAAATAACCGCTTTTGCCATTTGTAATAGGTCTGCTCACAGATCCCGTTTTCCTTGCACCAGGACTTCACATTCTGACCACTACCGCGACACTCCGAGATCCGCCCGGCCCACAGTGCTAGTTTGTTCTGCCTGTTGACTGTCTGTAAATTTCTGCTCATAAAAATAACCGTGCAGGGTGAATGCTTTAGGGGACTTTTTATACAGCCCCTTTCTGCGTATTAGAAACCGTATTATTCACATCAACAGCTCGATAAATTGCTGTTTGATGGGCAAACAACGCACCCATCCTAGGGACCGGCCTCCGGACGGTCCTTGTCGCAAGCTTCCACCGAGGACCGTCGGGGACGCCGGTCCCTACGTTGTGCGTACCGTTCGAATTTCAATTTACCAAACTGTCAGAGGGTATCTTGTATCCCCTTACGGGTACAGGGGCAGGCGGTTTAGGCTGGTGGGGAGGACGGCCTGGGTGGAGGGGTTGGAGTTTGCTTCGGTGTCCCGGCCCAGGGCCACCACCTTGTAATAGTAAGTCACGCCGGGTCTGGCACTCGTGTCAACACAGCCGGTGCCGGAGACAGTCTTCAGCAGGACATAGCGGCCGTTTTGGGCAGTGGCACGGTAGACCTGATATTTCACCGCACCGCTGACCTGTTTCCAGCTCACCAGAGGTCTGCTGTCGGCGTTCAGCTTCACCCTTACAGTGGGTCGGGTCAGCTTGGCCACCTGGGAGACGGTGTCAGAAGGATTGGAATTTCCGCTTCCCTCTTCGCTTACCGCAACCACCTTATAGTAATACTTGATGCCGGGCTGGACGTGCAGATCCACATAGCCGGTGCCGGGGACGGTCCCAGCCAGGACGTACTTACCGTTTTCCACAGCGGAGCGCCAGATCTGATACTTCGCAGCTCCGTCGATCTTGCCCCAGGTCAGCTTGATCTTGCCGGAGGGATACAGACTGGAGGCAGTCACCTGGGGAGTCTCCAGCCCCTCAACGATCTCAAAGGTCAGGTCCACGGAGCCGGTCCAGCAGCCATTGCCCCAAAGGCGCACAGTGGCAGTACCGCAGTATGTGTTGTTATAGTAGCTCACGTTGTAATCTACGCCTTCCACCAGGTGGGCAGGGGCAATGATCTTGGGCTCGATGGGCTGACCGGTGTAGGTGTACTGGGGCTGCTCCAGAGATAGGGAGTTGTTGCTCAGGGGAGCCTTGGTGATGATAAAGGACCGTTCGACCTCACCGGTATAGTTGCCGATGCCCGTAGCAGTCACCCAGCCATTGCCCACATCCTTGCTGTCGGAGGACACGATGTAGTCTACGCCCTCTGTCAAGTAGCATCCGAAATAGGTATGATAGATTCTCAGCTCGGGAATGATCGCCTGACCGGTGTAGGGATAAGAGGACACAAGGAGTTCCATCGTAACATGCGAACGGCCTTCTACGTTGATATGCATAGGAGCAATGGTAAACTCCACCTCAGCAGTGCCGGTGACAGAGCCCATGCCGGTGACAACAACTGTACCGGTGCCGGCGTTGATGTTGTTTTTGTAGCTGACAGTGTAATCCTCGTCCTTGGTGAGGCCCTCAATGGTGACAGAGGGCTTAATTTCCTTTTGGCTATAGCTATATTCGCTGTACTCCAGGCAGATGCTGTATCGGTCGATGCTGGGCTGGCCCAAGGAAACGAACGTCAGCTCGTAGATCTCAGCATACTCCTGAGCCGTAGAGCCCTCGTAGCCATAGACAGTGATGCCCTCCGGCAGACAGACGATGCCCAGCTTGCATTGGGCACTGTCGATGGTGATGGACTCCAGTGCATCACAGCCGTAGAAGGCGAAATCATTAATATCAGTCAGCACGCCGGGGATCTCTAGGCTGGTCAGGGCGACGCAGTCCTGGAAGCAGCTTTTACCAATCTGCGTGATGTTCTTTGACAGCACCACGGTCTCCAGGCTGGTACAATTCTGGAAGGTACCCGACCAGCCCAGGCTGGTGACGGTATCCGGAAGTCTTATGGAGGTCAAGCCGGTACAGCCCTGAAAGGCAGCGTCGCCCAGCTCCTGCAGACCCTCCGCTAAATGGACCTCTGTTAGTCCGGTGCAGCCACGGAACGCTTCATATCCAATGGATCTCAGCTTTTCCGGGGGCGCCAGGGAAGTCAGAGAGGTGCAGTTTTTAAAGGCCCCCGAGGAGATGTACTCCAATCCTCCGGGAAGCCGGAGGTCGCACAGGCTCGTGCAGTCCTCAAAGGCACTGTCTTCGATTCCTGTGGTGTTCTCCGGCAAGGAGATCATCTCCAAGGCAGTACAGCCCTCAAAGGCGTAGCTTCCCACGGCCTCCAAGACCTCGCTGCGAATCTCCACATCAGTCAGGCTGGTGCAGCCGGCAAAAATCCCGCCAGGAACATAGGAAAGGCTCTTACTGAGTACGGCAGTCTTCAAGCCTGTACAGCCAAAAAAAGCATTGCTGCCCAGATAGGTCACCGTATCGGGCACCCTAATATCGGTCAGTCCGGTACCGGTGAAGGCACCGTGTCCAACGCTGGTCACACTTTCCGGAATGGTGATGGCAGTCATGCCGCAGCCATAAAACGCATCTGTACCGATGGTCGTCAACCCGTTGGAAAGCTGCACATCCGTGAGCTTGTAGCAGCACTCAAAGGCCGCTTTGCCGATGGTGGTCACGGTACCGGCGACGGTGATGGCTTCGAGGTTTTGGCAGTCCCAGAAAGAAAAGCTGCCTATGCTGGTGATTCCCTCGTCGACGATGACGGAACGGATATAGTCATCCAGGTAATTCCAGGTAGGATAGTGGTTATTTACCACATCGAAATTCGGCATATCACCGCTGCCTGTGAAGCGCATCACGCCTGTGTCTTTGTTCAAGGTCCAGCGGATGGCCCCGTCCAGCTCCACGCCGGGAAGCTCCACCAGGCTGTCGCAGCCGGCAAAGGCCCATTTTCCGATGGAGGTCACAGATTTTGGACAATTGATGGTAGTCAGCTTGGGACAGTAGCTAAAGGCGTAGGGCCCAATCACAGAAACCGTACCGGGAAGCTTCACCTGCGTCAGGTTGGGGCAATCGCAAAAAGCATACTCACCGATAGCGGTGACACCGGGAGCAATGGTCACAGTTTCCAGATCGGGGCAATTTTGAAAAAGATTGTCACCGATGTTGGTAATGCCCATCTCAATGATGACCGACTTGATACTGGCTCCCCAAAAAGGGGAGAAGGAGTTGCCGGTAGGATAGTAGCTATAAGTGGAGCCGGTACCGGAGATGGTCAGCACCCCTTCCGAGCTCAGGGTATATCTGGCATCTGGACCGATCTGGCCGGATGCACCCGGATCCCTGGCAAAAGTGGTGACAGTCAGTGCGCCGGCCAGCAGACACACTAAGGCGAGCATCATAAGCAAACGTTTTACTTTCATAGGAACTATCTCCTTTTTCACTTTTCTCATAGGGAACGCCTTATGTAGGCACCCAAGCCGTCCTCTACGCAAAGAAGCAGATACGGAATATCTGGTATCTCACTACCTGTACAGCGGCAGAGTCAGGCTTTTGAGCAGGATGGCGCACTGGGAGGGGTTGGAATTCCCCTCGGCGCTGCGGCCCACCGCCACCACCTTGTAGTAGTAGGTTACGCCGGGTCTGGCAGTGGTGTCCACCCAACCGGTGCCGGGGACGGTCTTCAGCAGGGCATATTTGCCGTTCTGGGAGGTGGAGCGGTAGACCTGATACTTCATCGCACCGCTGACCTGATTCCAGCTTACCAGAGGCCTGCTGTCGGCGTTCAACTTCACCCTTACGGTGGGTCGGGTCAGCTTGGCCACCCGGGACACGATGTTGGAGGGGATGGAGCTTCCCTCCTGGCCCACCGCCACTACCTTATAGAAATACTTGATGCCGGGCTGGGCCTTGAGATCCACAAAGCCGGTACCGGGAGCGGTGCCTGCCAGGATGTAGGTGCCGTCTGCCACCGCAGAGCGCCAGATCTGATACGTTTCCGCCCCGTAGATCCTTGCCCAGGTCAGCTTGATCTTCCCGGAGGGGGACAGATTGGAGGCGGTGACCTGGGGAGCGTCCAATCCCTCTGCGATCTCAAAATACAGCGTCACAGTGCCTGTCCAGTTGCCCAGCCCCTGGAGGATGACCTGGCCGGTACCGGGGTTTGTGTTATCGGCATAGCTGACGGTGTAATCCACCCCTTCCACCAGATGGTCCGGGGCAATGATCTTGGGCTCAACGGGCTGACCGGTGCAGGGATAGACCCTCTGTTCCAGTGCAAAGCTATTGTTGCTCAGCTGGCCCTGGATGATGGGGAACTCCGCTTCGACGGAGCCACAGAAATTACCGATGCCCTCCACCACCAGCTTTCCATAGCCGGGATCCCTACCAAAGGAAGTCAACGTATAGTCTACGCCCTCCTCCAGCTTCACCAAATCGTATCCCCAAAAAATGACTGTCAGCTTGGGCACGATGATCTGACCGGTGTACTCGTAAGCGGACTTGTCCAAATATCCGCCGACCACGCCCTCCATATCTATGGGCGTAATGATGAAATCCACCTCGGCGGTGCCGGGAATGTCGCCAATGCCGGTGATCACCACGGTGGCCGTACCGGCGTTGATGTTATTCTTGTAGCTGACGGTGTAATCCTCGCCCTCGGTAAGGTCCTCAATGGAAACGGAGGGGCACCACTCCGCTCCGCAATATTCATAGGTCTTCCGCATCAGTTTCACGGGATAGCAGTCAATGCTGGGCTGCCCCAGGGAGATAAACTCCAGTGCATTGCCCTGGGCATAGGTCTGAACAGCAGTGCCTTCGTAGCCGTAGAGCGTGATGCCGACAGGCAGGCATTGGTATCCCATGTTACACGCCATGCTCCTGACTGCAATGGACTTCAATGCGGTACAGCCGCTGAAAGCATAGTTATTCATATAGGTAAGCGCACCGGAAATTTCCACATTGGTCAGTGCGGCGCAGTCCCGGAAGCAGCCTTCGCCGATCCCCCTGACGTTCTTTGACAGAACCACGGTTTCCAGCCCGGTGCAGCCTTCAAAAGCATTGCTTTCAAGCTCCTCCAGCCACCTGGGCAAGGTCATGCTGTGAAGGGTAGTGCAGTTTTTGAAGGCCTCCTCCTGGATATACTTAATGCCGTCCGGCAGTTTGATCTCTGCCAAAGCCGTGCAATCGGAAAAGGCCCGATTCTCGATATAATAGAGTTCCTCACCGCCAAGCTCCACATCGGTCAGGCTGGAGCAGCCCATAAAAGTGCCAGCGGGGACATATGTAAGGCTCCTGCTGAGCACAGCCGCTTTCAGGCTTGTGCAGCCCTCAAAGACATATCCCCCCAGATAAGTAACCGTATCGGGCACCGTAACGTCCGTCAGGCCGGTGTCGCTGAATGCATTGTTTCCGATGGTGGTCACACTTGCCGGAATGCTGACAGCGGTAATGCCGCAACCGTCAAAAGCCTGGTCAGCAATGGTGGTCAGTCCGCTGGGAAGCTGCACATCAGTAAGACCGCAGCAGCATTGGAAGGCCGCTTTACCGATGGTGGTCACGGTACTGGGAATGGTGACGGATTCGAGTTTTTGACAATCCCAGAAAGAAAAGCTGCCCACGCTGGTGATCCCCTCGTCAATAATGGCAGTGGTGATATCGTTGCGGAGGTAATTCCAGTCGGGGTAGCTGTTGCCGGACACGTTATACCGGGGCATATCACCGCTGCCGGTGATGTGAAGCACCCCCGTATCCTTGTTCATGGTCCACCGGATGGCACCGTCCATCGCCACACCGGGTACTATTTTCAAGTCGTCGCAACCGTAAAATACATTCCTTCCGGTGTGTTGCATGGTTTCGGGAATATTGATATTGGTCAGACTGGTACAGTTGTAAAAGGCCTCATCGTAGATCGTTGTGATCCCATCTGAAAGCTGCACGTCTGCAAGCTGATAGCAGCACATGAAGGCCGCTTGTCCGATAGAGCGAACGGTGCCGGGAACGGTGACGGCTTCGAGGTTTTGGCAGTCCCAGAAAGAAAAGCTGCCTATGCTGGTGATTCCCTCGTCGACGATGACGGAACGGATATAGTCATCCAGGTAATTCCAGGTAGGATAGTGGTTATTTACCACATCGAAATTCGGCATATCACCGCTGCCTGTGAAGCGCATCACGCCTGTGTCTTTGTTCAAGGTCCAGCGGATGGCCCCGTCCAGCTCCACGCCGGGAAGCTCCACCAGGCTGTCGCAGCCGGCAAAGGCCCATTTTCCGATGGAGGTCACAGATTTTGGACAATTGATGGTAGTCAGCTTGGGACAGTAGCTAAAGGCGTAGGGCCCAATCACAGAAACCGTACCGGGAAGCTTCACCTGCGTCAGGTTGGGGCAATCGCAAAAAGCATACTCACCGATAGCGGTGACACCGGGAGCAATGGTCACAGTTTCCAGATCGGGGCAATTTTGAAAAAGATTGTCACCGATGTTGGTAATGCCCATCTCAATGATGACCGACTTGATACTGGCTCCCCAAAAAGGGGAGAAGGAGTTGCCGGTAGGATAGTAGCTATAAGTGGAGCCGGTACCGGAGATGGTCAGCACCCCTTCCGAGCTCAGGGTATATCTGGCATCTGGACCGATCTGGCCGGATGCACCCGGATCCCTGGCAAAAGTGGTGACAGTCAGTGCGCCGGCCAGCAGACACACTAAGGCGAGCATCATAAGCAAACGTTTTACTTTCATAGAAACTACCTCCTTTTTCTGCCTTTATAGTAACGAATGTTTTTCCCTCTGTCAAGCACAAAAGGGACAAGTGTATCGTAGTCAGAAACGGAATGCCTATTTCGTGGGAGTATTGCGTAAGCGTCAATCCTACCACCGTATTGACCGAAAATATCCGGATGCCCCCGCTGGACATCCGGATCATTTTATAGTCAATATACACCATCCAACACTTCCAGGTACTGTTTCTGGATCAGCTTACGGAAAGCTTCATCGAACTTTCTGCGGGCATGAGCCCAGCATCCCACGACGGTGATCTGCTCCGGCAGATTGTGATATCCGGCATACCTATCCGTGTGCAGGTACTCCGTTGTAGCCCTCAAAATCCAGTTAGACATGGTCTGTCGGCTCAGAGGAATGCCCTGACGGTTCATCTCATGTTCCTGTCGGTACAAGGGTGAGCCCATAACAAACTTTTGCGTCATAATATGGGCAATGGCCTCCGGTGTAGCGAAGCTGCCGGGGATAATGCTCTTCTCTTCATCAGGTCGGCTTTCTGCTCCTTGGTGTAGTGGGAGACTTCTTTGAAGAACAGCCGGTCGGTGTCGGTTTCGATGGCCCATGCACTCATGGCCAGACAGAACTGGACATAGGCCTTGATCTTGCCAGCGTGGGTGGTGCCGTTGAACAGCCGGAACTCCACGGTGCCCTTGGTGAAGTAGGCGTGGAGGTTGATGCCGTGGTACCGGGTGGAGTTGTAGTGCTGGTGATCGATGCCACCTGCGTAGTTGTCGTTTGCCCGGGAGTACCAGGTGGCTTCCATGTTGCCATTGGAGCGGATGGTGTTCTTCATCGCTCGGAGGAGATCGGGAGACATTTTGTGGCACCAACGGTCGGCACGTGCACCAATCTGAAGCGCTTCGTAGAACAGATCCTGTCGGCCGGTGGCGAAGTTGACCAGTCGGGTCAGGCTCTCGGGGGTGTGCTTCTTGCCGTCCACATGGACGTGAATACCGCAGGAGCTGTTGGCGATGGCACCGGCTTCCCGGAGAGCCCGGACGATGTTCTGGAGATCTTCCAGATCTTCGTACTGGAGGATAGGGGTGACCAGTTCACAGGAATGATCATGACTTGCGCTCACCGTGCGGCCGTTCTCCTTGCGCTGAGTGCGGATGGATGCGTCGGACATGGCCTTCCATGTGCGGTTCTTACGATCACTGGCGCTCCAGGTCTTGTAGTAGGTACTGAGGTAATGGGCGGCGGTGCCGAAGTAGTTGGAGATAATGGTTGCTGCCTGCTGGCGTGTGATGCCGGTGAGTTCGATTTCTACGCCGAAGTTCTGGTTTTTATATATACGCCTAAGGATCTAGCGAAGGTCGCAGACTTCGTAGGCGGCCAGCTGGCAATCATCATGCCCGATGGTCAAATAATCACTCTGGAATGCGGTGAGGATCCTGACGAGGGTAAATAAGAAAAGTCCCGGACACATTTACGGTGTCCGGGGCTTCGGAGTATGCCTATCATTTGTTATGTACAGATCCTCCTGTGCGTGTCTTTGTCCTGGGGTCCTTGTTTGGCTCCCGGACGATCAGATCGGAAAGTTCGCACCCCAAGGCTTTGCAAATCAAGTCAAGGTGCTCCAAATTTACACGCTCGGCAATCTCGTGGTACAGATAGTTGATGTTTGACGGTCTGATACCGGTTGCCCTGGCGAGGTCTGCTTGTGTCCACCTCCGCTCGCCAAGCCGGGTGGAAAGTAAAATCCTAATCATATAGCCATGCTCCTTTGCGTTTTATTCTAGCAAGTTAATTGTAATTGCGCAGTAATTTGTTAGAAAATAACGCATTTTGTTATAGTCAGTTTGAGGGCTGCCGGAGATAGTAAATCTCTTTGGCAGCCCTCTTTTTTGCATTGTTGGCATGGGATATGAACTGATTCTTTGAACCGGAAATGAACCTCAAAGTGAACCTCAAAAAACGCTTTTAAGCCTTTTGAACCTCAAATGAACCTCAATAATTTTTATCGGAACGTATCGGAATTAGACAAAATGAGTTAAACAAAAAAACCCCAGAGTCCTTGCGGCTCTAGGGTTTTTCGGGATTCTAAAGCAAAATCAACGCTTGCTGAACTGGGGAGCACGACGGGCTGCTTTCAGACCGTACTTCTTACGCTCCTTCATTCTGGGATCGCGGGTCAGGAAACCAGCGGCCTTCAGAGTGGGGCGGTACTCGGGATTGATCAGCAGCAGGGCACGGGAGATGCCGTGACGGATTGCGCCTGCCTGACCGGAAACGCCGCCACCGGAGACCGTGACAACAATATCAACCTTGCCGACCATGTTGGTGGTGACCAGAGGCTGATTGACGATCAGCTTCAGAGTCTCCAGACCAAAGTAGTCGTTGATGTCGCGGCCGTTGATGATGATGGAGCCGGTGCCGTTCTCATAGACACGAACACGAGCCACGGAGGACTTCCGGCGGCCGGTGCCGTAAAAATACTTCTTCTTGCTCTCGTACATAGTAACTTACCTCCAATTAGTCCAGGGTCCAGGCGGCCGGCTGCTGTGCAGCGTGAGGATGCTCATCACCCTTGTACAGGTGCAGACGGGTCATGGCGTTGCGGCCGATGCTGTTTTTGGGCAGCATGCCCTTGACAGCCAGCTCCATGGCGTAGTCAGAGCGGTTCTCCATCATGACGCGAGCCTTGGTGTCCTTCAGACCGCCGATCCAGCCGGATACACGGTAGTAGTGCTTCTGATCCAGCTTCTTGCCGGTGAGCACAGCCTTGTCGGTGTTGATGACGATGACGAAATCGCCGCAGTCAACGTTGGGGGTGAAATCGACCTTATGCTTGCCACGCAGCAGGTTGGCGACGGTGACAGCAGTACGGCCCAGGGGCTTACCGGCAGCGTCGATGACATACCACTTGCGCTGCAGGGTCTCCTTCTTAGCGAGTGTAGTGGACATATGCGTTCCTCCGATTAGGTTAAAATATTTTGACAAATTCAAGCGCAGGGAGTACAATGTCTCCTGTGCGCTTGAAATTTATAACACACCCAAGTTTAAAAGTCAACACCTAATTTTATAAAATTTCACGAAAACCAATTAAAACTTTAAAATACTCAAAAAAGCTCTCAAATGCTCTTGAATGCTCACATCTCATTTTTGCGGATTTTTAGGAGGAAATGAAACAATGCAGAAGTTGATGGGACTTGTCCGCCGCTGTGTGGACGATTATGATATGATACGAGAGGGGGACAAAATCGCCGTTGGTGTCTCCGGTGGAAAGGATTCGTTGGTTCTGCTGGTACTTTTGGCAGGACTGAAAAAATATTTTAATAAATCCTTTGAGCTGTCCGCCATCACCATTGATATGGGACTGGGGATGGACTACTCCGGCGTTGCACAGCTGTGCGACAAGCTGGAGGTCCCCTATCATATTGTTCAGACCCAGATCGCCCCGATCATCTTTGATCACCGGAAGGAGAAGAATCCCTGTTCCATGTGCGCTAAGATGCGCCGTGGGGCTCTGAATCAGGCGATTCTGGACCAAGGCTTTCATAAGCTGGCACTGGGGCATCACTATGACGATGCGGTGGAAACCTTTGTCATGTCCTTGATTTATGAGGGAAGAATCAGCTGCTTCCAGCCAGTGACGGATTTGGACCGGACCGGTATCATCCAGATTCGCCCCATGCTTTACATCCATGAAAAAACGGTGGACAATTTTGCCGTTCGGCAGAGCCTTCCGGTGCTAGAAAACCGCTGCCCGGTGGATAAGCAGACCAAGCGGGAGGAGATCAAGCAGCTGATTTATGACCTGAGCAGCACCTACCCGGATTTAAAGGAACGGATATTCGGAGCCATGCAGCGTCTACCCCTTCCTGAGTGGGAGCCGCACGGGAGATATAAGCGTCCCAAGGAGCAGCCGGAAGTATAAATTCGAACTTGTTTGGCTATCCTTTTTCGAAAAGGAGGGCGTATAATATGGTAAAGGGAAACTCCCGGCAGGTGATTCTGGTGAACAGCCCGGATCAAAAGCTGTTTGAACAGGCAATATTCATATTAAAGGATGAGGCGGTGACACAAGGCATCACCGATGAGTTGTTGCTGAAGGAGGCAAAGAAGATCCTGCGCTCCTCCGGCAATCCAGGGAAGAATCGCCGCCTGTGGTATTATGGCCCCGTCTGGGCGGCAGCCGGCGCAGTGGTGACGGCAATGATCTGGCTGGTCAGTACAGCCTTTTGAGCTTGCATCGCTGGCTTTGATGTGATATCATTGCGTAAGATGTAAATAAGAAAGAGAGAACACATTCATGCGCATTGGCAATATTGAAATCAATAACCCTGTGGCACTGGGACCCATGGCGGGGGTCACGGACTGGGCGTTTCGAACCATCTGCGCCCAGCTGGGAGCCAATCTGACGATAACGGAGATGGTTTCCAGCCGTGCCCTGGTCTATCAGGATAAGAAAAGCGTGGCATTGCTGCGGAAAAACGAAGGAAGCGTTTGCGGTGCCCAGATTTTTGGTAACGATCCGGATATTATGGCACAGGGAGCGGTGCTGGCACTGGAAAAGTCAGGCTGTGATTTTATTGATATCAACATGGGCTGCCCCATGCCGAAAATCGCCAATTCCGGTGACGGCTGCGGTCTCATGCGTACCCCTGAGTTGGCAGAAAAAATCGTTTCATCCGTAGTCAAGGCGGTGCCGGTACCGGTGACGATAAAATGCCGATTAGGCTGGGACAAGGGGAGTATCAATGTCCTGGATTTTACCAAGCGCATGGAAGACAGTGGAGCCGCCATGGTAACGATCCATGGACGTACCCGGAGTATGCTCTATTCCGGTGTGGCAGATTGGGATACCATTAGGAAGGTAAAAGAACAGCTGTCCATTCCGGTCATTGCCAATGGTGATATTATAGATGGAAAAACCGCCGCCGATTGTCTTCGTCGTACCGGTGCCGATGGAATTATGATCGGCAGAGCCAGCTTCGGAGATCCATGGGTCTTTTCTCAGGCAAGGGCGGCACTGGCAGGAGAGGAGCTTCCCCAGCGTCCGCCGCTGAGCCAGAGAGTGGATGTGGCAGTAAGACAGTTTGAGCTGGCACGGGAAGACAAGGGAGAGCATATCGCCTGTTTGGAAGCCAGAAAGCATTTCGCCTGGTACTTACGGGGTGTTGCCTACAGCAGCTATTATAAAGAGCAGATTTGTTCCATTGGCACTATGGAGGACATCTACCGTATCGCTCAGGGAATCCGAAAGGATTTGAAGTAAGCTTTACAAGTTGATTTCCCAGCATTTATCAGTTATCAATTGATTGTTGACGCATATCCTAATCACCTATGGAAAGGTGGTTTCGGATATGCGTCGATTCATTATATATATGGTAGCATTATGCATGGCACTGGCGATACCGGTTCAGGCAAAGCCAATTTCCTGGGTGGATTTTGATATCCCTTATGAATCTCTGAAATATGCAATGGATCAGGACATCAAGACCTTTGAAGAGGAAAAACATATTTCATGGATCGATGCCCTGTCACTGGCAGCCTGCCGTACCGGGGGGAAATGTCCGCTGACTTCGGTGAAAAAGGCATTTGAAGATATGGAAGGGGAGAAGTCCCCACAGGAGCTTCTGGGAGACAATTACCGTCACTACAACTATTATCACGAGGCATATACCGCAGTACTGGGTGGATTATTGGGCAGCTTCTCCATTGCGTCCAATGGGGAGTGGGTCAGCCAATATGGTCTAAAAGCCTTTTCTCCGGTGGCATCCGGTTACGGCTACAGCCACTGTGATGACTTTGGGGTCAGCCGCTCCTTTGGATTTGCAAGAAAGCATCTGGGGAACGATTTGATGGGCACTCTGGGCGCGCCCATTGTGGCGGTGGAAGGGGGTGTGGTCGAGGCGATGGGCTGGAACCGTTACGGCGGCTGGCGAATTGGCATCCGCTCCTTTGATTCTAAACGCTACTATTATTATGCGCACCTGCAAAAGGATCACCCCTTTGCGGAAGGATTACAGGAGGGAGATGTGGTTCAGGCAGGAGATCTGATCGGCTTTATGGGCAGAACCGGCTATTCCGACCGGGAAAATGTGAATAATATCGAAACGGTGCATCTGCATTTTGGCATCCAGTTGATTTTTGATGAGAGCCAGAAGGAGTGTAATAGTGAGATCTGGATCGATGCGTATGATATCGTTCGCCTCCTGTCCCACCACCGTTCTACTATCCAAAAGACAGCACTGGGCTGGGAGCGAGGGTATCCGTATCGGGATTTGGATGTACAGGAATACCCAACAGGGTGACAGTGGGTAAAATGCTGAAATTTTTGTTAAAAAGTACTTGCGTTTATTATTGGGAAATGATACAATATGTGCTAGATGAACGGAGTATGCCCTTTGGAATAAGCAGGGGATGCTCCGTAACCCCCTGATGTGATCTTCACGCATGAGAGGGAAAAAAGGCATCCGGGGTGATGTCAAAAATATTTAGGAGGAAGATTTATGAAGAAGCTTATTAGCGTAGCTCTGGCATTGGTCATGGTTCTGAGCCTGTCCGTTGCCGCTTTTGCTGCCGATACCTGCATTGTCGCAGGCGTTGCAGCTCTGTGCGGTACGGACTGGAATGCATCTGACTCTAACAATGCTATGACCCTGAACGGCGAAGTTTATGAGAAGGTTTATTCCAATGTTGCTGCTGGTGATTACCAGTTCAAGGTTGTCCACAATGGCAATTGGAAGGGCAATGGAGACGCAAATGTGATGTTTACCGTTTCCGCTCCCTGTGATGTGACAATTACTTACAACCCTGCGGATGGTACCATTACATATACCGGTGCAAACGTGGGCAAGACCGCTTTCAAGGTGAACGCTGTCTATGCAGTTGGCGCAAGTGTTGCCGCTGCCCCCACTTGGCTTAATAGCAAGAACTGGGAGCCTGCTGCAGAAGCCAATAAGGCCACGGAAGTTGCAGATGGCATTTATGCGATCATCTTTGCAAACGTTCCTGCAGGTAACTATGAGTTCAAGTTTGCTGCTGACGGCGGCTGGGATCACAGCTGGGGCGGCGCATTTACAGAGTTCAATACTGACGCTGATATTTCCTACAATGGCTCCAATATCAAGTTTGAGCTTACGGAGGAGCAGGACGTTACTCTGCTTCTGAATCTGTCTGACTTCTCTCTGGATAACGGCGGTGCAAAGTACAACATCACCTTGAGCGCACCCGGTACTGCTGTGTTGCCCACTCCGGGTGACGACAACACCGATGTTCCCGGCGGTGACGACAACACCGATGTTCCCGGCGATGACGGCAACACCGACGTTCCTGGCGATGACGGCAACACCGATGTTCCCGGCGATGACGGCAACACCGATGTCCCCGGTGATAATGGCAACACCGACGTTTCCGGCGATGACAACAACGATTCTTCTGTTGCTTCTCAGGACTACTATCTGGTTGGCTACATCAATGGAGCTGACTACGGTATCGCAGGAGACAGCGCAAATCTGGGCGAGTATAAGTTTGTTAATGGCAAGCTCACCGTTACCTTCACTGCCGACAGCTATGTTGTGGTTAAGAACGGCGACAACAGCATGTTCATGACTGAGGCTTACTGCGAGGATACCACTGCTACGCTGGTCGCCAGTGGCAGCGAGAAGATGAAGGCTCCCGGTAATACGGAACTGACCTTCACGCTGACTGCTAACAGCGACGGCACACTGTCTCTGAGCTACACTGTTGGCGCAGCTTCCGGTGATAATGGTGCCTCTGGTGACAATAACGATGCTTCCGATGACAATACCTCTGGCGGTAACACCAGCGGCGATAACAACAATACTTCCGGCAGTGACAACACTTCCGGTGACAACACTCAGACTCCTGCTGTTGACCTGCCCTTGGACAACGACGATGCAGTTCTGACCCTGTTCGCTCAGGTTCCTGCTTCTTGGACTACCGTTAACGCATACACTTGGGACAGCAGCGATGCTCCCCAGAGCGGCGAGTGGCCTGGTACTGCCATGACCAAGGATGGCGATTGGTACAAGATCGTTATCAACGATCAGGTAGCAAATGTCATCATTAACAACGGTTCCGCCCAGACTGCTGACCTGGCAGTTGAGTCCGGTAAGGACATCTACGTTATCGTGGCTGACGATAATACGGCTACTGTCATGTATGCGGATGGCACCGTTGCTGGCGGCAGCAGTGACAACATGGGCACCGGTGAGCCTGCTGATGAGAATATCACTGGCACTGAGAGCAACTTCCGTGTTGTCGGCAATGCTGACTGGATGGGTAACTGGGATCCTGCCAGCGACGCAGGTCGCATGCTGGAGGTTTCCCCCGGTGTTTACAAGCAGAACTTTGAGAATGTTCAGCCTGGCAACTATGAGCTGAAGATCACTCAGAACGGCACTTGGGATAAGAGCTGGGGCGATAACGGCAACAACTTCTGCTTCACCGTCGTTCAGGCTTGCACCATTACCGTCACCTTCACTCTGGATGGTGAGAACGGCACCATTAGTGTCAAGGGTGTTGGCATTAGCGATCCCGGCACTGATGATATCAGCATGATCAGCATTGTTGCTCTGATGGGTCTGGCTGTCTGCGCTGCGGGCATTCTGATCATCAACAAGAAGAAGTTCATCTGATCTTAAATTAAATTCTAAACAGGAGTGGTGCGTCCACTCCTGTTTTTTTATGAGTGTCCTTTCATCCAAGTCTTGCGATTCGCAATTTCCATAAAAAGAAGCCTTGGAAATTGTTCAAATTGGAGAAGTCCGGCAACGGCGTTGACTTTGATGAAACCAGGTGATATAGTAATTTAAGCGATAAAATTACAGGAGGGAATAACCTATGAAAAAAATCATCGCTGTTGTATTGACCCTGATGCTTTGTGTCAGTGCGCTGACCGTTGCGGCTTTGGCTGCGCCGGAGGGGCTGACCAGTCTGACCATTGTTGGCTCCGCCATTCCGGGCGTGGGCGAGTGGGACCCTGCGGATACCGCAGGTGATATGACGGAGGTCTCTGAGTCTGTTTACGAGATCACTCTGACCGTTCCTGCCGGTACCCAGATGAAGTTCAAGTTTGCCGGAAACCATGACTGGAACAGTGGCTATAACTTTGGCTCTGCGACCATCGCTCTGGGCACTGCTGCTGAGCTGACCAATGACGGCGGTTCCAGTGATATGACTTTTGCACCGGAAAGCGACATTACAGTGAAAGTCACCGTGGATCTAAATCCTTTGGCAGACGGCGGCAACGCCACGGTTCTGGTAGCGGATGCTTCCGGTAATTCTGCCACCACAACACCCCCTGCTGAAACGGAGCCCACAGAAACCACTTCTTCTACTCAGGATTCTTCCGGCAGCGACACCTATCGTGTTGTTGGTAATGCAGACTGGATGGGCAGCTGGGATCCTGCTAATGACAAGGGTGTTATGACCAGCACCGGCAACGGTGTTTACACCGCTACCTTCAAAGATGTCCCTGTTGGTGATTATGAGCTGAAGGTTACTGCCAATGGCACATGGGATAAGGCTTGGGGCGATAGCGGTAATAATTACTGTTTCAGCGTCAGTGAAGCCTGCGATGTTACGGTCTCCTTCACCATCAGCGGTGATAACGGCGTGATCAGCGTCAGCGGCAAGGGCGTACCCCAGACTTCTGATGTCAGCATCATGGGCGTTGTGGCTGTGCTGGTGCTGTCTTCTGCCGCGGCTGTCGTTTTGGTCATCAATAAGAAGAAGTTCATCTGATTCTTACATTTGCATACTCCGTAGGTGGCAATGTAACGGCAAAGACTCTTCCATAGAATAATAATCCCCACAAGATCAGAAAGAAACCTTCTGATTTTGTGGGGATTTATTGTGTGGGTTATTTTAGCTCTACAACATCACACACGGTCAGCGTGTTTTGCTGAACCTGAAAACGAATGTCATATCCGGCGAAGGGAAGACCATAGACCCGTTCCGAATCTCTTTGGTAGGATGGTCTGGGATCGTGGGACAGGACTGCTTTGGCGGCATCTCGTTTCTCTTCTGGAAGTTGATTCAAAAGGTGCTGAGGAAACACAACTTTCAGCAAAAAATCCTTTGCTATATCCGTAAAACCGCCCAGTGCCTGTGGATGACAGTCGCTGTAGGGGATATAGGGTTTTATGTCCAAAATGGGAGTTCCATCCATTAAATCGGCACCTGCCACATGAATCACGATCCCCTGAGTGGTTTCTTCTAATCCTATCAGCCGGACGCAGGACAGTCCCAAATTGTTTGGACGGAAGGGAGAGCGGGTAGCGAAGACGCCCATTCGGGTATTACCGCCCAGTCGGGGGGGACGGACGGTTGGGGACCATTTGGTTCGTACTGCCTCGGAGAACTGCCAGATGAGCCAAAGGTGAGAATATCCTTCGATGCCTCGTAAAGTATCCTGATTTCGGAACTCCGGTTCAAAGACGATGGTGCTGCGAAGTTCCTCTACCAGACCACTTTGTCTGGGTATTCCAAATTTTGAGGGGAAATCGCTGTGCATATGGGCGATAGGACGGATGCAGATGTTTTCCATATCACTGTCTCACTTTCCGCAGACAGAAGGTCACGGCGAAGATCAACGCCAGGACCAAACTAATAGCCGCACCGGAGGATGCGCCCCAATAATAGGATACCAGAAGACCGGTCAATCCGGCGACCAGTGCAAAGATAACGGAAAAACCATGATACTGCTTCATATTTCTTGCCACGTTCCGAGCAGAAGCAGCCGGGAGAACCAGCAGAGAGTTCAAAATCAATAGACCGACAGAGGAAATGGATAATGTGACTACCACGGCGATGGCTGTTGTAAATATGGTTTGACTAACCTGTACCGGAATTCCTCTGGAGGATGCCAGCTGGGGATGGATCACAGTCAGCGTCAGACGATTGGAATACAGACACCAGAAGATCAGTACACCCACCAGAACCAGTGCCAGCATTCCAATTTCACCGGCAGTGATGGAAAGTATGTCGCCAATCAGGTATTTATTGTATTTCGTGAAGCTGCTGCCGCCCAATGTGGCAATGAAAATGCCGAGAGCCACAGCTGTGCTGGAAAACACGCCGATCAGCGTGTCGGCCGCTTGATTGCTGCGGCATCTTACATAGGAAAAGAGAAGTGCAAATACCACAGAAAAAATCACAGCGGCCCACAGCGGCGCACTCAGACCACAGATACTGCCAATGGCAATGCCGGTAAAGGCAGAGTGACCCAAGGCGTCAGAGAAGAAGCTCATCCGCCCGGTGACCACCATAGTGGATAGGATTCCGAACAACGGTGCCATCAATATGATTGCCAGAAGTGCGTTCTTCATAAAATCCCAGCGAAGAAACTCCAGTGGAATTAGATCGCAAAGCCAGTACCAGAAACTCATGAGCGAAGTCCCCCTGTGTGGAAAATTTGATGGAAGGCGTCGCTGTCCAGAACCTCCCGAGGGGTCCCCTGGCACAGAAGCGTCCGGTCAATCAGTGCCGCCTGATCCGCATACTGATCCAGTATAGAAAAATCGTGGGTGGTCATGAGGATGGAAAGGTCGTAGGTCTTTCGAATCTCATCCAGCATATCCATCAGTATGCAGGTGCCTTCTGCGTCCACGCCGGAAAGCGGCTCGTCCAGAATCAGAATATTAGGCATCGGCTCCAGTGCCAGTGCCAGCAGTACACGCTGTAGCTCGCCGCCGGAAAGCGTGCCGACCCGTTTGTCAATGAGATCCTCTCCGTGTACACGGGAAAGGCAGTCCAGAACGGTGGAACGCATTTTCTTTGAGATCCCCAAAAAAGTCGGACGTTTGCTCATGCAGCACGCGAACAGATCCGCTACCGTTACCGGATCACCGGGGTCAAAGGCAGGACTTTGGGGTACATAGCCGATTTTTGGACGGCGATCCCGTTCGCCGGGAGAGGAAAAGGCAATGAGTCCGTCGTAATCCACTTGTCCCAAAATGGCCTTAATGAAGGTGCTTTTGCCGGCACCGTTGGGACCGATCAATGCCACCAGCTGTCCACAGTGGACATGCAAATTCATATGGTGCAGAATTTCCTCGTTTCCGATTTTGACAGAAAGATTTTGCACCCGGAGGCAGCAGGCATCGCCGCAGCCACCGCCATGAAAAAACAGTTTCATCCCAAGGCCTCCTTGATGGTGTCAATATTGTGATACATAGCCTGAAAATAGTCCTCGCCTGCCATAGCCATATCCAGAGGATAGACCTTTGCTCCGGTCTCGGCGGCAATGATATCCGCCGCGGAAACACTGCCGCTGCGTTCGGTAAAGAGGGCAGGCAGGTGGTGCTCCCGGACGGTGGTGATCATATCCTTCAGCTCCTGTGCGGAAGCCTCGCTTCCAGATTCCTCTTCAATGGCTCTAGTGATTTCTAAATCGAACGCCTCAGCAAAGTAGGCGAAACCATCGTGGAAGGTGATCAGCTCACGGCAGGAGAGGCTGCTTAACTGCTCCTGTCCGTATTGCTCCAGTGCAGCCAAGTCATCCAGTAATGCGACCAGATTGGCTTCGAAAACAGACCGGTGCTCCGGCTTGTATTCACACAGCCCCTTGCAGATATTTTTGGCCATACTCATGGCGTTTTGGGGTGCAAGCCAGATGTGGGGATCTTCCTCGTGCGTGTGATCGCTATCCTCGTGACTATGCTCATGCTCCTCACATCCAAGAAGCTGGATGTCCACGGAACTGTCGATAATACAGCTATCTTTGCTCAGAAAATCTCCCATGCTTTCCTCCAGCCCGGCACCGGAGACCACAATTACCTTTGCGGCTTCCAAGGACCTGACCTGAGAAACATTCAGGGAGTAATCGTGGAGGCAGGAGATACTTTCCGTAACAAGCCGGGTCACAGTGATGCCGGTCCCTTCACATAGCCGGGTGGTAAGCTGATAGACCGGCAGTGTGGTGGCTGCGATTTCGGCATGGGCATCCGAGGAGCAGCCGGGCAGCAAAGCCAGCAGTACCAGCAGGGCGCAGAACAATGTTTTAAACTTCAACGAAAATACCACCAATCAAAATCAATCTCATATTATCATATCATACCTGTCAAGAAAAAGAGCCTGCGCAAAAGCACAGGCTCGGGGTATGTATGCTTCTTAGTGGTTCTCCATCCAGTCGTTGACCTTGGCCTTAGCAAGACGCAGAATGTCTTCGGTGGGGTAGGGAGAGTTTTCGCCGCCGCAGACATACAGGAAGTACAGACCGCTGGGGGTCTGATACAGGGACTCCTCGTAGCCGGCGGGATCACCGTAGAAGCCGCAGACATACTTCTTCAGCAGGGTAGCGGTTTCGGTATCATATTCCTTCTTGCAGATGATCTTCTTCATGGGGACAACCTCCTTTCAAACAGTCATTTTTAAGTAACAAGGCTATTATACATATTTTTTGGAATAATGCAAGGGGATTTTTGATATTAACCATTGATTTATTTGAAATTTGTTCGAAGGGGTTATAAATGATGAAGATTTCTAACTGATTTGCCGTCATTATGCACAAAAAAACCAGCAACCTTTTCTGAATGCATCCCCTTGCACGAAAAAACATTCCATGATATCATAGTGAATAGGTGGTGATGCAATGAAGGATATACCAATATTTCCCACGCAATACGGTGTGGCAAGCCTTTCTTTGAAACAGATTCCCTACCGCCAGGAGGCATATGTTCAAATTCAGGATGCGCCTGCTGAGACGGTTCCACAGCTGCTCCGGGAGTGTGCGTTCTTTTGCAGAGCCTGCGGAGCGGAGCGGATCTTTTGGACCGGAGCGGATACAGAAGAGGTGCCGGCCTTGTCCATTTTGCGGATGACGGGTACGGCGTGGGTGGATCAGACCAAGCTGGAAAACCTTTTTCCGGTAACGGAGCAAACCGTTTCAAAATGGCGGCAGGTATACAACGAGCGGATGCGGCAGGTTCCTCAAAGCCGTACCCTTTCCTTTGCGGATGAAAAGGAGATCATACACTCCGGCGGTGCCTATTTTGTCCACCACAATGGAGAGCTTCTGGGGATCGGCTGGCTGGAGGATACCCATCTTCTTGCGATTGCTACGATAAAGCCGGGTGCAGGGGAGCGAGTGGCACATACATTGATGTCACTGATCGAGGAAGCTCAAATGACGCTGGACGTGGCATCCTCCAATACCCGAGCGATAGCACTGTATGAGCGTCTGGGCTTTCTGACTACCGGGGTCGTAAGGCTTTGGTATGAATTTAAATGGAATGACAAGTAAAAACACTTGACAAATCCAGTCAGATGGTGTATGATGTGCCAGGTGTTAAGTGAAAACACTTAACAGAGGAGGCATAGCGGATGGACGCATTGGAAATGACGCTGCTTTTCGATTACTACGGCGAGTTGCTTACCCAGCGTCAGCAGATGTGCATTGATCTGTATTATAATCAGGATTTATCCCTGGCTGAGATTGCCCAGGAGCTGCAAGTCAGCCGCCAGGGCGTGTATGATAACCTGAGCCGTGGGGAAGCAGCTCTGCGGAATATGGAGGAAAAGACCGGTTGTGTCCGCAGAAGCCTCCAGAACCGACGTGCCCTGCGTACCATTGTTGAAGCGGCAAATGAGCTGGCGGCGTATTCCGATCCTGCATTGTGTGCGCTATCGGAGAAGATATTGTCCGCCGCCAAAGGATTAGAGGAGTGAATTATGGCATTTGAAGGTTTAACCGAAAAAATTTCCGCTACCTTCAAAAAGCTCCGTGGCAAAGGACGCCTGAAGGAGTCCGATGTTAAGGAGGCTATGCGTGAGATACGCATGGCTTTGCTGGAAGCGGATGTCAGTTATAAAGTTGTTAAGGATTTCACCAAATCCGTCACCGAGCGTTGTATCGGCGCAGATGTATTAGAGTCATTGACTCCTGCTCAGATGATCGTGAAGATCGTTGATGAAGAGCTGACCCATTTGATGGGTTCAGACGCAAAGCATATTACCATCAATCCCAATGGTCCTACTGTGGTCATGCTGGTGGGTCTGCAGGGTGCCGGTAAGACCACCAACGGTTCCAAGCTGGCCGGTCTTATGAAGCGTCAGGGAAAGAACCCGTTGCTGGTAGCTTGTGATATCTATCGCCCTGCTGCTATCACTCAGTTGAAGGTCTGCGGTGAGAAGCTGGGGATTCCGGTTTTTGACCGAGGCACCCAGAACCCAGTGGAGACTGCCAAGGAGGCGGTGCTCTACGCCCGGCAGCACGGTCATGACATGGTCTTTCTGGATACCGCCGGTCGGCTGCACATTGATGAGCAGCTGATGGAAGAGCTGAAGAATATCAAGGCAGCTGTCAAGCCTCAAGAGATCATGCTTGTGGTGGATGCTATGACCGGTCAGGATGCGGTCAACGCCGCCCAGAGTTTCAATGACTGGCTGGATATCGACTCCGTCATGCTGTCCAAGCTGGATGGCGATGCCAGAGGCGGTGCGGCTCTGTCTGTCAGAGCAATTACCGGTAAGCCCATCAAGTTCGCCGGCATGGGTGAAAAGCTGGAAGATATTGAGCCTTTCCATCCCGATCGTATGGCTTCCAGAATTTTGGGTATGGGCGATGTCCTGTCACTTATTGAGAAGGCAGAAAAGGCTTATGATGCCAAGAAGGCCGCTGAGTTGGAAGAAAAGCTCAGGAGTAATAAGTTTACCCTGCAGGATTATTATGAGCAGCTGGTGCAGCTGAAGTCTATGGGTTCTGTAGAGGACATTCTTTCCAAGATGCCCGGCGGTGCAAATCTTAAGGGTGTCAAGGTGGATGAGAAGGCCATGTCCCGTACTGAGGCGATCATCCTGTCCATGACGCCCAAGGAACGTGAAAATCCCAGCATCATCGGTGCCAGCCGTAAAAAGCGCATTGCAAACGGTGCCGGTGTCCGTGTGGAAGATGTGAATAAGCTGATGAAGTCCTTTGAACAGATGCGCCAGCTGGTTCGTCAGTTCTCCGGTCCCGGTGCCGGAAAGAAGATGAAGCGGATGCGCGGTCTTGGCGGTCTCGGCGGCGGCAGCTTCCCCGGAATGTAATTTGGTTCGCTGAAAGCAAATATGGCTTTGCGATATAGAAAAGATAATTTTTATGGAGGTGAATTCTCATGGTTAAAATCAGACTGAGAAGAATGGGCGCGAAGAAGGCTCCTTACTACCGTATTGTTGTTGCGGACTCCCGTTCTCCCCGTGATGGTCGCTGCATCGAGGAGATCGGCACTTACAATCCCCTGACCGAGCCCGCTGCCATTACCGTTGATGTGGAAAAGGCTCAGACCTGGATCAAGAACGGAGCTCAGCCCACCGAAACCGTTCGTGGTCTGCTGAAGAAGGCTGGCGTGCTGTAAGCCCCAAAAGGAGTAGCGCACAATGAAAGAACTTTTGCTGTATATGGCAAAGAAATTGGTGGACAATCCTGACCAGGTCACTGTTACCGAGATCGAAGACGAGGAAGGCAAGATTCTGGAGCTTCGTGTTGCCGAAGGCGACATGGGTAAAGTCATCGGTCGTCAGGGCAGGATCGCCAAAGAGATCCGTACCATCGTAAAAACCGTTGCCCAGCGCACCGGCGAAAAGGTCACGGTGGAAATCGTGGATTAAAAGCTTATGCGTGATGCTGTGGCATCACGCATATTTTTTAGGAGTAAGGTTATGAAGCTTGCATTTATCAAAGCCGGTGAGATCGTCACCACCCATGGGGTCAAAGGAGAGGTCAAGGTGCTGCCCTGGCTGGATTCTCCTGAGGATCTTTGTGATTTTGAACGCTGCCGCATCGACGGAAAAGAATATATTGTGGAACAGTGCCGGGTTCAAAAGACCTGTAATCTGGTAAAGCTCTCCGGGGTGGATACCATGGAGGCAGCCCAAGCCATGCGTGGGTGCGTTATGGAGCTTTACCGGGAGGATATCAGTGATGAGGTGATCTTTGCCGATGAGCTGAAGGGGATGGAGGTCTACTGCGAAGGGACCTGCATCGGGAAAATGACAGATGTGCTGGATTATCCCGGCAACAGTGTCTATGTGGTCAAGGGAGAGCATGAATACATGATTCCCGCGGTGAAGCAGTTCATTCTATCCACGGATATGGAGGGCAACCGTATGGAGGTTCAGCTGATTCAGGGGATGAGAACCGATGAGAGTTGATATCATGACCCTCTTTCCGGAGACGTTGGGAGATGTACTATCTGAAAGTATTCTGGGGCGTGCTCAGGATCGAGGCTTTATTCGTATCGAGACCCACCAGATCCGGGACTATACCGCCAATAAGCAAAATCAGGTGGACGACTATCCTTATGGCGGCGGCAGAGGAGCGGTGATGACCGCAGACCCTCTTTACCGCTGCTGGGAAGCGGTCTGTGACGAGGCAGGCGGACCGGTCCATACCATTTATCTCAGCCCTTGCGGTCATACCTTCACCCAGGCGGATGCCATCCGGCTCAGTAAGCTGGACAATCTGGTGCTGGTGTGTGGTCATTATGAGGGAATCGACCAGCGCTTCATCGATGAGTGTGTCAACGAGGAAATCTCCCTTGGAGACTTTGTTCTTACCGGTGGTGAGATTGCTGCAATGGCGGTGACGGATGCCGTATGTCGTATGGTGCCCGGTGTTTTGGCTGACCCGGAATGCTTCGAGGATGAAAGTCATTTCAATGGTCTTTTGGAATATCCCCAGTATACCCGTCCGGCAGTGTGGCACGGTAGAGAGATTCCGGCAATCCTCACCTCCGGCAACCACGAAAAGGTTCGTCAGTGGAGAAGGAAGCAGGCGCTGCGCCGTACCAGAGAGCGCCGTCCGGATATGTATGAAAAGCTGGATCTGACCTCTAAAGCGGATAAGAAGCTGTTAAAGGAAATGGAAGAAGAAGCTTCGGGAGGTAAGCCGTGATAACGGTGAGGATATGTTATCCGTTCAGGTTCGTATCCTTATCATTGCCGTCGTCCTCGAAAGGCACCAATTCACCGGGCAGATAAAGCTGAACATCACCATTATCTAAAGTATCATAGTATTGGTTCAGAGTCACATATCGCCAGGTCCATCCTGCTGCCAGCAGTATCAGCACTGCAATAACGAGAAACAGGCGGACCTTCTTTCTCATGGGATCGCCTTCCTTTCCACCTTTCCTTCCGCTACGGTGAAAATTACATCGCAGATGTTTTCCAGAAGCGTTGCATCGTGGCATGACATAATGATTAACGCACCACGATTACGTTCCCGACGGATCAGCTCTACGATTTGTGCCACACCGCTTTCGTCCAGGGCATTGGTGGGCTCATCCAGCAAAATCAGTTCCGGCTGCTCCATGATAGCAGCAGCGATCCCCAAACGCTGCTTCATACCCAGCGAGTATTTCCGGTACTTTCGCTTATCCTCCGGAGACAGTCCTACATCCGAGATGGTTTGACGGATTTGTTCCGTGCTTACTCTGCCTTGAAGCTGGGCAAGAAGTTCCAGATTTCTCAGGCCGGTATATCCCGGCAGAAAAGCCGGATTTTCCAGCAGAAGTCCAAGAGACGGAGGGAAATCCATATCTTTGCCCAGTAGCTTTCCATCGATCCATACCTGCCCGGAGGTGGGACGGATCAGACCGCTGATCAGGCGCATAAGCATGGTTTTGCTGCCGCCATTGGGACCCTGCAATCCGTAGATTCTGCCGCTCTCCAGTTCCAGCTCCACATTTTTCAGAATATCTATGCCCCTAATGATTTTTGAGGCATTTTTGACTTGTATTTTCATAGGTTCCTCCTATCCATCATTACGAAGGTGAGCCATGCGGTTAAATTGAAGAATGCCTATCATGGAGCAGAATATGATCAATGCCAGGCAAAATAGCAGTGTTGTGAGAGCTTCTTGCCCACCTTCCAAAACAATACCACTGCGCAGCACCATTGCCCAGAACGTAGGGCGAAGAAATAAAGAGGGATAGAACCGGCAGGCATAGACAGGTCAGGAAGCTGAAGATCGGCTTCATCAGCATGCTCAAAACCATTTGCAGCATATTCAGAGCCATTAGCGTCACCAGGGGGAGTCCCACAACCGCAGCTATGGTTTGCCCGGCGGTCATCATTTTTGCTCCGTATACCTGCATGGCATCTTGGCAGACCTGTGGAGTATTGACCACATCTGCATTTCCCCCGGTAATCAGGGAGAAGATCAGTGCTGTCAATGTTCCCAGCAGGACATACCCTACACAGCCAAGCAGGTTCCATGCACATTTGGACAGGAACCAGCTTGTTTTGCTGACAGAGCGGATAATCACCTGCTGACCAGCCTCCGTCAGATCGTTCAGAGGATAATCCAAATTCAAAAACAGGCATCCTCCCATAATAAGAAACCACTGGAAGGGAAATTCCAGACTATCCATATTGAGAACAGGATCAATCCCTTTGAAGCATCCCAGCATGTAGTCCATCCAGCTGCCCACGCAGTTGGCACTGCGCATAGAGATCCAGCTTTGGACGCAAGGCATAGCAAACAAAAATACTGCGGCGAGATACCGCCATCGCAGCACACCGCTGCGGAAATCATAGCGAAAAAGTTTAAGCCAGTTCATGCTTCACCACCTGCCAGTATCCAACGCCAAAGGAAATCAGCGTCAGTAGTCCCAATATGGAGAAAATCAGCCACCCGGGATTGTAGTGCCCCGGTGCGGACTGGATCAGATTCAGTGGGGAGAGGCAATAATGATTGTCCTTCAGAACGGTGCTCTCGAGATTGACAAGCAACGAATTCAAAACTGCATAGAATGCGTAAGGCGTCAGCATGACCATGACGCTGTGACGCAGCTTTGTGCCAACTACAAAGCATAAACACGCTGCCACACCACCGCACAGAAAAGTCATACCGCACCAAATCAGTCCGTATGCCCAGGGGTTGGTATGAAACAGTTCAGATAGGAAGTACCCATTATCCACCTTGCCAAAGGCGGCGGGAATTTTCTCATAAGGGCAAACCAGTGCGTTTGAAAGTAAGTTCAGTAGCATAGGAACTCCCACTGCAAGTCCACCACTGACAAAAACTGCTATGTATTTGGAAACATAATATGTTTTTGCTCCGACGCGAGAGGTAATTTGGTTATAGACCCCACTGCTCCGCTCGTTGATATAGGACCAGCCGTATGCCATACCTGCCAAGACAGGCCAAATCGTACTGAAAAAGCTGGCACCTCGCGTATTGGCTCTCAAACCCATCCAAAGATAGAATAGGGAGTATCCTGTATGACCGGTTTTCCATCTGCCTTCCCAAGTTTGCATTTCTGCAATGTTCTCGTCAAAAAAGCGCATTTTTTCATAGTTTTCTATTACATCCAATGTGCAAAAGATTAACCCAATCAGAATTGCGATATATAACATCTTACTGGATAGGGCTTTACGCAGCTCTGTCCGCAATGATCGTCTCATCCTCACTCCTCCCCAAGGTTTAGTTTAATAAAGCTTCCTCTGTCTACAAAGTAGGAACCAGTGTTTCCGATTCCCAGATAACTGGTAGACAAATCCTGGGGTGTACCATCCTGTTCTCCGTGAAGGACATATCCC
Organism: uncultured Oscillospiraceae bacterium; assembly: GCA_964513605.1. GTDB lineage: Bacteria > Bacillota > Clostridia > Oscillospirales > Oscillospiraceae > Faecousia. Next base: position 27,347 of record CAZENN010000001.1, read on the forward strand.
ACTGTAAAGCTGATGGTCTCTCCCGGCTTAATTTTTATCGCAAATGGTTCCGTTCCAAGGGTGTCTGGAATATCTTCTTCGCAAAATTCTCCGGCACGGCTGAAGTAATCTGCTATCCCTCCAAAGTAATACTGGTCTTCTCCCGTTCCATATATGTTGGAAAAGTTGATCCATTCTACAATATTGTAGGCAGGAAACACATCAGGTTCGTAAAAGTATCCACAATCTCCGTAAAATGTGCCGTTATCCAGCCATGCTATCGCATCAACATTGGTCACTGTCAGATCCACCAGGATTAGCCGCACACCCAGATCAAAGGCACCGCCTTCTGTAAACCATTGGTCGTAGTCAAATATGATCTCGTTACCGTTTTTGTATCCACATGCATCTGTGTTCAGGAATTGCTCCTTGGGCGGACACTGTGCTTCCTCCGAAACAACCCGTACATCCGTAACGCTGCAAGTGAAATGTCCATCTGCTTTTTTCGGGCAATATTCAAATGTGTCACCAACTTGTATAGCGTTTTCCGGTAAAACCGTCGCAGCTGTCGACTGGGTGGACACTTCCGGATCCGAAGCGACCAGACCGCAGCCGGATAACAGTATGGAAAGTAAGAGCATTCCGGTTATGCATTGTTTTTTCATATGAACCTCCTATTGCTGTGAAAAATGGGGCTATCCCGATTTAGGATAGCCCCATTTGATGTTGAATGGGTTATGGGGCAGAGGGTGTTGCGTAGGATTTCGCACTATCCGGCGCCCATTCGCCGGTTACTGTTCCATATCCGCCATTATGAGCAATGGATGGGTATGCATAATTATATCCATTCTCTTTTATGGTATTCGTGACGCTGTAATATGTATTTTCTGAGCAAACAACATGATCAACCCGGACGCCATTGAGGATAGTACAGTTCTCTGCTCCGAGAGCGGATGTTCCACATCCCATAGCACGGACATAGTGGCTGCTTCCAATGGAGCTGGTGTCAAAGAAGACAACCATCGCAGTCGTATCCCATTTCCGCTCTGGATCATCCCCGATCATGTAGGTAGCAGCTTGGCAGGTTGCCTCCATATCTTGAAAAGTGATATTTGCAGCATAGGTATATCCGGTCAAAGCTGAGAATAACATAATTACCAATAGAACAACAGCAATTTTTCGCATAGGGTGTTTCATTTATTTTCCTCCTCAATTTTATAAGTCGTGTGCTTTCTTATGATTGGATTGATGTTACTTCTGCACGGGACTCACCTCCTGCTGTCAAACAATGCGGCAAAGCATATTTTTTTAGATACCCCATCTTTTGCCATCATTATGAATCAATAATCACATTTTGTCAACAATACTTTTGAAAAAAGGTATTGTTATTTATGTATAATTGTGATAAAAAATGGTTAGATAATCTGGTAGATGGAGGTGGAGATGTGGCATCAGACAGTGGACAGGCGAGTTTTCGTCGTGGGGTCATGACACTGGTGATTCTGGCACTGCTCAGGCGGGAGGATATGTACGGCTATCAGCTGGTTCAGGAGACTTCTAAGTCCAGTGGGGGTAAGCTCTCAACGCAGGAAGGGTCGCTATACCCGGTTCTTTACCGATTGCTGGATCAGGGGCTGATATCTGATCGTAAGGTTCCGGTAGGAAAACGGATGACCCGGATTTACTACCATTTAGAGCCTGCCGGTGAAGCTCGGCTGCAGGAATTGATTCAAGAATACAAGGAAACCACCCAAGGTGTGTTTCAAATCATTGAGAAAGAGAGGGATTCCGATGGGCAGTAATGGTGCCGCTGTGAAGTACTATCTTCGCGGTGTCAGCAATGCACTTCCTTGCGGCAGGAAAGCAAAAAAGCAGATCGTTTCTCAAATCAGCGACAGCATTGAAAATTATCTTCAAGAAAATCCAAATGCTGATTTTGAGGAGGTACAGTCGCATTTTGGTACACCGCAGGAAATTGCTGCCAGTTATATCAATGAGCAGGATCCATCTGCATTGGCTAGCAAAATGCGGATAACGAAGAAGGTGCTTGCAATCGTTGCGGGAGTGATGGCGGCGATATTCCTGACTTGAATAGGGTTTGTCGCTTGGGCAAGCATTGATGCAAAACAGTCCGCTGACGGCCAAGTCGAAATCATTATTGAACAAGAATAGTTGCTGAATACGGAGAAATATATATGAGTAAGAAATCAATTTCATTTGCGATCATTTTGGTTCTGTTGCTGGGGCTGCTGCCTTGTAACGTCTTTGCTGCAGATACAGCGGAAGATGCCGATATTATTTTATTGGATGACGGTAGTTATATTGAGGTCATTATTGAAGATTCCCCTGCTAGGGTAGCAAATACTGTAAGCGGGTCAAAAAAATACATTTGTCGTGGTAGCGACGGAAATATAGAGTGGGAAGCTAAACTGAGTGCCACCTTTGCTTATTCCGGCGCATGGTACACCTGTGCCACTGCCGACTGTGATGTAACAATTTACGACAGCGACTGGTATGTAATTTCCAATTCTACCATCCGCAGCAGTAATAACGCTGTTGCTCGTTTGACGATGGGGCGGAAGTACTTAGGCGTAACTGTGGATGAACGCCAATATACTATAGAACTTACATGTGATATCAACGGAAATCTTAGCTAAGCCTGAAAACGCAGGACGGTCTGACCGCCATGCGTTTTCTTGTCTGGAGAATGTTATAAAATTCCTGTATAACCCAAAATGCAAACCATCGCCATCCGGAGCGTGTTTACTCCAGATGGCGATGGTTTTTGTCGATTTTTCAAATTTCATATAGTGTTTGCACCAAAATAGTATTAGATAAAGCAGAGGGATATGTATTCCACAATATAAAAAATGTCACCATCAACCGAGGCCTGCCCGGAAGTGATGCCAGTATGTCCTCGTCGGTTAATGGTGACCCGTACACTGTATCACAACTTTATAAAGCGGTCAAGAGTGTCGACCGCTTAGATGGTGGACTGAAATATTCAACTGCCGAACGGGATATATCTTTTTGCCTATACTGAGCGTACGACGAGGAGCAATACTCCGACCGCAACCCCACTGAAACCTCCAACCGCTCTCTGCTGGTCAACGCTTTGGAGTCTACCGCCCAAAACAAGTGGGAGAAGAGACGGCTTAAAGAGTTCAAAGACAGGATTCAGAAGATCGAACAGGATGAACAGAAACTGAGGGAGGTTCAGGCGCAGTTCAAAAAAATGGAAACTGCCAACAATCCCAAGTATAAGCCTAAAATCTGGGAGCTGAGAGCAGAAAAACTCCATGCTGAGAAGCGACTGGATATCAGGGACACGCAGCTGCTCCGGCTGGAGGCAACGAAGCCGCTGCAGGATCTTTTGAGGCGTGAGTAGGATAAGGCGTTCAAAGGGTTGGCGGAGAAGTATGGTAAGCTGGTTTCCGGCGAAAAGAAGGTTCGGAATGACACTATGCCAAATTCCACAGGGAGAAGGGTACAAATGAGTGTTACAACAAACTGCTGTGCCGCTTCATCCCCAAGGGGGGCAGCATGACGGGATACTCAGCGGAAAATATTGGGTATATGGCCGATTGGGCCAATGCGCTGCCTGGAAAGTTACCCGGTTACCGAACGCCGGATGAATTATTTGAAGCAGAGCTGGATCGTCACCTGTCAAAACTATTGCAACTTGCTATTGCAATTCACCAAAAGAATTAAATGATAGCAGGGGGGATGTTGTCCTCCGAGAGACGATTTCGGATCAAAACGGCGGCAAGTGGATAATGGAGGGCAAGATGCTTCCAGGTGACTTTATCCAATTCACCGGTTTGCGGCAGATCATTCAATTCCTGAAAGGTTTCAATTGAAAATGCGGTGGGTTCATCCAGGGTGCCGGACATACTGGGAGGCGAGATGCTTTTATACTGTTGAGAAAGGACAAGAAGAATTGCCTGAATAATATATAAATCCGGGTCTGTATCTCCACGTCGAAAAACCTGCCCTGGCTCAAGAACCAACTCAAGGGGTTGAGCCGGACCAACGCGGATCAGAGCTGGTCCATAGACTGTGTAAATGCTTTCCCAAGTCCTTTGATCTGCCACTCCGGTGACGGGTAATGCGTGATTGCGCTGAAATGCTGTAACTGCCTGCATTGTTTGCGCACCATATATTCCGTCCGGGATGACACTGGGTTGTCGCTCATCCTCCTGGGCGATGACTCGGAGCATAGTCTGCAGACTTCGTACTGGCTGTCCGATAAAAGATTCGGGTGGTCTCATCTTACTGCCTCCTGTCGAACCGGGTCTTGATTACCTGCGGACAGATCCCTTCCGGGGAATTGAGTCATGGTCGTAGAACGAGAATAGCGTTGACGTACCGGTGAATTTGTCAACGATGTTGGCGGAAATACTTCCGTATCACGGAAAGACACATTTTCGATACCTGAGAATTGGTCATAAATTTCATCCCATGTATTATCATCTACTACGCCTGTTTCTGGGAGACCGAAGAAACGCTGGGCTGCCAGTACGGCATTTCGGGTGTTGGCACCGAAGATACCGTCTACGGTTATGGGTGGTATTTGCTGGATGTAAGAAGACAGCACAGATAGCATATATTGCAGATGTCTTACTTTATCACCGCGGTCGCCCTCCTGAATAGGGTCTGGGTAGGCCCAGGATATGGCGTAAAATTGCTGTCCTTGACTGCGCAGCTCGGATAGGGCAGTAACAGCGGTATATAGGCGTACCAGGGCATACCAGGTAGCTTTCCCAACAATTCCATCCGCATCCAGTTCAAAGATTTCCTGGAATCTTCGGACGGATGCCTCGGTTCTGCTTCCATAAATGCCATCTACTACTGCCAACTTTGGTATGGCGGGGTAGTTTTGAGAGATTCGGTTCAGCTCTACCTGAATAATTACAACATTTGGTCCGGAGGAACCTCGGCGCAGGGGTGTCCCGGGATAGGATGAGGTAATGCCTCGGATCGGAGCGTTGTTAACAATTTCCACATTTCCATAGTAACTGCGCAGGATCTGTGTGGAGTTATACCCTTGAGAGGCAAGATTTTGGCTTCCCCATTGGCTTAATCCTTCACAAGTGACGGTAGTTCCGTTACAAAATTTGGCGGCCAACGGTTCTACAAAACCAGGACGGCGTAGATAATCGTTAAACAATTCATCAACAAGCCTTGTGATTTGGCTGAAATAGCCTCTGCCATTGACGAAGGCCTGATCGTAAGCGGTTGAGCTTGTGATATCAAAATCATAGCCGCGACTGCGATAGAATTCTGTATAGACCCGGTTGAGGGCGAAAGAGACGATTGCGTAAATATTGGCACGCAGCGCACTTTCCTCCCATGTTGGGTAAATCTCACTGGAAGCGACATTTTTAATATAGTCAGAGAATGGTAAGGTTACATTTGCGGCATTGGAGTCCGGCGGACCAAGATGGACGGTGATCTGCTGAGGAACAAATGGAATAACGGTAGGCATAGGACACCTCCCTAGAGGTTTTGCGCCGGCGTTCTGAATATCTCACGTTTGCTCCAGGTTGCCGGAAGCTCGGAAAGTGGTATCATCTCCAGATTTTGCTCTGTTACGGTATCCGGAAAAACCTGCAGATCCTCATTTTCGATTTGCTCATAGCCATTGAGCCGTGCATAGAGATTGACACGGGTAAAGGGAATTTGTCCGGTATTTGGAGACAGACCGGCAGCAAGATCCGGTACAGGGACGCTGACAGGCGTGATTTTGCCGCTGCGATCCGTCAGCCTCATGGCGATGGATGTGCCATCGGTAGCGGTAATGGTGATGGCAACATCCTCTAGGGGGATTTTGGCGTTACTCATGTAAGCATTTACTTGAATATATCCAATAGATGGCAGGATAACCCCTCCTTTCATGCTTCGAAAATATGATATGCAACAAGGAAGAAAAAGTGTACAGAAAGTGTATGCACAGTTTAGATTTTTCTGCATATACTTCCTGAGAGAAAGGATGTGGTACAGGTGTGTGGAATAGCAGGAATGGTCGGCGTGCATTCGGATCAGTCAATCATTGAACATATGCTGTCAACGATGGACAGACGTGGACCGGATGATAATGGATGCTACGAAGGTTCTGGCTGCACGTTGCTGCATACAAGACTAGCGATTATTGATCCGGAAGGAGGAAGCCAACCCATGATGCTCCAATGGGGCGGGGAAAGCTTTGCAATGGTCTATAATGGGGAACTATATAACACAGATGAGCTTCGAAAGGAGCTGGAGCAGGAGGGGCATTGCTTTCAGGGGCATTCTGATACAGAAGTACTGCTTCATTGCTATGTCCATTGGGGCGAAGATATGTTGAAGCGACTAAATGGTATTTATTCATTTGCTGTGTGGGAAGAAGGCGGCCGAAAGCTTTTTATGGCCCGGGATCGAATCGGTGTTAAGCCGCTATTTTTCGCTCATCACGGAGGCGGTTTGCTCTTTGCCTCTGAGATAAAAACTATTTTGGCATATCCCAGTATGAAGGCACAGCTGGATGAGCAGGGGGCGGCTCAGGTACTGCTTCTTGGACCGGGGCGCATCCCTGGTTCCGGCGTGTTTCATAATATTTGTGAATTGGAGCCTGGCTTTTATGCTGTCTGGCGTGATGGGCATCTGACGGCGAAGCGTTATTGGTATCTGAAGGATCGTGAGCATACCGATGACTTACACACTACCTTGGAGAAGGTGCGCTATTTCGTAGAGGATGCGATTTGCAGGCAGATGGTTTCTGATGTTTCCATTGGATGCTTTTTATCAGGAGGTCTGGACAGCAGTATCATCAGTGCGATCTGCGCCCGTGAAATGAAAAAGGCAGGAAAGGCATTGCATACGTTTTCAGTGGACTATCAGGATAATGATAAGTACTTTGTTCCTGGAAAATTTCAGCCCAATTCGGACAATGCCTATATCCAGCTGATGCAGGAAACCTTGGGGACGATTCACCACTGGACAGTACTGCAGCCTGAAACGCTGCTCAGCTGTATGGAGGCTGCCACTGAAGCCAGAGACTTACCGGGAATGGCAGATGTTGACTTTTCCTTGCTGGCTTTTTGCGGAGACATCCGGGGACATGTAAAGGTTGCTTTGTCCGGTGAATGTGCCGATGAAATATTCGGAGGATATCCATGGTATCGCGATCCCCAGGTCAGGGATCAAGAAGGATTTCCGTGGGCGCAGAATACAGTGGATCGAGTGGATATGATGGCTCCCACGCTCAGACAGCGCATCAATGGTGTAGAATTTATACGAGATCAATATGATACGACACTGCGTCAGGCAGATATTCTACCCGGCAATTCTAGACTTGAAACCAGGATGAAACAGATGGTAAATTTGAATTTTCGCTGGTTTATGCAAACATTGCTGGACCGTAAGGATCGCATGAGCATGTTTCATGGACTTGAAGTGCGTGTGCCTTTCTGTGATTACCGCATTGCTGAATATCTGTACAGCGTTCCTTGGGATTTTAAGGATTATCAGGGGAGGGAAAAGGGGCTGCTTCGGGAAGCGGTAAAGGATTTGCTTCCGGAGCCGGTTCTGTTTAGAAAGAAAAGTCCTTATCCCAAGACGTATCATCCCCAATATACTCGATTGGTCAAACAACGGTTGGATGAGCTTCTGCGAAAGAAGGATGCACCGCTGTTTATGCTGTTTTCTCAGGATGCGCTACGAAACTATCTGGATGGCCGCCCTGTTTGGCCTTGGTACGGTCAGCTGATGACCTATCCTCAGACAATTGCCTATATCCTTCAAGTGAATTACTGGCTGGAGCACTATCAAATTGAACTGCTGTATTAAGGGAAATATCGTTGACGAATGGATTGGCATATGTTAAAATGTCAGGGAGTGGAGCTGCGTTTGCGCAGAATCTGCCTATAAAATTGTGGTACACGGAAGAGGTAGAATATGAGAAAGACAAAGGTTATCTGTACGATTGGTCCTGCCAGTGAAAATGAGCAGGTATTAACACAAATGTGCAAGGCCGGTATGAACGTTGCGCGGCTTAATTTCTCACACGGAACCCATGAGGAGCATAAGAAAAAGATCGATCTGATCAAGACCGTTCGGGAAAAACTGGATCTACCTATTGCAATTATGCTGGATACCAAGGGACCGGAGTATAGAATCGGTACCTTTGCGGAAGGAAGCGTTGAGGTAGCTGCCGGTGAAATGTTTACGTTCACCACCGATGAGGTTGAGGGTGACAAAACCAGAGTCTCAATCAACTATAAGGACCTAATCAAGAACCTCTCTGTGGGAGACCGGATTCTGGTATGCAATGGTCTTGTTATTTTCGAGGTTCTTGAACTGAAGGATAATGATGCCATTTGCCGTGTGGTCGTTGGGGGTATCTTGAGCAACCGGAAGAGCATGAGCTTCCCTAATAAAGTAATGCCCGGACCGTTCCTTTCAGAGCAGGATAAAGCTGATCTGCTGTTTGGTATCGAAAATGATGTGGATTTTGTGGCCGCATCCTTTGTATCCACCAAGGATGATATGCTGGAACTGAGAGAATTCCTTAATGCCAACGGTGGTAAGGACATCGATGTGATCGCTAAAATTGAGAACCGTTCCGGCGTGGATAATGTGGAAGAAATTTGTGAGGTATGCGACGGCATTATGATTGCCCGAGGCGATTTGGGTGTAGAGATTCCCTTTGTGGAGGTTCCCGCAATCCAGAAGCTGCTGATCAATAAGTGCCGTATGCTGGGTAAGCGTGTGATCACAGCGACTGAAATGCTGGAATCCATGATTTATAATCCTCGTCCTACCCGGGCGGAAATTTCGGATGTTGCCAATGCGGTTTATGACGGCAGTTCCGCCATTATGCTGTCTGGTGAGTCTGCTGCCGGCAAGTATCCTGTGGAGGCTGTCAGAAATATGGCCAAGATTGCTGAATATACTGAGCAGCATACCAGTTACCGTGAACGTTTCTTGAAGTCGGAATTCCGCATTGGAGGCAATCTGGATGCCATTTCCCATGCCACTTGTGCCATGGCAATCGATGTTAATGCGAAGGGAATCGTGGTTTGCTCTGTTTCCGGTAAGACTGCTATGATGGTAAGCCGATTCCGTTGCCCTGTGGATATTCTTGGCATGACGACGGACTCCAAGGTGTGGCGCAAGCTGGGGCTGAGTTGGGGCGTTACGCCTGTGTTAACGGAAGCGTTCCCCACTATGGATGTGATGTTCTATTATGCCATGAACAGTGCTCGTCGCTATTTACCTGTTAAGCGTGGCGATAATGTAGTCCTCACCGGCGGTCCGATCAATGGGAAGAGCGGCAACACCAATACGATCAAGGTAGAACAGATTTGATAATTTGATTTCTCCCCCACAGCATTGCTGTGGGGGAGTTTTGTCGGAGAAACGTAAGTGCATTAAGGATTTTTCCGTGTGATTTGGATTGAATTTCGGCATTTTATCCACATGAAAAAATATTAAAATTATGCTATAATCTAAAAGCAGTTGACTATCTGTAAAATGCTGTGATTAGATTTAGGAGGGACTGTTCGGATGTTTCAGGTCGGAGATTTGGTTATTTATGGGATTCATGGCGTTTGCCGAATTTTGTCCTTAGAAGAACGAGTGATTGATAGAAAGAAGATTAAGTATTTTGCTTTGCAGCCCAATGATCAGCCGGAGACCAGATATTTTGTGCCTGCTGAAAATCCGGTCGCTTTATCCAAGCTGCGTCATATTATTGGGCAAGATGAATTGAATGAGCTGCTTGCGTCTAATGAAGTCCGCGAGGACAATTGGATCAATGATGAAAATCAAAGAAAGCAATATTACCGTGAAATTATCAATAGCGGTAATCGTGCTTCGTTGCTTAGAATGATCAATACCTTACACCGCCATAAGGAAAGACAAGCGCAGCTAGGGCGAAAATTTCATCTTTGCGATGAGAATTTCCTGCGAGATGCTGAAAAGCTTTTGAATGCTGAGTTTTCTTTGGTTCTTAATATCGAACCCCATGAGGTGGGTAAATACATCATTTCTGAAATGAATAAATAAGAGTTGCCAAACGAATAAGATACCCCCTGAAGCAGGCACTGGATGTTTCCAGAGCACTGCCTCAGGGGTAATTGTTTTCTGAAGCAGGAGCAATCTCGGCTTATTCAGCGTTGAAATATTCAAGGAGCTGCGCAGGTGTGTCCATGGTGGCTATGGCACCAGCACTTATAATGTCCTTTTTCTCGCCATATCCCCAAGTGACTCCAATGGTCTGGATGCCGTTGGCCGCGGCTCCGAGGACATCGTATAACGTGTCCCCGACCATAATGATCTCACCCTTATGATCCAGCTCCTTAAGCAGATAAGCGATGACCTTATCCTTTGTATCACGGGTTTCGTCCATGCTCGCTCCGTAGATTTTATCGAAATATCCGGATAGATTGAATTTGTCGAGAATCTCTTTAGCCATGGATTCCGGCTTCGAAGTTGCAACGTACAGCTTGTGCCCCATTTCCTTCAATGCACCCAGCATGGCACTAATTCCGGGGTAGGGGGCGTTTTCAAACATTCCGGTTGGCACATATCGTTTCCGGTAAAGCTCTACCGCTTTTTCTACATCACTAGGGTCCACGCCGAAGCGAAGAAAGCTATCCCGAAGAGGGGGACCAACCATGAAACGCATTTCCTCCCGATTAGGTAAGGGTAAGCCCAATTGTGCCAGAGCAAATAAGGCACAATTGATCACTCCCTCACCAGAGTCGGTCAAAGTACCATCCAAATCAAATAAAATCGCTTTTTTCTTCATAGTGTTCTCCAATTCGTTATTCGTAATGAGATTAAGGCAAAAGCTGTATCTGAATATTTTGACGCAGCTTTTGGCGGAAAAGCATTTGCCATTGGACCTGCTTTTCTGGTGTATAACGCAGAGAAGAAATTGCGCAGTGTCCGGGAGTGGGGGTTTTGTCGGCAGGCAATGTGGGAACCGTGGTCTGATCTGCGTCATATGGAAGATCCCCCGGATCGCAGTCAACTACTTGAAACCAGTCACGATGGATTGAAGGGGTCAGAGTGTAGTGGAGACGGGTATAGCAGCAAGGGTGATTGCTCAGAAAATTTGGATCCAGAGCTTCACGAATCTGTGAGACTACGGTGAGGGTGTGCTCCGTTTGGGTCTCCGGATGCTTGAAGGTAATGCTTTTTCCGGCATCTGGTGCGAGGAAACGCGGACCGGGCACAGAAACCGGTCGACTAGACAGCGCAAATTCGATGGTGCGTATGGTATTCTGGTTTCCCTTGCGAAGGAAGCAGTCTCTTCGCAGCAGATAACCTTTGTTCCTGTCCAAACCGTAATGCTCCAATGTTCTACGCACATTCCATGGGTTTTCTACATAGGGATTCCACGAAACCTCAAAGCTTTTCCGACATGCAATGGATTTATTGTTAACGGTAAGTAGTCCTTTGGCGGGGACAATTAACGGGTTTTCCAGATCCCGATTAGTTTTTTCTTCAATGCATAGGCCTTTTGACTTGCTTCCCCATTTCTCCATAAATGCTTGGATTTTTTCGGCAGGCATCTCCAGATACGAATCGACTACGATTCCGTTCTCATTGAGATAGATAGCCGGAACACACCAGTTTTCGTCGTTCCACTGGAACTGCCGCGTGACTGCCAATTCCTTTGACGCATCGTTCTTATTGCAAAAATCAGCGAAATTAGAGTCGAAGGAAACTGTCCATTGGGGGATTCCCGGGCGAACCGGACACCATTCGAAGTATTTGGCATGGAGGGGAAGCTTGGTATAATCAAAGGAATTTTGCAACTCGATAATACAGCGGTAAGGATCTTGAATTGGTTGAGGATGATAGATATTTTCTAAGGCCTTGAGAACAGAACGCGCTTTTAACCCGATTTTTTTGGAGGCTACTTTTGCATTAAAGAAAAGCTCACTCCATCGATAGGCATCGGAAATCAACGATGCATCACGACAAGTGCAAAGCAAGCCGATGAATTGCAGCATATTTTCAGCTACAGGGTGTATACAATCTCCGGGAGGTGCAGAAGGGTCCACTGCAAATACCAGTTCGCCCAGTCCGCTGATATGGCAGAAGTGAATTGCTTCGCGATCTGCTGACCAAGCGATAATTTTGGCACCTGAAGGGGTGCATACATGATTGCTCCTGCCGGGACCGTTGATCAAACCGACGGGGGAGGTGTCAAGACTGGAGTTTCTAAATTTTTCATACAGCATCATAAATGGTACACCATCCTTTTGCTTAGTTTTGTTGGAGAATATCGGTGGAAGTTTTTAAAGGATACGAAGTCAGTTTTTTGCCATTGAGGTCGATCCTGTACATGTCTACTGCTGTGATCTGGGTGGAATCGTAGGTGGTATAATAGTAAATTCCCTTATCGGTATTGCAGCAGCTGGAATAGCGAGTTATCTCGTATTCATCTGGCTGTATTTCTACGCAGCCTCTGGGCATAGAAACGGATTTGAGAATGTGGAAAAATTGGCTGATATCGCCCACTTCCGTCCCGTCAGAGAGGGAATTCAGCTTGACAAATGCGGCTCTGATGAAGCGTGAACTGGAGGAATAATCCCCCGGCAGGCCAAAAGAACCCATGCCGTTAGAAAACGAAATCAGTTGATAGCTACCGGAAAAACGGTCGAGGGCAGGCTTGGGACTGGTTTGCAAAAAGGTTCTTAGATGGAACATGTGATAGTCAAACGGTGGTTCGTTGGTAAGAATGCCCACATCATCTTGATAAAGCCTCAAGCCTTGGATCGTAGATTCGACGGCGATTGATTGCTCTTTATCGGAAAGAAGCCAGTGGAGTGGTGTCAGAGGAAGCTGCGGTGCGAAGGGGATATTGACCAGATTGACACGTTGAAGAAGCTCCAACGCTTCTGTTACACATGCGCACTGTCCTAATATCCAAGGGATCAGCTCAAAAGGGGAGACGTTATCTGTGTTCTCAGCAACTTCGCAATAATGGGCAGATTCCGGAAAGTTTAATCCTGCCATACTCAGCCCCTTTTCGTTGGTAGCCTCGTAATACAGCGGATAATCCTCTACGACAGCAGCTACTCCAATCATAGCGAAATGTTTCTCTAAAGGAGGCATTTTTCTAAAATAAAAGGGGTAATTCCGCGGAGCAATCGTCACTGCTTCGGGATAGGAGTAATGCAGATCCAGATTTCGTCCAAAATAATGATGATTGGATTTCCAAGAAACAGCGGTACACATTCCGAGACCTCCAAAATCGACATTTATGATGATAGTATACCACTGTTTTTATTTTTTTACAATGGGAAACTGAAGGAGAACAATTTACAAATCGTTTTTCTTTTGGTAAGAATTCGTTCAGTAAGCAATGATATGCTAAACGCAAAGAAACCGGGTGCTGATGATATCCGAATATTATGTTAAGGAGAATGTCCCATGAATGAATATACAGATCGACCGGATTATGAGCAGGAGCAATTCCCTTGGAGCGGTGATGCCTATACCTATCAGGTTCCTTTTGCTCAGGAACCATCTGTGACACCACAGCCCCCGGAGGATAAACATACTGCCAAAAAGAAAAAGAAGAAGGGGCATGGATGCAAGCTGATTGCTGTGGCACTGTGTTGCTCATTACTTGGCGGGGCGGTTGGAGCAGGCGGTGTTCTTATTGGACAACGGTATTACACAGATGATAAAGAACAGGTCGTTGGTACAGTTGATGATCGTGAAAATACTACATTACTGGAGGGAGTGCGGGAAAACTCCGTCATAGAAACAGTTCAGATCGAAACCGGAACGATTTTAAGTGCTGCGGAAGTCTATGCTGCCAACGTTAATTCCACTGTGGGCATTACGACATCCATTACTACAAATTTCTGGGGATATCAGTCCACATCAGCAGCCTCTGGTTCTGGGTTTATCATTTCTGATGACGGATATATTTTAACTAATTTCCATGTCATTGAGTCATCCAGTAGTATTACGGTTGCACTCTTTAATGGTGAAACCTATGAAGCATGGGTTGTTGGGTATGATGAGAGCAACGATATTGCGGTCTTGAAGATCGATGCTGTTGGATTGAGTCCGGTGGTTTTGGGTGACTCAGATAATATGAATGTGGGAGACGATGTTGTAGCCATTGGAAATCCTCTGGGAGAGCTTACCTTCTCGTTAACAGCGGGGAAGATCAGCGCAAAGGATCGGGAGGTTACATTTTCCAATTCCGTAACGATGAACCTGATGCAAACGGATTGCGCCATCAATTCCGGAAACTCCGGCGGTGCTCTCTTCAATATGTATGGAGAAGTGGTTGGGGTCACCAATGCGAAATACTCCAGCTCTTCCAGCGGCGCGTCCATCGATAACATTGGCTTCGCGATTCCAATCAATTCGATCCGGTCTATTGTTGAGAGTGTTATTGAAAAAGGATATGTGTCCAAGCCATATGTGGGTGTGACGGTGTCCGATGTGGCGCAGGAGTATCAGATCTATGGCTTGCCGCAGGGTGCTTCGATACAGAGCGTTACAGCAGACAGTCCTGCTGAGCAAGCGGGTTTGCGGGTTGGAGACATCATCACCAGTGCCGGCGATCAGACCGTGACAGGGGGAAATGATTTTATAAAGCTGGTACAATCTTCTGCTGTAGGCGATGAATTGAAGCTCACGGTTTACCGAAAGGGCAGCAGCATCGAGCTCGTTGTCACAATTGGTGAGAAGATTGAATCTTCACAGGAAAATCAACAGGAGCAGACCAATCAGGGAGAATTCCCATGGGGATACGGCGGTTTTGGGAACTGAATTACCTAAATATTTCATCACCTCTGCCATATGGCAGAGGTGATGAATATTCGGGGGTTGACAGAATGACTTTTTTTCATTATAATACCATGGTAACGGGGTGTGGCGAAGTTTGGTATCGCGCTTGGTTCGGGTCCAAGAGGCCTCGGGTTCGAATCCCGACACTCCGACCAATGCAACAGGGGCTGCGCTGCAGCCTCTGTTTTTTAAGTGAAAGAGAGGGGATGAATTACTGTGGGTTGGTATATTTTGCTGTCTTTCCTTGGTGTGCTGCTTTTGCTGATTCTGTTCCTTTTGGCATGTGGAATTGGGGTATCAACGAAAAAATACTACACAAAGGAAAGCCGCTTTTACCGGGGCTTAGTGAATACCCTTGCCGCTGTGATCTTAAAGCTGGGCAGGGTAAAGCTTCGTGTTAGCGGCGAGGAAAAACTTCCTGAAGGAAAAAAGATTTTGTTTGTAGGCAACCATCTTTCAAACTTTGATCCTTTGGTAACCTTCTATGCGTTTCGTCCCTGGCGGATTTCTTATATTGCGAAGGCTTCAATTTTGAATTTGCCGTTGTTTGGAAGATATATCCGCCGTTGCTGCTTTATGGATATTGATCGGGAAAACCCCAGAAATGCCCTTGTTACCATTAACAGGGCTGCGGAGCTGCTGAAGGAAAATGAGGTCTCGATTGGCGTATACCCTGAGGGAACACGATCAAAAACCGGAGAGCTGCTGCCATTCCATAATGGCGTCTTTAAGATTGCCCAAAAAGCGGATACAGATATTGCGGTTGTTGCGCTTCATGGCACAAATATGATCGCTAAGAATTTCCCATTACACCAAACTGACGTTTATGTGGATATTCTGGAGGTCATTCCTGCTCAAAAACTTGATCGCAAGACGGATGTTATCGGAAAACGTGTAGAAGAGCTTTTGATAGAATACAAAAGAAAGAGAGAATGCGAATAATGAGTCAGGTATATGTACTGTATAACCCGTTATCAGGTAGTCGGACTGGTATAGAGGATGCTCGAAAAGCTGCGGCTTTCTTTAAAGAGAAGGAAATCATTTATCAGGACATTACCCAGCTCGAGGATTACAGTGCCCTTTTTGCAGGACTTTCGAATGATGATGAAATCATCATTTGTGGCGGAGATGGAACTTTGAGTAGGTTTGCCAATGCAATTGCGAAGCTGAGTTTTGATAATTGCTTATATTATTATGCCACCGGCAGTGGAAATGATTTTCTTCGAGATATTGGTAAAACGATTGAAGCTGGTCCAGTCAAAATCAATGATTACATAAAAAATCTCCCAATGGTTGTGGTTGATGGCAGATCCTATTATTTTATCAATGGTGTTGGTTATGGCATTGATGGTTATTGCTGCGAAGTGGGGGAAGCTCTGCGCACTAAAGGTAAAAAGCCCAATTATACCGGTATTGCGATAAAAGGGATTTTATTTCACCACAAGGCGGCTAATGCGACGGTAACTGTTGATGGAAAAAAGTATCACTATAAGCGAGTATGGATCGCCCCAACCATGCATGGTCGTTATTACGGTGGCGGCATGATGGCGGCTCCCGATCAGGTACGCAACACTCCTGAAAAGGGAATTACGCTGATGTTGATGCATAAAGCAGGTCGGCTTGCTACTCTGTGTGTTTTCCCCTCGATTTTCAGCGGAAAGCATGTGAATCATCACAGGACGGTGGCCGTCCATAACGGAACGGATATAACGGTTGAATTTGATCGCCCGACTACGCTTCAAATAGACGGTGAAGTGATATTGAACGTAACGAAATATCGGGCCTGTTCCAAGGTACCTGCAAAAATTTAGTGACATTAAGATGAATGCCGGGAGAAATCCCGGCATTTATCATGTCGAGAATGGGCTGATTGCATAAATTTGACCTGTTTTGCTTGACTGCTTATGGCGGTTATGATAAAATCAGGCTGAGCAATGCCGAAAGAACAGTGTTTTAGTAAAAATTTTTTAATCAGGAGGATCAGGATGACTAACATGAAGAAAATGATCTCAATGCTGCTTGTTGCTGCTATGGTGTGTTCACTGTTTGCTATGGTTACGGGCTGCAAATCCGATGAAGGAAATGGCGGCGATGCGTCGGATGCAACAACCGCAGCCTCCGACGCAACAGGTAACGATTCTGGTAAAACTGGAACGTATCAGGTAACAGTAAAGACAGTCGGCGGCATGGCACTGGAGGGAGTTGCAGTATATGTATATGCCGACAGCACTTTGACGGATTTGAAGAATTACGGTGAGACGGATGCACAAGGGTGCGTTTCTTTGGAACTGCCTGTAAACTCCGATTACGCAATTGATCTGGAGGGGGTTCCGGCGGGTTATGAACTGGAGGACTCATATACCTTCTCGGGCAATGCAGCGGAAATTGTCCTTAATTCTTCTCTTGTTAAAGATGAGAGCTTGTCCGGGGCATCTTTAGGGCTGGGAGATGTTATGTATGATTTCTCCATCACAACAGCTGCCGGTGAAACGGTAACGCTTTCCGAGGTTCTGGCTGAGAAGAAGATGGTTTTGCTGAACTTCTTCTATACCAGTTGCGGTCCCTGTGTTACGGAGTTCCCTTATATGCAGGAGGCTTACGAACGCTATCAGGATACTGTTGGCATCATTGCGCTGGACCCAATCGATGATACTGCTGCAGTAGCGGGCTTCCAGTCCAGCATGGGGCTGACCTTCCCGATGGCAGCTTGTCAGAGTGCATGGTCTCAGACCTTTAATGTCAGTGGCTATCCAACTTCTATTGTCATTGATCGTTACGGCGTGATTTGTCTGATTGAGGTGGGCGGCTTGACCAGTGCCCGTCCATTTAACAGCGTTTTTGAGACCTTCTCTGCTGATGATTATGAGCAAAAGATCTACAACAGTTTGGATGAAGTAGTCACAAAAATCAAGCCTGACTATACCATGGCATCCTCTGAAGAGATTGGTGCATTGATCAACAATGGCGATATCGCAATTACTTACCGCTCTGAGGAGGATGATGAGTATTCCTGGCCCTTTATTGCCGGTGAAAAGAACGGCGAATCTTGTTTGTATGCATCCAATCAACAGGTTGAGGCTTCCTATGCGATTCTTTATGCTGACGTTACCTTGAAAGCAGGGGAGGCTGTAGGCTTTGACTACCTGATTTCCTCTGAACAGGGGGCGGATGTTCTTCATGTGATCGTTAATGACGAACCGATTTATACGATCTCCGGTGTATCGGACCCAGAGAAATGGAAGTCTGCCTATCCTTGGGTTGCTCCTCAGGATGGTATCTATGAGGTGGCCCTTTGCTATATCAAGGATGACACAACGGATGAGGGCGACGATACCGTTTATATAAAAAATATGCGCGTTGTGTCTTCTGATGCGATTGATGTTGAGACCTACATTCCTCAATATGCAGCAACCAGTGAAGACGGTTTTGAGTATACCTATGTAGACATCGTTCTCAATGAAAAGGATGGCTACTACCATGTTGGTTTGGCGGATGGTCCGTTGCTTCTTGTTGATATGATGGGATATACTGCATTTAACGAGGAAGTCACTCTGTGGGATCTGGCTTATAACGGTGATATCACCTTGGATGGGCATGATTATTATGAGGATCTTGAGATATTCTTCTCCTATTCATCTAACTCATCTCTGAATGGTGTTTGCACGGTTAATCAGAGGCTTGGTGAGCTCCTGAAGATTGTCGATCAGGTGGTCGGTTTTGATGATGCGGATGATAATGAATGGTTGAAGTTCTGTAAATACTATCAGGTTTACGGTACTGATGGCGTTCAACTTGAAGACCCGATCAAGGGTCTGGCTCCCTTCTCCGCGTACGAAGCGAAGTTAGGTAAGAATATTGAGTCAAACTCCTTCTACTACAGCACTGCGATCATTCCTAGAGGTAAGCTTGCAAAGTTTGTCCCCTCTAAGTCCGGTGTTTACCGCATTACATCTCGAAATGAGTCTACGCAGGGCGTTGAGGGCTGGATTTTTGATGACCAGCGTAATGAGCTTTACTGCTATGAAATGTGCGAGAGAATGTATAGCGACTCAAATAATGTATCCATGCTGTATTATATGGAGGCTGGAACGCCTTACTTCATCGATATTGCGTTCTGGGATGTCTATGAAGTGGGTACCATCTACTATGATATCGAGTATGTTGCGGCAGAGCTTGAACTGTTCCGTCTTGCGTCTCCTGGTTACTTCACTTATGATACGGATGCCACCGGCGAAGCAATGTATCATACCATTGCAGGCGGCATTGACGTTGTTCTGAACGATGACGGTTACTATTACGAGGATCTTGGCGAGGATGAAAACGGCAATCAGATTTACGGCAGTATGCTGTACGCTGATTTTACCGGTGTGACCAATCTTTTCTCCAATCCGATCGCTACGGTTGAAGGTGAGGACGAAAATGGTGATCCTGTTGAAGTAAAGGGCTTGATTTCCTTGGGAGGCTTTGACTTCCAGAAGACAGAGGGAGATTTGTACATTCTGGCCTTCTTGGAAGCTCGCAACAACGATATAGATGCCACCAGAGAGTATCTTAAGACCATGTGGGGCGAGGATTTTGATGCCAATGCTGAGTTGTATCAGATCGAGGATGTATTTGCCGGTCGCTATCATGGTACCGGCGAGGATTTGACGGAAGAAATCAGTGGTTATCTTTCAAAAATATACAAAGGTTCGGCAGAGGAACGTGTGGGCTGCGTACCGGTCGATGCAAGACTTGCAGAGATTCTTCAGCTTGTGATGGATAAATATACATTCGAAAACATTGACCATTCTTGGACAAAGCTTTGCTATTATTACGACTATCTTGGTCCCGATGCGTAAGTAAATCGGGGGCAACGATTATGGCAAAGAAATTTAAATCTGGTTATGTTGTTGTGCTACTTTTGGCAATTTTTGCATTCTTGGTTGGGTGCGAGGATGCTCCAATTGAGCCATCGGCAACGAACCCATCTCAATTGACGTACTGTGTGCAGGTTCAGACAGATCTTGCATTGCCGTTGGTAGATGTGAAGGTGTTTGTCTATGAGGATATGTCGCAGGAAGAATTGGTTTGTGTAGGCAAAACGAATGCCGATGGCGAAATATCCTTCCGTGCGGAAGCGTCTTTGGATTATGTTGCGGTCCTTGAGGATGAGCCAATTGGGTATACCATCGAACCGTATTACGCCATATCCGAAGAGAAGACTGTGATTTGTCTTTCTGCCAGAGAGTTGACACCGGAAGAAATGGAGAACCATCGGTATTCTCTGGGGGACAGGATGCTGGATTTTTCTGTGACAGATTGCGATGGTCAGGTGTATACGCTTTCGGAACTTCTGAAGGAAAAGCGAGCGGTAGTTCTGAATTTCTGGTTCATTAACTGTGTACCCTGTAAAATGGAATTTCCCTATTTGCAGGAAACTTACGAGCGGTATAGCGACGGTGTGGCTTTTTTAGCACTCAATCCTGTAGATGGCACAGCGGAAGAAATCAGTGCTTTTAAAGCAACTAATGATTTGACATTTCCGATGGGACAATGCGATTTGAATTGGCAGAGTCTGATGGGAATTTCCGCATATCCGACCACGGTAATTGTAGACCGTAATGGATACATCTGTCTGATACATGAGGGGATGTTTACGGACAGCACAATGCTTTGCAACGCTATGGATTATTTTTTGGCGGATGATTATGAGCAGATATTTTTTGAATCCATCGAACAAATTCCCACATTGACTGGAAGCGATGATGCTTCTGGGGTATAATTAGGAGGTATTACAATGAGCTATGTGAAACGTCTTTTGGTTTTGGTTCTGACTTTGGGGATTGTGCTGTGCTTGTGTGCCTGCGGTGGCACCTCTGAGGATCAGACATCTTCTGACACAACAACTGCGGCTACGACGCAGGGAAATGAGACAACTGAAGCAACGGCGGCTTCTGACGATCAGACCGAGCCCTCGGAAGAAGTGGCAGAGCCCAGCTACTCCGTAACGGTTGTTGACGAAGCTGGCAATCCTGTAGTGGGTGTTATGCTGCAAATGTGCTTGGATACTTGCGTACCCGGTAAAACTAACGAAAATGGTGTAGCGGAATTTTTTCTTGAGGAAGCAGACTATAAGGTCAGTCTGCTGAATATGCCCGAGGGCTACGACTACGCTACTGAAGAACAAGAGTGGTATTTCTCTGAGGGAGAGAATACCATGACGATTACTCTGAAAAACGTAGGTTGATTGTTTTTAAGGCTGATAATACGGACCACCCCTTGATGGGGTGGTTTCGTTTTGCTTTTTTGAGGGTTAATGGAATGAGATTTTGTTGATCGTATAGGAAAAATAAACAAAAATGTCGTTACCAAAGAAATAATTTACTTTCTTTTGTATAGAAATCTTGCATTTGCGTCGAAAATAGAGTATTATAAAAACTGGTATATACTGCCTAGCTGAGTATAAATGAAAGAAGGGCGATTGTACAAATGAAGATGAAATCCAAAGTAAAAGTATTGCGTGCGTCATTTATCTGCTTGTTGGTAGCAGCAATGACTGCTGGCATACTGGCTTTTCCCCGAAGTCAGGCCTCCGGTTATGAAGCTTCCCATATCGAGCTGATCGATAACGCACCGGCGGCGAATATTCAGGATTACCTGGATAGTTCTGTCATGTTCCAGTTATCAGATAAAATCGGTGATGATGAAGATATTTCTGTTATCATTACAGTTGATGAGAATAATCTGATGGATGCCTACGAGGATACGGATAAAACAATGAGCTTCCGTGATTATGCCCTTTATAGTGATGCTTCAATGACGATTCAACAGTCGGTGGCTGCTCAGAAGACTGAGATTCTTACAACCCTGACTGAAAAGGGAATTGATTTCACTACAGGGCATGAATACGCTACCTTGCTCAGCGGTTTTGAGATCGTGATCAAAGCTCGTGATTTTGAGGCAACCTGTCAGTCTCTTGGAGATGGTCAGGGGATCATTGTCAGCGAGGTGTATGAGCAGGCGGATACTCAGCTTGTGGAAAATGAGGTTAACGTTTTTGATACCGGCATTTTTGATACCACAGGATCTGTTTATGATGGCAGTGGGATGGTTGTAGCTGTATTGGATACAGGTTTGGATTCTAACCATTCTGCCTTTTCTGTAGAGAATTTCACCTCTGATACGTTGGGGTTGACATACGAAGATGTGGCTGCCGTGGTGAGTCAGACTACTGCTTATAAGCAGTTTGGCACATTGACGGTGGACGATGTTTACATCAATGAGAAGGTTCCGTTCGGATTTGATTACGCCGACAACGATCCTGACGTCTATTCCACCCATAATAACCACGGTACCCATGTGTCCGGCGTTATTGTTGGTAAGGATGATGTGATCACAGGCGCCGCTCCCAATGCACAGCTGGTCTCCATGAAGATATTCTCTGATGTTGTGGATACGGCCAGAGCCAGCTGGATTTTATCTGCCCTTGAGGATTGCGTTGTTCTTGGCGTAGATGTAATCAATATGTCCTTGGGTACAGCCTGCGGTTTTGGGCGTGAGTCTGACGAAGAAGTCATGAACGGCGTTTATGATAAGATTCGCAATGCAGGCATTACGGTGATTGCCGCTGCTTCCAACAGTTACAACTCATCCTATGGTTCAGAGAAAAACGGCAATCTGCCTTTGACCTCTAATCCGGATTCCGGAACAGTTGGTTCGCCCTCAACATATGATGGCGTTCTGTCGGTTGCGTCCATCAGCGGTGAAGAGACCCCGTATTTGATGTATGGCGAGCGTATCATCTACTTTACCGAAGCGAACAGCGGTTCAGCGGAGGAGTTGGATTTTGTAGAAACACTGCTGGGAGATCAGGAGACCCTCGAAATTGGGTATGTACTTATTCCCGGTGTAGGTCGTAGCGCGGATTATACGGGTTTGGACATAACCGGTAAGATTGCCCTTGTTCGCCGTGGCGATAATACCTTTGAGGAAAAGGCGATGATTGCTGAGGCACAAGGTGCTGCGGGTATTTTGATTTACAATAATGTGTCTGGTGATATTAAGATGAATGTCGGAGACGCAAAGCTGGCAGTTTGCTCCATCTCACAGGATGATGGTGAGGCTCTGGCGGCAGCAGGTTCCGGAACGATCAAGCTGAGCAAAGCTCAGACCTCCGGACCTTTTATCTCTGATTTTTCCTCTTGGGGTCCCACACCCAGTTTAGGTATCAAGCCAGAGATCACCGCGCATGGCGGTAACATCCTTTCTTCCGTAACCGGCGGCGGTTATGATCGGCTCTCTGGTACCTCTATGGCGTGTCCGAATTTGGCAGGTCTTGCTATTTTGCTGCGACAGTATGTCACGGAGAATTTCTCTGAGATTGCGGATGATCCCGTTCAGGTTGCAGCTATGGTCAATAAGCTAATGATGTCAACTGCGGACATTGCACTGAACACCAACGGCTTGCCTTATTCTGTCCGAAAGCAAGGAGCAGGTTTAGCGAATCTCTTCGGGGCACTGGAAACACCTGCATATATTACAACATATGACAGCGAAGGCAATGAAATGGATACTCCCAAACTGGAGTTGGGTGATGATCCTGAGAAGAGCGGCGTTTATGAAATGAGCTTTACTGTCGAGAATTTCGGATCTTCTGTTCTCTCTTACAATATTGGTTCTTATGTCATGACTGAGGGGGTCAGCGATACCAAGACCAATGCAGGCGAAACAACAGTTACAGAGGAAGCGTATCTCCTCGGCGGTGCCGATGTTCAGATCTGCGATGTTTCCGGTGGCACCCTCAGCGAAAAAACACTAACAGTTGCAGCAGGGGAGAGTGCTAAAGTTACGGTCAAGATCACCCTGAGCGATGCGGATAAAGAATATCTGAACAAGTCCTTCGCTAACGGTATGTATGTAGAAGGGTATATCACGCTGACGGCATCCTCAGGTACGGATGTAGATTTGAGCGTTCCTTATCTTGCATTCTATGGTGACTGGAATCAGGCCCCTCTGTTTGACATGGAATATTATGAGACCAATGCGGATGAGTTGGATGATGCCATCCCTGTAGAGGATAAGGTCATGCCCGATGCCTATGCAACCAGACCCATTGGCGGTGTCTATGACGACTATGTCAGTTACTTGGGTACATATTACTTTCTCCAGAACCCAGAGGATATTGTTATCCCGGCACAGAAGAATCATATTTCACTGTCCAATCAGGAGGGCACCATTCACTCGCTTCGATATGTGTGGGCGGGTCTCCTGAGAAATGCCTCAAAGGTTGTGATCACTATTACAAATGATGCTACCGGCGAGCTGATTTATGAGACCACGGATTACGATGTAAGAAAATCCTATGGTGATGGCGGATCTATTTATCCAGCCAATATTGAGGTGGATTTTGATACCACTCAATTCAACTTACCCAACAATTCGCAGTATACAGTCAGATTGGAAGCATATACGGATTACGGCGATGGCGGCTTGGAAACCAACGAGCGCAATGTATTTGAATTCCCACTCACCATCGATTTCGAGGCACCCACCATTACGGATGTGGAGTACTATTACGAGTACGATAAGACCCTAAAGAAAAACCGACTCTATGCAAAGGTTGGTATTTACGACAACCATTATACAATGTGTTCCCAGATGGGTTACATTACAACAGGGGAAGATGATGAAGGGAACAGTGCCGCTGTTTTGAATGCATTTGAGCAGTATATGACACCGGTTTATTCTGAGTTTAACGGAACGACCTATGTAACCTTTGAGATGACGGATTATCTGTATGAAATCAAAGAGAATTCCCTCAATAAAAACACCTTTGTCATTACCTGCTATGACTATGCGTTGAATCTTGCCACCTATGAGATCGGTCTTCCTGACGATTTCGTGGATTTCTACCTGGATGGATTGGATGAAGGTTTAACGTTGAGTTTAAATGAAGTGTACTCTTTGGAACCGCTGGTGTATCCGGATAGTGCATGGGGAGAGCTTCTGGAGATCACATCTTCCAGAGCAAGCGTGGTCCGTGTTGTCAATAACAAGCTGGTGGCCGGTTCTGCTGGAAGTGCCAATGTGAAGGTTCGCGATCCTGCCACCAACAAGAGTGTTACATTTAAGGTAACGGTACTTGGTCCGGAGGATGAAGGGTATCGGCGTTTTGATAAGCCGGTGGCAGATGTTTTCCGCTTGACCGGATATGATACGCTGAAGGCGTATTATATGCTGGAAAGTAAAGATAAGAAGATCGGTGAGGCTGGAGACACGCGCTTCTTCGACGGTAAGTACGCTCTTTCCATGTATCCTTCTGAAACAGTCAGCCTGAACTATGAATTGGTGTCCTATTTCCCCAATGACACCACTGTAGCCTACGAGACCAGTAATGAAAAGATTGTGACGATTACAGAAGATGGTGTTGTTACAGCAGTTGCAGAGGGATTTGCTTCCGTGACCATCAAGGTCATGATGGATGGAAAATCGACCTATTATTCCCAGACGGTTTCCGTTGAAGTACAGGATCCATATGTGACAAACGGTGCGAGCCTGACGCATTATTATGGTAATGGCGGCGTTGTTGTGGTTCCTTCTGAGCTTTCTCTGACGGAAATTGGAAATTTCTCTTTTGCAAACTTTGAGTATATTTTGAAGACAGAAGAAGAACTTGCCATCGACGATAGGGAAACCAGCAAACAGTGGTACATTGGCGATAATACCATTACCAAGGTGGTACTGCCTGAGGGAATTAAAAAGATTGGTGCCTATGCATTTGCCAATCTGACAGCACTGGAAGAGGTCGTTCTGCCCTCGACGCTTCTGGAAATCGACTATGGTGCCTTCTATGGGTGCACCAGCCTGCAGAAGATAACCTTCAGCTCTGAAAATAATCTGAAGATCATAAACCAGAATGCGTTTGAAAAGTGCGACCTACAGGATACGGTGGATCTGTCCGCAGCCTGCGTTATTTCTGCCTATGCCTTTGCCGGTAATGAGGATCTGAAGGGGGTTGTTACCTCGGATGCACTTCTGTCTATCGGTCAGTACGCTTTTGCCGGATGTAAAAATCTAAAGGATGTTACGATTGAGTCGTCTAAGGTAAAGTATGGAAATTATGCTTTTACAGGATGTAAGGCACTGACGTCCTTCTATGTTAATGCTTCGATCCTTCCTGAGGGCATGTTTTATGAGTGCGAGAACCTTGAAAAGGTGAGCATCGGTCCGGACATCAATGGTATTTCTCCCTTTGCGTTCCTGGATACAAATGTAAATGTTTTGGAAGTGACGGAGGGGAACAAAGCATTTAAGGTTCAGTCTGCTGACCATGTACTGTCTGCCGACGGAAAGACTTTGGTTGCAGTGGCTCCCTCTGTCGAAGGGGAGTTTAGAGCAGCGAACATTGGTGGTGCTGCCGTTACTACGGTCGGAAGTGGTGCATTCTCCCACAACACGAAAGTTACCTCGGTAATTTTACCTAGTGTAACTGTGGTCGGGGACTATGCCTTTGGTTCCTCAAAGAATATTGCCGCTGTTTCTCTGGGAAGCCTGACCCAAATCGGTGAGTATGCGTTCTTTGAAACCGGTATTACTCAGTTGCCAACTATTTCGGGAGAGACTCAAATTGGTAAATACGCCTTCTCTCATTCCGGACTGACTTCTGTTACCATTGCGGATAACACGGTCATTTCTGAGGGCGTATTCAGTGAGTGCCTGAAGCTGGAGAGTGTGACCATCGGAAATAATGTTACCATCGGCGATTTCGCGTTCTCTGTAGACAAAAATAATAGCTACACTGTGAAAAACTTTGATGAGGATGATGAAAAGTACTTCTACTACGAGCTTGCCTCTGCACTGAAGTCTTTGACCATTGGCAGCAATGCGGATATTGGTAAGAATGCTTTTGCCGGAGCGGCCAGTTTGGAGACTGTGACTCTGGGCGAGAATGCCAAGATTGGCTATATGGCGTTCTACAACAACTGTAGCTTGAAGGAAATCAATTTGTCAAAGGTACAGGAGATTGGCGATTACGCTTTCTCCGGCGATGTCTATTACATTTGCTTGGATGATTCTATGACAGTGGCCGCTGTGGATAGAAATGGATACTACAGATACACCTACCATGGACCACAGCTGTCGAGAGTAGATTTGAGCAGTGCCGCAAGTATTGGCGCATATTCCTTTGCATACTGCCGTGATATGACGGAGGTTGTTTTAAACCCTGCCATTACTGAAATCCCAGAATATGCATTTGCAGGCTGTATTTCTCTGGTGACCATTGACCTGTCCAACATTACCAAAGTTGGGGATAATGCATTTATTGAGGATGAGGCTCTGGTTTCTGTCAATCTTATAAATGCTGAATCTGTTGGTGAGTTTGCCTTCGTTTATTGCGACAATCTGACGGATGTTGTGTTGAGCGAAGCCGGAACGGATATTGCAGAAGGAGCCTTCTCGTACTGTGAGAAACTTAGCACTGTGGCAAATCTGAATTGCTGTAAGAATATTGATAGCTATGCTTTTGCGTATACAGCCATTACCAGCATTGACCTGAGCGGTGCACAGAAACTGGGCGACTTCGTCTTTATGAAGGAAAACTTGACTCCGATCACGCTGAAGCTGGGAAATGGATTGAGTACCATCGGGGATAATCCTTTCACTATGTGTACGCTTGAGCCTCTTTACACCGAAGAAGTGCTGAACTTTAATGGTACTGATTACAAAACCAAGATTTATACCTACAACATTAGTGATACCGTTTTTGTGATCGAGGGCTCTTTGTACTGTCAGATCGAAACAGGGATGGAACTGATCGCTTATGCCGGAATGGAGAATGCTGAGGTTCAGGTTGCGGATAACACGGTGCGTATTGGCAGCTATGCCTTTGCCGGCAGTCAGGTCCAGATGGTCAAGCTGCCCTACACAGTTGCAACGATTGGACACAAGGCTTTCTACCAGTGCGATGAGCTGACGGCTGTTGAGTTTACCAGTTATGAAGCTCCCATTCTGGAAGAGGAATTCGACTCTGGATACTACGAATCCATGGAGCATATGCCGGGTTCCGGTGACTTTGGGACCTACTTTGATTATGATGGCAATGAGGTGCATATTACCGGTATTGGTCTGGTGCCCTACTATATGTGGAACGCTACAGACGGTCTTTATTCCAATGTGTTCTATGGAGCGAACTTTGCAGAGTATATCGGCTATGTGGATAATAAGCTGACAATGATCCGTCCGGTCAATGGTCAGCACTATGACTCGTATATTTGGAATCAGTATTTTAATCTACACATCGATGGCGCAGCCGGGGCAGATGATGTGACCCTGAATGCCATTGCGGCAATCAATAAAATTCCTGAACGTGTCGCCTATGAGGACAAGTCAATCGTTGAAGCAGCCAGAGCGGCCTATGCAAAGATTGCCACAACTCAACAGCAGGCACTGGTATCGAATTACGCTGTCCTTGCTGCGGCAGAGCAGAGAATTGTTGCCCTGACTCCCACTGAGGAAGAGTCTCAGGCGATAGATGACGAAGCCAAAGAGAACATGACTTGGCTTGCTTGGGTCGTGATTGGCTTGGGGGCTGTCGGTGTTGCGGCAGCGGTCACTATAGAGCTCTCGAAGAATAAGAAGCGGCGAAAGGCGGTAATTGAGCAACCTAGTCTACAGAAAAAGGAAAACGTACAGCAGGAACCGGCATCGACAGAGCCGGCTGAGCAACAAAAGACAGAAGAGTAATTTACCCCATCGGGAAAAGCCACGGTTGTGGCTTTTCCCAGTCAAATCCACAATGTAAAGGATGATGCTGAAAAATGAATTTCAAGATGAAAGCCCTCCTGCTGATGATCGTTTTCCTTATGGGCATGGCAATTATCAGCGGTTGCGCCCAGCAGGAAACGCCTTACCAGATCAATGATCAACAAAATTATAATGTGAGTGTGAAATATGATGCGAACGGCGGATTGTTCGCTGATAATACCTCTATAGTTGTGGATTCCTATAATATTTCTGAAATTCAGAAAAATGGAAACGGTGAGGTTGAGATTGCACTGCTCTCGCCGGATGATTCAAGACGCGGTGTGGATGCATTTCAGGCGACAAAGAATGGATATTTTCTGGCAGGTTGGTATTCGGAACGGACAGAAATCACTGATGATACAGGTGATACCAGCTATACATATTCCGGAAAGTGGGATTTTGAAACAGAGCGATTGAAGCTGGAAGCCGATGGAAGTTATTCCGCCGAAGAACCGCAGCTGACCCTTTATGCAGTATGGGTGCCTTTGTTAGAGGTGAATTTTTACAACCGCGCCGATGGTGAATTGCTGTCTACCATGGTCCTGGATCCTACGATCTCCTGTGACATTCTTACACCGCAGTGGAACACGGAGACCGGAGCGATTCAGATGAATAGTTTCCCTGAGCTGAAGGGATATACCTTCAACGGTGCTTATTTTGATGAGCAGGCGAATGAGCCGATAACCTCATCGGTGATCACGCACCCTGGAAAAGTAGATTATTCCACCGGAACAGTCAAAGATAGCACCTTAAACCTGTATATTGATTGGAAGGAAGGTGAGTGGTTCCGTATCTTCACTGCAGAGCAATTTGTAGATAATGCCAGTATCAACGGAAATTACATCATTGAAGCGGATCTGGACTTTTCGGAAGAAACGTGGCCGACCAAGCTGATGCATGGAAATTTTGCCGGAACCATTCAGGGAAACGGGTATATTTTCAAAAATGTAAAGGCAAGTCAGACGGATAATTCCAAGGTCAATTCCGGCTTGTTTGGTAATCTTACTGAAAAGGCAGTGATCAGTGATCTGACCTTTGAAAATGCGACGTTTACTATCGAGCGCGGCACTCGTGTCAGGGGGGCAAGCTTTGGCTTGTTTGCCGGAACGATTTCTGATGCCGCACAGTTGACAAATGTAAAGATTATGGACAGCGTTTTACAAATTGACTCCGGAGCCTATTTTGGTTCGGATGATTATTTGATTGGACTGATTTGTGGCATGGGTCCCGCCGAGAAAATCGAAACTGGTAACATTTTATGTATTGCCGTAGGCGATACCCCGGAAACCGTTACGATCACCATTAGCGATCAGGTCGTTACTCTGGAAAATGTAGGCTAATTTAATTTAAAATAAAGGAGCGTCACTATGAAAAAGAGAATTTTGGCAATGACCTTGTGTTTAGTCATGTGTCTGGGCATGGTCGGCATATTTTGCGGATGTGGTTCAGATACGGAAAAAGTGGATGCCTTCGTCATTATGACGGAGCAGTTGGATGGTCTTTTTAATCCCTTCTTCTCCACCTCTGCCCCTGACGGTAACATTGTGGCTATGACTCAGATTGGTATGCTTTCATCCAAGTATGTCGATGGAAAGGTCGAGGTCGCATATGGCGATAATGAGGCCGTGGTTGTTAAGGATTACGACATCACCGACAACGATGGAAATACCACCTATACATTCGTTCTGAAAAATGGGATTCTGTTCTCTGACGGACATCCGCTGACCATGGAGGACGTACTCTTTAACTACTATGTGTACCTGGACCCTGTATATACTGGTTCTTCCACGCTGTATTCCACCGACATTGTAGGTTTGTCTGAGTACCGTACCCAGACGGTTGGATCTTCCACCGATGATAGCGATAGTATGATCACTTCCCAGGCTTCTGATCGAGCACAGGCTCGTATCAATGAGCTGATGAACCTGTATCTTGCCAAGAGAGACAGCTCCGCTACCAATGAAGTGAGCTATGATGATATGAAGGCCGCGCTTCAGGAGCACTCCCTCAGCTCCGGCTACCAGACAGCGATCTCCAATGATGCTTCTTCTGTTACTACGGCGCAGCTGGCTGACGACTACGACTACACGTTGAAGCTGTTTAAAGAAGAGCTGCAAACTGACTACAAAAGTGCTCAGGAATCTTATATCGACGAGCCTTATAAGTCCCATGAGGAGTTCAATGATCCTATTTTCTGTTTCATGTACACAGAGGGATATGTTGATGTAAAGTATGCCGAAGGTGCTGATGGTAAGATTGACCGCACCAGCATCGAAACCTTGACACCTCAGTATCCTTCCACTATCACCACTGAGGAAGCAGCCATTGACTATGTCTACAATGATAAGCTGGCTTGTGAACTGGATTCGATTCTTCTGTACTGGTCTACTGCTGGTACCTTGGCCACTGAGTATACCGCCAAGGCTAAGGAAGTTATCCTTCATGAGAATGTTTCTGACGACGGTACTCTGGCTGTCCAGAATATTTCCGGCATCGTTTCTCTGGGACATACTGATGCTGCCGGCACTACCATTAACGTCAACGGAACCGATTATAAGATTGCTTCCGGGCATAACGAAGACGGTACTGTTACAAATGCCGATGAATATGATGTGCTGCAGATCACCATTGATGGAATTGACCCCAAGGCAATCTGGAACTTCGCTATTTCTGTTGCGCCTCAGCATTACTACGGCGAGGGAAGCTCCGTGGGGATGGATATCACCAACAATCAGTTCGGTGTGGAATTTGCGTCTTTTGATTTCATGACGGATATCGTCCAGTCTCCCAGAAATATAAAGCTGCCCATGGGTGCCGGTTCCTATAAGGTTACGGATTCCAGCAACAGCGATACTCCGGCTGAAAGTGCCTTCTTTACCAACAATGTTGTTTATTTTAAGTCCAATGAATACTTCCATACAGTTGGAACCGGAATCGAAAATGCAAAGATCGAGAAGATCCGCTATCAGGTGGTCAGTTCTTCCAACTCCATTGCAGCGCTGGAGAGCGGCTCCGTCCACTACATTTCTCCCTCTTTGACTGCCGACAACTATGACAAGCTCAATGCAATGAAGGATGACGGCATTGTTTCCATTACAACCGATCAGCTGGGCTATGGTTATGTGGGCATCAACTCATCTAAGGTCACCGATATCAATTTGCGCAAGGCCATCATGTCTGCCATGAATACATCTCTGGCTCTGGACTACTACCGTGCCGGTACAGCTTCCCGCATTTTCTGGCCCATGTCCAAGGTCAGCTGGGCTTATCCTGAGGGCACCGATGCTGATGACAACGGCATTGGTTATCCCCAGATTGGTAACTGGAATGAGCAATTGGCCATTGACACCATTGAAAACTATATGCAGGAAGCTGGCGTCAGTGCCGGTGATTCTTCCTTGAAATACACCTTTACCATTGCAGGTTCCAATCTCCAAGATCACCCCACCTATAAAGTGTTCCGTGATGCTGCCGCACTGCTCAATAGCTTGGGCTGGGACGTGGAGGTTGTATGTGATACCCAAGCTCTGACTAAGATTGCCACAGGCTCTCTTGAGGTTTGGGCGGCTGCTTGGTCCTCTGCACTGGACCCTGATATGTATCAGGTCTACCACAAGGATTCCAGTGCCACCAGTACACTTGCTTGGGGCTACAACTACCTGAAGAACAGTGGTACAGCTGAGGAAATGGACATTCTGAACGAATTGAGTGACTACATCGATCAGGCTCGTGAGACTAACGATCAGGCTGCTCGTGCAGATCTGTATAAGAAGGCGATGGAGCAGGTTCTGGAATTGGCTGTTGAGCTGCCGGTTTATCAGCGCAGCGTTCTGTATGCCTACAACTCAAAAGTGATCAAGGCTGACAGCATACCTACTGAGTCTGAGATAAATCCCTATTCTTCGCCTTTGGATCGCATCTGGGAAATCGAGTTTGCTGCATAACAATCGGGGTGGATTATGTTAAAATACATTGCGAAGCGTTTGGCGTATGCAATATTGATTCTGCTTGGCGTTTCCATGATCATCTACTTCCTGATCCGGCTCATGCCCGTCGACTTTATCCAAAGTAAAGTCGACGCCATGAACCAGGGTGGCGCTACAGTCCCTCAGGAGACTGTGGATGCAATGTATGAAATGTACGGGCTGGGCGATAACAGCTTTTGGGGCATTCTGAAAGGATACTTCAGTTGGCTTGGAGCCCTGGTACGATTTGATCTTGGCATCAGCTTTAAGCATGCGCTTCCGGTATCACAGGTGATCGCAGAGCATATGGGAGTTTCCTTTGCGGTATCTCTGATTGCTACTATTTTTGAGTTTATGATTGCTATTCCTTTGGGGATTACAGCGGCTACTCATCAGTACAGCTTCCGGGATTATGTTGTAACCGTTTTGGTCATGATCGGAATTTCCTTGCCGTCCTTCTTCTTTGGAAATATTTTGAAGGATCTTTTGGCATTGAAGCTTGGGTGGTTTGAACCTTCCGGTATGGTCAATGCCAGCGTGTCTGCAACCGGTTTCGCACTCTTTATTGACTATGCAAGGCACCTATTCATTCCGATATTAACCATTGTAATACTTAGCATAGGTGCCCGAATGCGGATGACAAGAACTAATATGCTGGAGGTTATGAATTCTGATTATATCAGAACAGCTCGCGCAAAGGGACTGAAGGAGAGCGTGGTTATCAATAAGCACGCTTTCCGCAATACTCTGATTCCGCTGGTAACTTCTCTGGCTGGCTTGCTGCCATCCCTGTTTTCCGGTGCGATTATCACAGAGCAGGTCTTCAATCTGCCCGGTATTGGTAATATTGCTCTGGATGCCATGAACCAGGGGGACATCCCCTTCATTATGGGGTATAACATGTTCCTGGCACTTCTGAGCGTGCTTGGTGTGCTCCTTGCGGACCTAATGTATGCTGTAGTAGATCCCAGAGTGAAGTTGGAGTGAGGAGGTACATATGGAAGAGCTGAATAATGAGCAGGCTGCTCCTGATAGCATTGATACAGAAGTGCCTCTCGATAAAAACGTGCGTCTCATGTCTCCCACCCGAATGGTGGTTCGCCGCTTTTTCCGCTCCAAGCTCAGTATCCTGGGTTTGGTGATGGTCATTGGACTTTTTCTGTTCAGTTTTCTGGGTCCAGTGTTTTTTGCGGACCCAGATGGGACGATCGATGGGAAATGGGGCGAGATTGAACTGGATGAAAGCGGAAAGACGGAGTATGCAACTGGTGAAACCACATACACAGTTGACGGTGTAACCTATACCCTAAGACAGACCACTGAAACACAGAAAAAGGACAATTTCCTTGCACCTCCGTCTTCTGAGCATATCTTGGGAACAGACAAGGAAGGCTACGATATCTTTGTACGCTTAATGTACGGCGGACAGATTTCATTGATTGTCAGCTTTATCGCAGTGTTTCTGATTACAATTATTGGTGTGATTATGGGCGGCATTGCAGGATACTTCGGCGGTGCGATTGATAATATTATTATGCGTCTGTGTGATATCCTGATTTGTCTGCCTGGCATTCCGATTTTGCTGATTATAAGTACGATTTTGGATGCCTCAGACATTGATGCAAAATACCGAATCTATCTGTTGATGATCTACCTGACCTTTATTTCCTGGCCTGGTACAGCCCGTCTGGTTCGCGGACAGATACTGTCTCTGCGTGAGCAGGAGTATATGGTAGCGGCCGAGGCTATGGGTTATTCCACTGGAAGAAAAATTTTTAAGCATCTGGTTCCCAATGTTATGCCGCAGTTGATCGTTCAGATGAGCCTGAGCCTTGGCAGTATGATCCTTTATGAGGCAACTCTGTCCTATCTGAATTTGGGTGTCAAAGCTCCTTATGCAGCATGGGGAACCATGATCAACATCATTTCTACCGATGATACCATCCTCCAGAATCATCTGCATGTTTGGGTTCCGGCAGGTATCTGTATTGTGATTGCAGTTTTGGGCTTCAATTTTGTAGGCGATGGTCTGCGAGATGCCCTTGATCCGAAAGCGAGGAGATAATCGATGGGGAAAGAAAGAGCTTCGAAAAATTATCTCACCGGACGTGAAATCAAGGCCATTGCCCGTGCAAACGCCAAAGAAATGAAGCGTCTGGAAGCCTATAAAAACCGCAGAGCAGAGGAAGAAGAATTTCTGTCGAAGATGGACGATGATGCCAATATTCTAGAAATTGAAGATCTTCACACCTTCTTTTTCACGGAGCAAGGCGTTGTTAAGGCGGTCAACGGTGTATCCTACTCGGTCCCTGAAAATTCTGTTGTGGGTGTTGTGGGCGAGTCCGGTTGCGGTAAATCCGTTACCAGTATGTCTATTATGCGGCTCATTCAGGGACCCACCGGACAAATTGTAGACGGCTCCATCCGCTTTAAGACCTATGACTATAAGCGTGACGCAAAAGGAAAACCGGTTCTAAAATCCGATGGTTCGGGCATGGAAATGGAGGAGAAGGTTTACGATATTGCTAAGATGCCGATTCGGGAGATTCACCGCATTCGAGGCAAACAGGTCGCTATGATTTTCCAGGAGCCTATGACTTCTTTAAATCCTGTATTCACCATCGGTCAGCAGTTGGATGAGGTGACGCTTCTGCATCAGCCCGGTGCAACCAAGGCCAGTGCAAAAGCAAAATCTGAAGAGATGCTGCGTCTTGTTGGAATTATTCCTGAAAATGTCTATAAAGCGTTTCCACATGAGTTGTCCGGCGGCATGCGCCAGCGTGTGATGATCGCTATGGCATTGGCAGCAGAGCCACGTCTGATTATTGCGGATGAGCCGACTACTGCTCTGGACGTGACCATTCAGGCTCAGATATTGGATCTGCTGCAGGATATCAAGAATAAGATCGACGGCTCTATTTTGTTGATTACCCATGACCTTGGTGTGATTGCGGAAATGGCAGACTATGTGGTGGTGATGTATGCCGGTAAGGTGATTGAGAAGGGAACTGTTTTTGAGATTTTCCAGGATCCTAGACATCCTTATACCATCGGCTTACAAAAGTCCAAGCCCACCATGAGCTTGGACGATAGTACAGAGCTTTATAACATTCCCGGTAATGTGCCCAATCCAATTAACATGCCCAATCATTGTTACTTTAAAGAACGATGCGCCAAGTGTATAAAGAAATGCTCCGGCGATTATCCGCAAATGGTCCAAGTAAGTCCGACGCATTTTGTTGCTTGTCATTTATACGAAGAGGAGAAACAGCATGGCTGATATGATCGAAAAGAATACCAAGCAGAATATCGCTGCCTTTTCTGAAACATATAATGACGAGGCTTTGATGGCAGAATTTTACGCAAAGAGACAGCAGCAAATTCAAGAAGATTTCGAGAAACCCTTTGATCCTGACTGCATTCTGGAGGTTCGCCATCTGCGTAAGTGCTTCCCTTTGAAAAAGACACTTACCGGAAAAGTGACTAAGGAACTGGTTGCGGTGGATGATATCTCCTTTAAGCTCAAAGCAGGAGAGACACTGGGCATTGTTGGTGAGTCCGGCTGTGGAAAAACAACAGCCGGCAGAGCGATCTTAAAATTGCACCAGCCCACCGGCGGTCAAATTATTTTCGATGGGCAGGATATTACCAATTTCACTCCCTCACAGATGCGCAATATCCGCAAGCAGATGCAGATCATTTTTCAGGACCCCTATTCGTCATTGCCTCCCAGAGATACCGTTGGCGGTATTCTCTCTGAGCCTGTAAAGGTTCATAAAATTGCTCCTAAAGATCAGGTCAAGGAATACGTTCTGGAATTGATGGAAAAGTGTGGCTTGAGAGATTACTATTTTGAACGATATCCTCATGAGTTCTCCGGTGGACAGCGTCAGCGGATTTGTATCGCACGAGCTTTGTCCGTCAATCCAAAGCTGGTGATTTGTGACGAACCAGTATCCGCTCTGGATGTGTCCATTCAGGCACAGATCATCAATCTGCTTAAAAAGCTGCAGAGAGAAATGAATTTGGCGTATGTATTTATTTCTCATGATTTGTCCGTGGTTAAATTTATTTCGGACAAAATCGGTGTCATGTATCTTGGCTCCATGATGGAGTTTGGTTCGAAAGAGGCAATCTTCACCAATCCGTTGCATCCGTATACAAAGGCACTGTTTTCGGCGGTACCGAATCCAGATCCGACTGTAAAGATGGAGCGCATTAAACTGGCAGGAGATATTCCTTCTCCAGCCAATCCCCCCAAGGGATGCCGGTTCCATACACGCTGTCCCTATGCCAAAGAAATCTGCAAGCATGTCCCACCGGAGTATCGCGAGTATGAATCTGGACATTTTGCAGCATGCCACTTGCTTGAGGAGCAATAATCAGCGATGGGGAAAAAGAAAAAAGAAAAGATCAAGTATATTGATGACGGCAGAACAATTGCGGATATGTCTAATGTGCGCTCCGGACCACGGCTGGGGGGAAAGAAAAACTATCGCCCAAGCCCTAAGTTTAAGGATGTTTGGAAAACCTATTGGGGTGCTGTTAAAATGATGATCATGCCAATGCTGGTCGTTATCGTTGCGCTTTGTATCATTTACATGGTGCTGTATGCCGTATTTTTCTTTATGGGTTGATCTGAATAAAATAACTCACCGGCTTCGAAAACTTCGAAGCCGGTGTTATTTTTTTCAAGGGGAATTATTATGGCAAAATATCATCAATGAGTTGCTTCAGCTCTTCGTAGGTGGTGGCACCATATATGGTAGATACAATGACTCCATCTTGATCAAGCACAACAGTGATTGGCCACGCCTGACTTCCACCCAACATGCGGAAATATTCCTCACCCTCTCCATCACGGCAGAAGGTGAAATCCGCACCGGGGAAATTTTCCGCAATAAAGACGGGGATATCACTTCCGTATTCTTCGTAGGAGTGAACAGCTAGAATTTCTACTTGTTCTCCATATTCTTCCTTGACAAGCGGGAATTCTGTTTGAAGTTCTTTTACACAGGAACCACAGTAGATGTACCAGAAGTTTACCAAAGTGACCTTGCCGCGTGTGTCTTCTACGCTAACGGTCCGATCCTCGCCGTATACATCCAGCTCGTAATCATAGCATAGATTTCCTACTTGTCCGCCTACGGGGGGCGCATCGGTTATGACATCTTGAGAACCTTGCGTACTATCGATCTCTTGACTTTGCTCGGGTATGACTGAGACCGGGTCTTTATCAATGAAATTATAATATATCAATGCGGTGCACAGCACAGCCAGCATGGTAAGCCCGACCATCATCCGAGCAATCTTTGTTTTCCTTGGGAGAGGCGTACCGGGGGCATCCACAGGATCAACCTTTTTAACGGTTGCAGCGGAAGGGCGACCACCAACCTCATTGGGAGCAAGAAGAATTTTTGGACCTTTATAGGAGATGGCACCGGTGGGACATACATTGACACATTTACCGCAGCTGATGCATTCGTGGTCACCAACATGTCGGATATCCATATCGCATGTTCCTACACATAAACCACAGTCGGTACACCTTGGCTTGTCCAGCTTAATACCGAGGAAGGAGATGCGGTTGAACAAGCCATAAATGGCACCCAAAGGGCAGAAGAAACGACAGAAGAAACGATAAATGAATACTGCACCGACAATAAAAAGAACCAATAAACAAAATTTCCATGTAAACAATGATCCTAGCATAGAGAACATGCTGCTGTTGTTTTCATTGGAAAGAAGACCGCCTGCGCCAAGAAGCGTACCGGATGGGCAAATATATTTACAAAATGCGGGCATTGGGAAAGATTTTGACGCATAGATCAGTGGGAGAATAACCACAAATACCACTAAAATGATATGCTTCAAAAAGGACAGAATTTTGGTGACAGGGCTTTTTCGGAGCTTCGGAGTTTTGATTTTGTGAAGTAAGTCCTGGATTAAACCAAAGGGGCACAGGAAACCGCAGATCCAACGCCCAAACAGAATGCCAAACAAAAGCAGAATACCAAGCATGTAATAGGGGAGACGTGCATCGGAACTTCCAAGTGCATTTTGCAAAGCTCCCAATGGGCAAGCCGCAGAAGCTGCCGGGCAGGAATAGCAATTCAGCCCAGGTGTACAAACGGCTTTCACATTACCCTGGTAGATTTGACCGCTGCCGACTCCTTTTAGATTAGCATTGGTTAGAAGCGCAGCATAAAGCTGGATGATACGCCGTTTCGTAGGCTTGTGATCATGCAACCATTGTTTCAATGTTCTTTTTTCTTTCTTCATATGTTTACCCAAGTCCTATACATTCAGTGCAGATGGCAATGGCCTTTTTTAGAACGTCATTGGCACCGCCGTTTATAATACCAACTAGGATGAAACTTGCAGCCAGTAATAATAAGCACCCTCGAATACACCATAGCAGCCACTTCTTTTTGTGGTTTTTATCAGAAATAATGGGAGCAATCTTTCCGGAGCTTCCTGATAAAACATGTTTGCAGAATTTTATTTCATTGCGTATACTTCTTCTGATGAGAAGATAGAAGATGAAAAAGCATGCTAAACCAAGGAGGGCGGGGGTCATTACGATCAGGATGGCTTTTATGATATCTGCATTCAGGTTTGCAACGGTAAAGTGGTCAGGGTCAGCAAAATAATAAGTTGGATAAATCATCAGAAGGATGCAAACGACACAAGGAATTACCAGAAATATGCAACGCCAGACTTTACGCCGCCATAGGTTCTTTTTCAACAACATGCGATTTTCATCCTCAGCAGACAATACCCTGGCACGCAGTCGAGCCAGTAAGGCTCTCTCTTGTGCAACAGCTTTTGGACGTTTTCTTTCTAATGGGAAAATAACATCCAGAGCAATTCCGGCCACAATTCCGGCAATCGTTATGTATACAACACTACTGATTCTGTCAAATCTCTGTGCGATGGCGTCTGGACTATATGGGTCACGATCACTGCTATAGTAGATGTCGAGGCAAGACGTAATCAGAAGTATACCCAGTATGGCGATCAGTACCGCTAGGGTGATACTATGGACAAAGTGAATCCGCTTTAATTTATTTTGCGTCATAATTCATTCTTCCTGCGGCAAAACGCAGACCTTTCTACAATTTTTTTTATTATATCACGGACAATATTGCCCGTCAAGAAGCGTGAAAATAGTTTGTGGTTGAACAATGCGAGTTAGTTAATTATTATAATGTGTAGTACAATAGCATCGGTTCTTTTCAAAAATGGCATCCATCGCAAACGAAAAAAATATCAAAATATGAAAATAATGCTTGATTTTTTATTTTAAATATGTTAGAATACATCGGTCTGAAATCAAGGTGCGTCCTCTGCGCAGATCTTGACGCATGAACGCCTAATATTTAAGGAGGACATGAAATGGATTTAGTAAAGGCTCTGTCTAGCCAGTACATGAAGCCCGAGCTGCCCGAGATGCGGGTTGGCGATACGGTTCGTGTGCATGTGCGCATCAAGGAAGGTTCTCGTGAGCGTATCCAGGTGTTTGAGGGTACCATCATTGCCCGTAAGCACGGTGGTATCGGTGAGACCATCACCGTTCGCCGCATCAGCTACGGTGTTGGCTGCGAGAAGGTTTTCCCTGTTCACTCTCCCCGTATTGCCAGCGTTGAGACCGTCCGTAAGGGCAAGGTTCGCCGCGCTAAGCTGTACTACCTGCGTGAGCGCTTCGGCAAGGCTGCAAAGGTCAAGGAGAGAGTTTAATCTGAACTTCATAAAAAAAGAGGGGCGACCCTCTTTTTTTATTTGCCTTTTTATGCTTTTTGTGTATAATAGTATGAGTGTTAGTGCGCCCGGTGAGGCACATGAATGATCGAGACAGGAGGTATTACTATGGGAAAAACCGAACGGAAAAAGAGACATGCGGATCAGGAAGAAGTAAAGTTGACTTGGCAGCAAAAAATCATACTGGACTTGCATGACCTGATTTATGTCTTGGCCGCTTTTATGCTTGTATACATGCTGCTGTTCCGCGTTGTTGTGGTGGTTGGTCCTTCTATGAAGGACACACTTGTGGACGGGGATCGGCTTGTTCTTTTAAGCAATACGCTCTACAATAATCCGCAATATGGCGACGTGATCGTTGCCAGTAAGGATTCATTTGGTGATGGTGAATGCATCATTAAGCGCGTCATTGCGACAGAGGGACAAACTGTCGATATTGATTTTCAAAGAGGCGTTGTGATTGTCGATAATGTTGAACTTCAGGAGGACTATGTCCGCACCAGCACAACTCTGCAGGAGGGGATGGTGTTCCCTACAGTTGTACCGGAAGGATGCGTTTTTGCACTGGGTGACAATCGAAACAGCTCCAAGGATAGTCGTGATCCTGAAATCGGTTTTATCGACAAACGCGAGATTTTGGGAAAGGCTGTTTTTTTGCTGATGCCGGGGTCCGATGGCGGTCAGATCGAACCGGACTATGATCGCATCGGGTTTGAGGTGCTTGATTGATGAGTAATGACCAAATGAATATTCAGTGGTATCCCGGACACATGACAAAGACCCGACGCCAAATGGAGTCAGATTTGAAGCAGGTGGATGCGGTATGTGAAATCGTGGATGCCCGTATCCCTATTTCCAGCAGAAATCCGGATATTGATTCCATTTGCGGCAGCAAACCGCGTATTATGATTCTGAACCGAATGGATCTTGCAGATCCGGATGCTACTGTCAGATGGGCGAATCATTATCGTAGTCAGGGCTTTGCCGCAATCGCAACTGACTGCAAAAGCCGCAGAGGAATTTCCTCCTTTACTCCGGCGGTCCGTCAGGTATTAAAGGAAAAACTGGAACGAGATGCCGCTCGGGGGATGAACCGTCCTCTAAGAGTGATGGTCGTTGGTATTCCGAATGTGGGAAAATCCACTTTAATCAATCAGATTTCCGGCAGAAAAGGCGCAAAAGCTGAGAATCGCCCCGGTGTCACCAGAGGCAAGCAATGGGTCACAGTGGACCAGGGGCTGCTTTTGCTGGACACTCCGGGGATTTTATGGCCAAAGTTTGAGGATCCCGATGTGGGAATGAAGCTCGCTTATACAGGCGCTGTTAAGGATGGCATTTTAGATGTGGAAGAACTGGCGTCTTTTCTAATTCAATTGCTGTGGCAAAGATATCCTCAGTCGCTGATTGGTCGCTATGGTATCGAGGCTGCAGAAGATGTAACGGGTTATGAGCTTTTGCAGCTTGCCGGTAAGAAACGCGGTTTTCTGTTGGCGAAGGGGGAGATTCATACCGAACGAATGGCTAAGGTTCTGCTTGATGAATACCGCAATGGAAAACTCGGACGCTTCACCCTTGAATTACCGGAGGATTTGAAATGAGCCAGATTGATATGTGGGAGATTGAAGAATCGTTCTTTTCCAAGGGAATTCAAAGGATTTGTGGTGTTGATGAGGCCGGCAGAGGTCCTCTTGCCGGACCGGTGTGTGCTGCCGCAGTCATCCTTCCTCCACATGTAGAGATTCCGGGATTGAATGACAGCAAAAAGCTGACAGATAAGCGGCGTAGAGAGCTGTTTCCGATTATCAAGGAGCTAGCCATAGCCTATGGCATTGGATTTGCCAGCCACGAAGAAATCGATGATATCAATATTCTTCAGGCAACTTATCTGGCAATGGAACGTGCAATGGCTCAGTTGTCAATATCACCGGAGTTGGCTTTGATCGATGGAAATCGTTCAAAGGATTTTGGTATTCCGGTGGAAACGGTTGTTAAAGGAGACAGCCGCAGTGCCAGTATAGCAGCAGCATCCATCCTTGCAAAGGTAACCAGAGATGATTGGATGCTGGAACAAGCAAAGACATATCCCGAATATGATTTTGATATTCATAAAGGCTATGGAACTAAAGCGCATTATGGAGCGCTGTCGACATATGGTGCATGCCCAATTCACCGTAAGTCCTTTTTGAGAAAATTCTATGGGGATAAATAATATTTCCGGAGCCTGGGGAGAGGCACAGGCGGCGCAATTTCTAATAAAAAAGCATTACCGAGTGGTTGCCAGTGGATACCGCAGTTGTTTTGGTGAGATCGATCTTATCGTACAGAACCGACATTATCTTGTTTTTGTAGAAGTCAAGCTGAGAAAATCTGCAAATTTTGCGCAAGCGAGGGAATTTGTGGATGGACGTAAGCAAGAACGCATCAAAAAGACAGCGTTACTATATCTTGCGCAGTACCCGACTAAATTGCAGCCACGGTTTGATGTAGTGGAAATTTATGCGCCACAGGGAATCAAAACACCCTGCCCTCAAATCAATCATTTGGAGGATGCATTTCAATGAAGTTTCCCGTTTTTGATTTGCACTGTGATACTGCCTATGCACTGCTCGGAGACGATTTTAACAGTGCAGGAACGTTGCGCTGCAACCAATTGCACATTGATTTGGATAGAGCAAAGATGCTGGGGGGCTATGCTCAATGCTTTGCATGTTTTACATCACCGCTGATGCAGCAATGGTGTCATACCTCTGCTGTTAATATGTTTGAGCGGCAGCTGGCTACGATCCAGCGCGAGATCGATAAAAATAAGCGGTTAATATCCATTGCCTATGGTCCCGGAGATATTCGTTCAAATTTAGAAAAAGGGAAGATGTCTGCTGTTTTGACAATAGAGGGACCTGCCGGTTTTGGATATGATCCAGCCTTATTGGAGGATCTGAGCCTGATTGGTTTCCGGATGACCACTTTGACTTGGAATGAGGAAAACCCTCTTGCCGGCAGTCACTTGACCGGTGGTGGGTTAACGGAGCAGGGCAAGGAGTTCGTTCGGGAAGCACAGAGACTGGGCATGCTTATTGATGTCAGCCACTTAAGTGATGAGGCGTTCTGGGACATTATGGATATAACAGAAGCACCCATTGTAGCGTCTCACTCAAATAGCCGCTGCATTTGTGACGTCAGCCGAAATCTCACAGATGATATGTTCCGTGCGATCTGCCAGACCGGAGGTGTTGCCGGTATTAATCAGTGTGTTGAGTTTGTTGGACGGTCTGCTGATTTGGATGCAGTTTGCGACCATCTGCTTCACTTTCTGGAGATGGATCCGGAGGGGCATCATATCGCTCTGGGCGGAGACTTGGATGGCTGCGAGCATCTGACCAGCGGGTTTGCTGATATCCACGGCTACATA
Organism: uncultured Oscillospiraceae bacterium; assembly: GCA_964513605.1. GTDB lineage: Bacteria > Bacillota > Clostridia > Oscillospirales > Oscillospiraceae > Faecousia. Next base: position 71,057 of record CAZENN010000001.1, read on the forward strand.
CCACTGGCTGAGCGGTTATTGGAGCGCGGTATAACAGAAGAAATGGTAAGAAATATTTACTGCAACAATGCACTGGGAGTGATGGATAAGTGCTGTATGTAACGACTCGAAATAAGCATGATGTCTTTACAGCATATCGGAGTATGCATCAGGATCGGGGACCGGACGGGGGGCTTTTTGTGCCTTTCCATCTGCCCGTCTTTGAAAAGAACCAGATCTTGGCTCTCGGTACAAATTCCTTTGGTCAGAATATTGCGAATATTCTGAATTTGTTATATTCAACGAAATTGACGGCTTGGGATGTGGACGTTAGCATTGGACGGTATCCAATTTCATTTAAACCTATCGGACATCGCATCTTGATGGGAGAGCTTTGGCACAATGTTGACGGAAATTTTCAGAGAGCTGTTAACGGGCTGGCTGTACGCATTAACTCAGACGATGAACTGTTGGGGACACCGTCGAATTGGGTGCAAATTGGTGTGCGTATTGCGTTCCTTTTTGGATTGTATGGTCAGATGCTCCAAAATGGGCAGATACGGATCGATAAGCCTTTGATACTGGCTGTTCCCGCTGGAAGTTTTTCTGTGCCTATGGCTGCTTGGTATGCCCGTGCTATGGGATTGCCAATCGGGACGATCATTTGTGGCTGCAATGAAAATGGTGCACCGTGGGATTTGCTTCATCGGGGGGAATTGGATACCGGAATGCTGGCGGTCCATACTACCACGCCAGAGTCCGATGTGGCGCTCCCTGCTGATTTGGAAAGATTGATTTGTGCCGTTCTGGGGCAAGAGGAAGCACTACGCTACTGGTGGACCTGTGCAGAGGGAGGGGCTTATATTCCTCCTGAAGCAAGCATTGAGGAACTGCGCAAGGGGATGTTTGCGGCTGTAGTCAGTCAGGATCGGGTCTCCAGTATGATTCCAAGTGTCTATCGAACCAATCGATATATTCTGGACCCATACGCAGCACTGGCCTATGGTGCGCTTTCTGACTACCGAGCTCGAACAGGCTCAGCCGCAACGGCACTGATTTGGATGGAAAAGAGTCCAATGTGCAGTGCTTCGACGGTAGCGACAGCTATGCACATTTCGACAGATGAATTGAAGCGGAGAATGTCCGGGGGATAGGGAGGCACTCATGGCGCTTTATGCAATTGGAGATTTGCATCTTTGTTTAGGTGCGGAAAAACCAATGGATATTTTTGGTGGAAACTGGGTCGGCTATATGGATAAGCTGCTTGACGGCATGTCCGTGATCACTCCTGAGGATACGACGGTCTTGCTCGGAGATCTTTCTTGGGCACTTTCCTTGGATGGGGCAGGCGCAGATTTTGCTTGGATCAATAGGATCCCTGGACGAAAGATTATTTTGAAGGGTAATCATGATTATTGGTGGAGTACCGCTTCAAAGTTTTATAAATTCTGTGAGGAACAGGGCTTTTCCAATCAATTCATTCTGAATAATAACCATTATGAGTATGATGGCTGGGCAATTTGCGGTACTCGCGGTTGGTTTTTTGAAGAGGAACGCAGTGGACAACAGGATGAAAAGATATTCAAACGTGAATTGCTGCGTCTGGAAGCATCTCTGGAATCTGCCGGTGACTTGCCCAAAATGGTTTTTCTGCACTATCCACCTCGCTACAAAGGATATGAATGCAAAGAAATTCTGACACTTCTGGAACGGTATGGCGTGCGGCGATGCTTTTATGGTCATTTGCACGGTCCCAGTCATAAATTGGCGGTGGAAGGTCTATGGGATGATGTGGATTACCGGCTTGTTTCTGCTGATTTTTTAAATTTCAAGCCAATGAAAGTTATTTGATAAAGAATTTAAGAAAAAACAGTGGACAATTGAGGATTTTTTTGATAATATAATTAGGTTGTAAACATACATAGTTCCGCATTTGCGGACTGATTTTTAGGAGGATACTAAAATGAACGTAAAGAATGTCGAGAAGAACGGCAATCAAGCGACTCTTGTGGTCGAGATCGACAAGGAGTTGATGGAGACCGGTGCCAACAAGGCCTACATGAAGGCTCGTAAGAATATTATGATTCCTGGCTTTCGTAAGGGCAAGGCTCCTCGGAAGATGATCGAGGCTATGTACGGTGCTCATGTCTTCTATGAAGATGGTCTTGAGGAGATTTTTCCTGAGGTATATCAGGAGACCGTGCTGAAGCAGGACTTTAAGGCTGTGGGTCGTCCCAGCCTGACGGATATGAACATTGCCGATGATGGCGTTGTTACCATCACCATCACCACTGACGTATACCCTGAGGTGACCTTGGGCGATTATAAGGGACTGGAGGTCGAGAAGGCTGAGGCTTCTGTAACTGATGAGGAAGTGAGTGCCGAGCTGGATCGCATGGCTCATAATGTTGCCTCCACCGAAACCGTGGAGCGTGCCGCTCAGATGGGTGATACTGCCAACATTGATTTTGAGGGCTTTGACAATGGCGTTGCCTTTGACGGCGGCAAGGGTGAGAACTTTGACCTGAAGCTGGGTTCCGGTTCCTTTGTTCCTGGTTTTGAGGAGCAGATCGTAGGCATGAACGTCGGTGATGAGAAGGACATCGATATCACTTTCCCTGAGGACTATAAGGAAGACTTGGCAGGTAAGCCTGTTGTATTCCATGTCAAGCTGAATAAGCTTACTGAAACTGTGGTTCCCGCCCTGGATGATGAGTTTGCCAAAGACGTTTCCGAGTTCGATACTCTGGATGAACTGAAGGCTGACATCCGTACTAAGGCTCTGGAGAAGGCTGAGAAGCAGATCAATAGTTCCTTTGAGAATGCTTGCATTGAGAAGGCTGCCGAGAACGTCACTGTTGAGATGCCCAACGCTCTGATCGAAGCCGAACTGGATACCCAGATGGAGCGTTTTGCTTATCAGCTACAGATGAGCGGTTACTCTATGGAGCAGTATGCTAAGATGATGGGCGGCGATATCAATACTATGCGTAATGCCTTCCGTCCTGCCGCTGAGAAGCAGGCAAAGATCAACGTAACCATTGCGAAGATTGCCGAAGTGGAAAACATTTCCGTTTCCGATGATGAAATCAATGCCGAGTATGAGGCACTGGCTTCCCAGTACCAACTGGAGCTGGATAAGGTCAAGGGCATGGTTCCTGCCGATGAGATTACCGAAAACCTGAAGACTCGTAAGGCCATCCAGGTGATTGTTGACAGTGCTGTAGCAGTTGCTCCCAAGACGGAGGAATAAGCTGTCAGCTTTGTGGTTAGAATGTTTCAAGCCCTATGAAAGGAGACATGACCATGAGTTTTATACCATATGTAGTTGAACAAAGCAGCCGAGGAGAACGCAGCTATGATATTTTTTCTCGCCTGCTGAATGATCGTATCATTTTTCTGTCTGAGGAAGTCAATGATACAACTGCCAGCCTGATCGTTGCTCAGATGCTGTATCTGGAGGCCCAGGACCCGGATAAGGATATTCAGTTCTACATCAACAGCCCGGGCGGCAGTGTAACTGCCGGTATGGCAATTTATGATACCATGCGGTATATCAAGTGTGATGTGGCAACCATTTGCGTTGGACTGGCAGCTTCTATGGGAGCATTCTTGCTTTCCGCCGGTACAAAGGGGAAGAGAATGGCACTGCCCAATGCTGAAATTATGATTCATCAGCCAAGTGCCGGCACGCAGGGCCAGATTACAGATATGGCCATCCATCTGAAGCGTTTACAGACGATCAAGGAAAAGATGAACCACATCCTGGCTGCCAATACCGGTAAGAGTGTGGAAGAGGTCACCGCTGCTTGTGAGCGTGATAACTTCATGTCTCCCGAGGATGCACTGAGCTTCGGGTTGATCGACCGCGTTTTGGAGCGTCATTGATGAAAGAAAGGCAGGAAACTCCTCATGGCAAATCATGATGAGCAACCGATTCGCTGCTCCTTCTGTGGAAAACGGGAGGGGCAGGCGCAAATGATCGTCGGTCCTGGCGTGTATATTTGCGGTGAGTGTGTTGAAGCATGTAGTGAATTATTGCATGACCAAGGTTACTATATGGACAGTGCCAAATTGGGCATAGATAACCTTCCGACTCCAATGGAAATCAAGTCCTTTATGGATGGTTATATTATTGGACAGGAGGAGGCGAAGATTGCCCTTTCCGTTGCAGTATACAACCATTACAAGCGGATTACCTGCGCAACAGACTCAGATGTGGAGCTCCAAAAAAGTAATATTTTGCTGATAGGTCCGACGGGCAGCGGAAAAACGCTGTTCGCGCAGACTCTAGCAAAGATTTTGAATGTTCCTTTTGCCATTGCAGATGCTACAACCTTGACGGAAGCAGGGTATGTGGGCGATGATGTGGAAAATATTCTTGTTCGCTTGCTGCAGGCAGCGGATTTTGATGTAGCACTGGCAGAACGTGGAATTATCTACATTGATGAAATGGATAAGATCGCTCGAAAAAGCGAAAATACATCCATTACTCGTGATGTTTCCGGTGAGGGTGTTCAGCAAGCCTTGCTGAAGATTCTGGAAGGAACGGTGGCCAATGTACCTCCTCAGGGAGGGCGGAAACACCCCCAGCAGGAGACCATTCAGCTGGATACCTCGAATATTCTGTTCATCTGCGGAGGAGCCTTTGATGGTTTAGATAAAATCATTGAAGCCCGTACCGATAAATCCGCCATTGGCTTTGATGCGCCGGTTGAGAGCCGAAAAAAACGGGATGTTGGCATGTTGCTTTCACAGGTCGAGCCGCATGATCTTCTGAAATTTGGCATCATTCCTGAGTTGGTTGGCCGCTTACCGGTGATTACGTCCTTGCAGAGTTTAAAAAAGGAAGATTTGGTTCGCATTTTGGTTGAACCCAAAAACGCACTGATCAAGCAGTATCAAAAACTGCTCGAAATGGATCATGTGGAATTAGAGATTCTTCCTGAGAGTTTGGAGGCAGTGGCACAGAAAGCGATTGATCGTCAGATCGGGGCTAGAGGATTGCGAGCTGTCATGGAACAGGCAATGACTCCGATTATGTACTCAATTCCCTCGGATCTGACGATACGAAAGGTAATCATTACCCCTGAGTGCATTCAGGGTGGAGAGCCTCTGTTGGAGCGTAACCCCGACGTACCCCGATCCAAGGCTGGCTCCCATTGATTTAATATGGTTTAGGGGGTAGTGCGCTACCCCCTTTTATTCTTTGAAGGAAGGTGATGTCAGTGGAGCAGGAAATTCTGTCCGGCAACCTGCCAATTCTTGCACTGCGTGGGCTGGCAGTCTTTCCAAAGCAGACTGTACACTTTGATGTCGGGCGTTTGAAGTCTGTCAAAGCTTTGGAATATGCGATGAAGAATGATCAGGTTATTCTTCTGATACCACAAAAGGATATCCTTGATGATGACCCTGATTATGAGCAGCTGTACTCAATTGGAACGGTCGCAAAGGTAAGACAGATTTTGAAAAATCAGGGTGATACTCTGCGTGTGTTGGCAGTTGGTCTTTGTCGTGCGCGCATTTCGCAGCTGCATCAAAAAGATCCGTTTCTGCTTGGAGAAGTGGTTGAGGTTCCCGAAGCGCAAGCAATCGACAGCCCAAGAAATCATGCTCTGTGTCGGGAGGCTTCTAATCTTTACGCCAACTATCTGGACCAATCAGAACATCCTGTTCAAGCGGCTCAGTTGCGAATTATGGGCTCTACCGAGCCGGGCTTCATTTCAGATACCATCGCACAGTATTCCGGCTTCGACTTTGCTGATAAGGCGAAGCTTCTGTGTACAATGAATTCGGTGCGACGCTTAGAGAACGCACTGCGTTTGCTTCGCCGTGAGCTGGAAATGCTAAATCTGGAAAGCGATATTCAGGCAAAGACCACGGCAAATATTGACCGGCATCAGAAGGAGTATTATCTGCGAGAGCAGATTAAGGTTATTCGTGAGGAATTAGGCGAAGGGGACGAGGATGCGGAGTTCGAGGCTCTTGAGACGAAAATTCTGGAGCTGAAGTTGGATGAGGCATTGGAAGGAAAGCTAATAAAAGATTTGGACAGGCTAAAGCATCAACCCTATGGTTCCGCCGAGGCTGGAGTTTTGCGCACTTATTTGGATACTGTTTTAGCACTTCCATGGAATAATAAAACCAAGGAACGTGTCAGTGTTGAAGCGGCGGCAAAGGTGTTGGATAAGGATCATTATGGGCTTGAAAAAGTGAAGCAGCGGATACTGGAGACCATCGCAGTTCGTCAGATGGCACCGCAGATGCCGCCGCAGATTTTGTGTCTTGTTGGTCCACCCGGTGTTGGTAAAACATCCATTGCTTATTCCATTGCCCATAGCTTAAATCGGAAGATGGCAAGAATTTCTCTTGGCGGCGTAAGAGACGAGGCTGACATCCGAGGCCATCGTAAAACCTATGTAGGTGCTATGCCCGGTCGCATAATGACGGCTTTGGCTCAAGCTGGCAGCAGTAACGCATTGCTTCTTTTGGACGAGATCGATAAAATGGGAGCGGACTATCGGGGCGATCCCAGCGCAGCTTTACTGGAGGTTTTAGATGCGGAACAAAACAAAACCTACCGTGACCATTACCTTGAAGTGCCATTTGATTTGTCTGAAGTGATGTTTATCACGACAGCCAACACGCTGGATACGGTGCCACGTCCGTTACTTGACCGTATGGAGATCATCGAATTGGGGTCTTATACAGACGAAGAAAAGGTGATGATCGCTAAGAACCATCTGCTGCCCAAGCAGATGTCCAAGCACGGTCTAAAAAAATCCCAGTTAAAAGTTTCTGATGAAGCCCTCCGAGAGATCGTTATGTGTTACACCAGAGAGTCCGGTGTTCGTAATTTGGAGCGTAGTATTGCTCAGCTTTGTCGGAAAGCGGATATGCAGCTGATTGAAGATGAGTCCCTTAAGAGGGTTACGGTTACCGGTTCCAATGTATCCGTGTTTCTGGGTGTTCGCAAATTCTTGCCTGATCGTATCCCAGGAAATGATCAGGTAGGGCTCGTAACCGGTTTGGCATGGACGGCAGTGGGTGGTGAAACTCTGGAGGTTGAAGTAAACGTCATGGATGGCACCGGGAAGCTGGAGCTGACTGGTAATTTGGGTGACGTTATGAAGGAATCGGCTCATGCGGCCCTTAGCTATATCCGCTCTAATTATCAGAAGCTTGGCATTGACCCCGATTTCTATAAGAGTAAGGATATCCATGTTCATTTTCCGGCAGGCGCAGTTCCTAAGGATGGTCCCTCAGCAGGCGTTACGGTGACGACGGCAATGGTCTCGGCTCTTACCAATACACCGGTACGCCGGGATGTAGCAATGACTGGCGAGGTTTCTATCCGTGGTAGAGTGCTCCCCATCGGTGGATTAAAGGAGAAAACCATGGCTGCCCTTCGCTATGGTATTTCTACTGTGATAATTCCCGAGGATAACAAACGGGACTTGGACGAGATTGATCAAACAGTACGAAAATCCCTTAATTTTATCACCGCGAAAACAATGGATACCGTGCTGGAGGCTGCATTGAAGCGAAACACCGAGTTACTTCCAACCCTGTTGACGGATCTGCCGGTGGAGGTAAAAACGAGGCAGCGAAACAGCACCATTCGTCAGTGAGGTGGCATCATGAATCTTCATAATGTTGAATTTTTGATCTCTGCAGCGGCAACGAAGGATTTTCCCAGCACACGCCTTCCGGAGATTGCCTTTGCTGGGAAATCCAATGTAGGAAAATCTTCTGTAATCAATCGCCTGCTAAACAGAAAAAATTTCGCCAGAGTGGGCGAAAAACCAGGAAAAACGATTCATGTCAATTATTTTACCGTAGACAAAGCTTGCTACTTTGTGGACTTACCCGGTTATGGCTATGCACAAGTTTCTCAAAAAGAAAAGGAACGCTGGGGACGCCTGATGGAAGACTACTTTGCAGCGGATCGCATCGATTTGGGAGTTTTGATCGTTGACCACCGACATGCCCCCACCAACAATGATATCACTATGGCGCGATGGTTTTTGGAGAGCGGTTGTCCTTTTGTGGTAGTAGCAAATAAACTGGATAAGGTCAAAAAAAGTCAAGTAGCCGGAGTGCTGCAGACCATTCGAGAAGATCTTGAACTTCCGGATGAATGCCCCATCATTTCTTTTTCTGCCGAAAAAGGCAATGGCAAAGAAGAACTTTTGGGATATATTTTGGAAGCAGTTGCAAAAAGAGAAAAAAGCGAACCCTCAGTCACGCTATAATTATAACCGCAGTTCATCAGATTGAACTGCGGTTATAATTATAAAAGAGAAAATCAGGCTTCTTTCACAGCACGAAGAGCCTGAGCCAATTGATCAGGACAAGAGGTTGCCTTCATTCCACAGCGAATTCCTTCAATTCTGGAGATGACCTCATCGATATCCATCCCGTCTACCAAAGCACCAATCCCCTTTAAGTTGCCGTTGCAACCTCCGAAGAATTGAACATTGCTAATCTTGCTATCCTCTACTTCGAAAGTGATCATCTGGGAGCAAACGCCCTTGGTCTTATAAGTGTACTGCATAATATCATTTCCTTTCTAAGTTAAATCGACACATTTTCCGTTGATAAAGCCGACCAGCTGTTCCGGCGACAAAATCATTTGATGTCCACGGGCACCGGCGGAAACGGATATTTCATTCCACAGGATACAGGTCTCATCTATATAGGTGGGATATTTTTTCTTCATTCCAACTGGGCTGCACCCACCTCTGATATAACCTGTGATAGAAAGTAATTCTTTTACAGGGATTAGCTCAATTTTTTTGTTGGCACTTACCTTTGCGGCTTTCTTAAGGTCCAGTTCACAGCAGACGGGGATGCAGAATACATTGATGCCATTTCGGTCTCCCCGGGCTACCAATGTTTTAAAAACCTGCTCAGGAGGCATTCCGACCGCAACAGCGGCATGCATTCCATTCAAATCCTGGTCATTATATTCGTAAAAAACTTCTCGGCAGTTGATTTTAGCTTGCTGAATCAGTCGAATTGCATTTGTTTTCTCAGACATCTTTATCACCGTAGCTATTATACGCTATTAGACGTTAGGTTTCAAGTGTGAATTTCCGTGGAAAAAGCGGTTATCCTAATCAAAACGAAGGAGGTATTCACATGAATGAAATCAAAAACGCCGAATTAAAAAAAGAAGAACGGGAACAGATATTGGAATTGGGATCAGATGTAACCAAAAGCAGTTACGGGAATATCTATACTCTGACCATCATTGGGCAAGTGGAGGGGCATCAAATTGCACCGGAGAATGTAAAAACAACAAAATATGAGCATGTACTGCCGCTTCTGGCAGGGATTGAAGAAAGTGAAGAAATTGATGGCTTGCTCTTGCTTCTAAATACTGTTGGTGGAGATATAGAAGCCGGACTTGCAATCGCAGAGATGATATCAGGAATGAAAAAGCCCACGGTGTCCCTGGTTTTGGGCGGTGGTCATTCCATTGGAATTCCATTGGCTGTATGTACAAAGCAGAGTTTTATTACACCTACAGCCAGCATGACGGTGCATCCGGTAAGGATGACAGGTCTTGTTGTCGGAGCTCCGCAAACATTCCGATACTTTCAGCGTATTCAGGAGCAGATTACGGATTTTGTAACAACCAACTCTAAAATATCCAGAAAAAAATTTGAAGACTATATGATGGCAACAGGGGAGATGGCTACAGATGTAGGCACGATCCTGTACGGAAAAGAAGCAGTTGCTTCTGGACTAATCGATAATCTTGGAGGGCTGAACGATGCGCTTTCCGCTCTGCACAATATGATTGCAGAAGGAAAACCTCATATTGAAAAAGGAAAATAATTATTTTTGCTTCCGGGGTGGAAATTGCCGCAAAAATATGGTATGATGTCATGAGATTACGTTTGGGAGGGGATATCAGATGCAGGAGTTTATTCACAAAATAATATTTGCGCTGATTGCAGGATTTTCTGAATTTTTGCCTGTATCAGCCCCTGCCCACCAAGTACTGTATCAGTATGTGACCAATTACCAAATCGAGCCACTTTTATTGCTGGCTGTTCACATCGGATGCTTGATTGCTTGTGTGGTCTGTTGCAGAAAGCGGATAAATCGGTTACGGAACGAAAAAAAGCTTGCTGGCAGAGTGCGCCGCAAACGTGGTCGTCAGGCGGACCCGGTCGCATTGATGGATGCCGCTATTTTAAGGACAGCAATGGTTCCCCTCGTATTAGGATACCTATTTTATAGAAATGCCATTGGTTGGGTCAGTTCTATTGCGGTATTGTCACTGACGCTTTTGGTTAACGGAATGATCTTGTTTGTGCCCCGACTCCTGGGTCGAGGGAATAAGGATGGCCGTTCATTGAGCAGAATGGATGGCTTACTAATGGGGATAGGTGGAATGCTGGGGGTCCTTCCTGGATTTTCACGGGTAGGTTGCACCTACAGTGTTGGAATCTCCCGAGGAGCAGACCAAAACTATGTAGTAGAAACAGCCTTAATGCTGTCTATACCTGCACTGACGGTTATGATTTGCTTTGATATTTACACTTTAGCCGTAGTTGGAGCTGCGCTGTCGGCAATAGCACTGCTGGGCTATCTTTTAGCGGCAGCCTTGGCTTTTGGCAGCGGTTATCTGGCAATCGCCTTGCTTCGTTATTTTTCTGGAAAAGCAGATATTAATAACTTTGCATACTACAGCTGGGGTTTGGCTTTATTTACCTTTCTGATATATTTGATCGTTCACTAGGAGGTACGAATGGCACAGAAGAAAAAACTCTCTCATGCAGAACGAGCCGCAGGCACAAAGAAAAAGTCTTCTGGCGCAAGAAAAAACGATAAGAAGTCCGATGCAAAAAATCAGAGGAATGAGCCGGTGCGTATTCCGGTCAGATTGATTTCCTCTGTTACTTGTCTGGCTCTGTTTGTTATTTTCTTGATTATGCTGTTTCATACGGACGGTATATTGCTGAAGTTGTTACATAATGCGGTGCAGGGATTGATTGGAAAAACCGGGTACTATTTTTCAATTCCTGCTTTGCTCTATTTGTTTTTCATCCATGCATTCAGTGGCAAACGTCCTGTACGGATGCGAACTGTCTGTCTGATTGGCTTTGTTTTGATTTGTGGCTGTATTGCACACTTGGCAAGTGCCGGAGATAATTTCGGCAGTGGTTTTGCCATTGTCAAACGCCTTTATGACACCGGTGTGACGGGCGAAAGTGGCGGTGTTATCTGTGGTCTGATAGCTATTGCGCTGGATTTGATTTGCTCTAAAATTATAGCCTACATCATTCTGGTAATTGCAGCGTTGCTGACACTCTTAGCCTCTTTCCAAATCACTATTCCCAGTATATTGCGTGCTTTTGAAAACCGTCCAAGAGGGGATTGGGAGGATGAAGAAGAGCTGATTGAAAAGCCGGAGCCAGCAGTTGTGGTTGTGAACCACATTGCGAACAAGCGCATCGAGCATATCGAGAACAGACGAAAAATCCAACAGGAGAAGATGGATATCGATATTCCTTTGGATGGCGAAAAGAAACGCAAGCAGAATAAAAAGATAATTCAAACCAATCCCAAAACGGATGATTTGATGCGGCAAATCGATGATATAGACGCACCTGCAGTTGCTGCGGAGGTTCCGCCAGCAGAGTTGGTCCCATCAAGTAATGATGAGATCTACAACGAACCTGAACCAGTGCCTGAGCAGGTTCTGCCAGTTGAGTGCGAGAAGGATGAGGTTCTCACAACGGATACTCCCACAGAGAAGATTCTGCTGCCTCCTATCGCAGAACCTGCATTAGAGAAGGTGACAGCAAAGGATGCTCGCAATTCTGCCGCACAGGTTGCCGAAGAAATCGCACAAAACGCTGTTATTGAAAAACCGATCTACTGTTTTCCTCCCATCGATCTCCTTCTCAAATCAAAGCATGGGGGCATTGATGGGACAGCAGAGATGCGTGAAAATACCCGGCGGTTAAACGAGACCCTTGCCAGCTTCAAAATTGAGGCCCATATTATTAACGTTACTCGTGGTCCCAGTGTGACTCGTTATGAGGTGGAGCTTGAAAAGGGAGTCCGCCTGAATAAATTGACTACCGTAGCCGATGACATTGCGCTTAGTTTGGGAGCTTCTGGTGTCCGAATCGCAGCCGTACCTGGAAAAATCTCTGTTGTTGGAATTGAGGTTCCCAACCGGGCGGTTACGACGGTTTCCTTGCGAGAGGTAATTGACTCTGCTGAATTTGCAAAGGCTAAATCCAAGTCCAGTTTTGCAGTTGGCAAGGATATTGGCGGTAACTGTATCGTGGGGAATATTGCAAAGCTCCCTCATATGTTGATTGCAGGTACCACCGGCTCCGGTAAATCGGTTTGTATGAATTCCATTATTATCAGCCTTTTGTATAAGTCCAGCCCTGATGATGTAAAGCTGATTATGGTAGATCCTAAAATGGTGGAATTGGGCATTTACAACGGCATCCCGCACCTTTTGATCCCGGTGGTTACGGATCCGAAAAAAGCTGCCGGGTCCCTTCAGTGGGCAGTTACGGAAATGATGCGCCGTTATAAATCTATGTCGGATGCAGGTGTCCGTGATTTGGAATCCTATAATAGCATCATGGAGGCAGAGGAGGGCAATAAGCAGCCACAGGTTGTTGTTATCATCGATGAGTTGGCAGATCTAATGCTGGTCGCTGCTAAAGAAGTGGAAGAATCGATCTGCCGCATCGCACAAATGGGACGTGCGGCTGGCATTCATCTGATTATTGCCACGCAGCGTCCGTCCGCAGATGTTATTACCGGATTGATGAAAGCTAATATTCCATCTCGGATCGCATTTTCTGTTGCCTCCGCAATGGAGTCTCGCATTATTCTGGACACACAGGGTGCAGAGAAATTGGTGGGTAGAGGTGATATGCTGTTTGCGCCTATTGGAAGCGGTAAACCCTTGCGTGTTCAAGGATGCTTTGTCAGTGACGCTGAGGTAGAGGCGGTCGCCAACTATGTGAAGGAAAACTATGTCAATAGCTATGATCAGAACGTTATGGAAGAAATCGAGCGAAAGGCGGTCCAGACTGGCAATAAGGCTTCCGCAGGCGATGTGGAGCCAAATTCGGAGGAAATAGGCGGTGATGAAATGCTTCCCGCCGCTGTGGACGTGATTCTTGAAACCGGTCAGGCATCTGTGTCTATGCTCCAGAGGCGTCTAAAGCTGGGCTATGCCCGTGCCGCCCGAATTGTAGACGAAATGGAGGAAAAAGGGATCGTAGGTCCCTTCCAGGGCAGTAAACCGCGTTCTATTCTTATCACAAAGGAAAAATGGGAGACCATGAAAAGCGGTTCCTCAGAAGTGCAGGAATTTGATGATTTCAGCCCGGACGATGGGGTTCCAGAGGAAATTGATTGATTTATGAAATATAGGACAGGTTCGATGGTAAACGCTTAACCATCGGTACTCTACCGAGACTGCTGAGATTGTGAGATAATAGACCACACTTAGAAAAACTTGAATTCCAGTTTTTCAAGAAAACGCAAGTGGGGTGTTGTCAGTGAAGATCAGTGAAGTGAAACAGGAGTATCAGCTGCAGGTATGGAGCGGAATGCTTCAGCAGCGGAAAGAGAGTGGTCTGTCTGTCAAGTAATGGTGCCGGAAGCAAGGGCTAGCGGAGCATATCTACTATTACCGGCTCCGGAAACTCCGTCAGGCAGCGTGTATCGCATTGGAGCAGGCACAGCCGGTACAACTGTGCCGCTGGCTCCAAAGCCGGAAGAAACCCATGCAAAACTCCGGCTGACCACCAAGGCCGGATCTCTGGAAATCATGGACGCAGACCGGTCTGTATTGGATCAGGTATTGCGGGTAATGCTCCATGCTGAATAACGCCACCGGCTTTGACCGGATCTACATTGCCTGCGGATACACAGATCTCCGTCAGGGTATTGACGGGTTGTGCGCCGTCATTCGCCGCCAGTTGGACATTGATCCATTTCAAAAGAATGTCCTGTTCATGTTTTGCGGCAGAAAGCCGGATAAAATCAAGTGCCTGATATGGGAAGGTGACGGCTTTCTTCTGCTCTACAAACGGCTTATGGATGGAAGATACCAATGGCCTCGGACAAAGCAGGAGGTTATGGACATGACCCAGGAACAGTTCGAATGGCTTATGTCCGGGCAGAGTATCGCTCCAAGTATCCGAAAAGCAAAACCCAAGAAAATGTTATAAACTGATGTAAATATTCTGTAAAATACGAAGAAAATAGTAGAAAAGAAAGCTGTTTTGTGGTATAATGTCGGTAAGAAAACTTACCGGGAGGAACACCATGAAGCAGCTTTCTTCTCTTGAATTGAATAGCATGAGCAAGAAAGATCTGGCTGCCACAGTTCTGGAAATGCAGCAATTGCACCAGCAGTTGCTACAGCAGCAAAAGCAGATGGAGCAGCAGATCCATACCCTCAACGAGAAGATTGCCATCATGAACGCCCGGCATTTTGGCCGCTCTACGGAGAAACTGGATACACTGCCCGGTCAGATGAATATTTTCAATGAAACGGAAGTGGCTGCAGCTGAGGCCATTGCGGAGCCTGCCATTGAGCAGGTTGTGATTCGCAGAAAAAAGAAGAAGGGTCAGCGCAAGGAGGATCTGAGCAGACTGCCTGTCCGCATTGAAAATCATGAATTGACCAAGGAACAGCTGAAAGCTGTCTTCGGTGAAAACGGCTGGAAGCGTCTGCCGGACGAAGTGTACAGCCGGGTGGAATACCAGCCTGCCGTCAGAGAAGTGGTAGAGCACCATGTGGCTGTGTACGCCGCGAAGAAGAACGATGTGGATACCATCGTCCGTGCCGACCGTCCTGTGGATCTGCTGAGAAACAGCATTGCCACGCCTTCTTTGGTGGCAGCCATTATGAATGCCAAGTACACCAATGCCATCCCCCTGTATCGAATTGCCCAGGATTTTGAGCAGAACGATATGATCCTGGGCCGAGCAACCATGGCCAATTGGGTCATACGCTGCTCGGAGCGGTATCTGAGTCTGGTATATGACAGACTTCAAAAGCATCTTTGCACTCAGAAAATCATCCAGGCAGATGAAACAACCTGTCAGGTGACAAAGGACGGGCGTTCCAGCGATGCCAAGTCCTATATGTTTGTTTACCGGACATCTGAGCATTGCAAGGAAAAGCCGGTCATCCTGTACCAGTATGGAAAGACCCGTAGTAAGAGCAATATCCAGAAATTCCTGGAGGGCTTCTCGGGTACACTGGTATCGGATGCATTCAGTGGGTACAAATCTCTGGATAAGAACGACGAGAATATCCGTTCTTCGTTCTGCTGGGCTCATGCCCGGAGAGATTATGCCGATGCTCTGAAAGCATTGAAGGGTGATGCCAAAGAGCTGGCGCATGACACTGTTGCCCACAAAGCATTGGTGCAGATTGCCGCTATTTACAAAGCCGAAGAAGCGTTGAAGGATCTGACCGCAGAAGAACGACATAACCGCCGCCAGAGAGAGGTAAAACCTCTTGTGGAGGCTTACTTTGCATGGGTTCATGAGCAGGATCCAGCAACCATCCTCAGCCAAAAGACCCGTGACGGCTTAAATTACAGCATCAACCAGGAGAAATACCTGCGGGTATTCCTGGAGGATGGCAATATCCCGATTGATAACTCCGCAACAGAGCGTGCGATCCGACCGTTCACCGTTGGCAGAGCGAATTGGCACATCATTGATACCATCCACGGTGCTGAAGCCAGCGCAACGATCTACAGTCTGGTGGAGACTGCAAAGGCAAACCATCTGAAAATCTACGAATATTTGAAGCATCTGCTGACAGAGATTCCAAAGCACATGGACGACACCAATATGGACTTCCTGGAAGATCTGCTTCCCTGGTCGGAGAAGCTGCCGGAGGAATGCCGCAAAAAGATATGAATACGACCAACGGGGCTCCATAATCCGGAGCCCCGCATTTTACTCGGTCAAGGTACGTGTGGTTTGGCGTTTACTGCAATCAAAAGGAGCAAGGGGAGATGTTCGTTGCCCGTTAGGGGATGTTCCACTGATCAAAAGTTTTCTTTTAATCAAGAAGACGTATTCGTTTCAGAATATGTCGTTTCCTCGTTAATTTGGTAGATATTATGACCTGGGAATTACCAGAGCAGATTATCCTTCTTCACATGAGCATAGATTCTGCTGACGTCACCTACATTCACTTTTCCATCGCCGTTAACATCGACACAGGCAAGGGCGTATTCATCGGTCAGCAGGGCGTTCTTCTTTATATGAGCGTAGACCTTGCCGGTGTCGCCCACGTTGATCTTGCCGTTGCCATCCACATCCCCCAGCAGGCAGATCTTAACATCCTGTATGACAGACTGACCGCCCACGGTGACGGTGTATGTCCGGGTAACGTGATTTGCTTTTGAAACCTTCAAGGTGTAGGTACCGCTTACAACATCAGAAAAGCCGTAATCTACGGTATTGCCCTTAACGGTAGTTTCATAACTTGGTGCCGGAGAACTACCATAGAAGAGCTGCAAGGTAACATCGCCTTCAGCATCATTAAAGCTGGTTACAGTACCAGAGATAGAATACCCGACTTCAGGTGCAAATGCGCCCTTACGGAAGCCGTAGCGGACGGTCAAGGTGTTGTCGTTGTTCACGGTGACGCTGTTGTCCCAACCTGTCACCTCGGCACCATCAATGTAAGCGGTGACGGAATTGGCGAAGATGCAGCCGTCCACGCCGTTATAATCCTTAGCGGCCACGGTGATCTCGGCGGTATACAGGCGACCCTGCTCGAAGCTCTGCACCACGCCGTCTTCCTCGTCGAGCCACTGTACATTCGTAACCTCGTAGAGTTCAGGATAAGCGGCGGTCACAGCGGTGTCAGGGGTCTCACCCGCCACCGGCGCGTCGAGGTTATAAAGCATGATGGTGTTGATCTCGGGCTGCTTGCAGGTGTAAGATACACCACAAACATCACAAACCGCCTTCTTCTGACAAGTAGCCTTGTTTTCGGCCTTATCAGAACTGTGAGGTGCTTTGGAACCGTTGATCACGATACCACAACCAACAACGGTACATTCTTTCCAGTGATATTCACTGTCGTTTGACCAAATGTTGGCAGGTGTATGTTCATCTGCAGGAATGGTCTGACCGTAGGCAACGATCTCTCCACAACCAAGACACTGGGGATCGCCGGTATAGCCGTCGGTCTGTGTCTTGTGGTTTGCTTCTGCTTGATTTACAAGCGCAGTTCCGCCAACATGAGTGTCCGCAACATTATCGCCAAGGAATGTATGGTTATCATCGCTCTCTACGTTCCCGCAAGCAGAGCAGGAATACCAATAAACGGCATTATCACGGCAGTTACCTTCAGTTTTCAGTGCTTCTGCCTTCTTTTCAGTAGAAGTATAGCTATGAGAAGCAAGATTACCGTAAGGATTACCGCACACGGTACAAACAGCCATGCCAGTACAGGTTGCTGTTCCTCCGGTGTGCTGCTCAGAGAGGGGACGAAAGGGAATCTCGTTAATTTCAGTAGTACCGTTTTCAGTTAAAAGTTGTCCGCAATCGTCACACTTAGCATAAGCATCCCAACCTTGGTTCTTACAGTCGGAAGTTTTTTCTGCAACGGGAGTCTGGTTTGTATGCGAGCAAGCAACACTCACTTCACAGGTATCGCTAAAACTGCCATCTTCGGTAGTTACTGTTATAGTGGTAGTACCTTTCTTAACAGCAGTAACTTTACCGTTATTATCGACAGTTGCAATGGTATCATCATCGCTATTCCAAGTAACAACTTTGTTCGTTGCGTTATCAGGAGAAACAGTAGCAATCAAAGTTTCGCTTTCTCCTGTTTTAAGAGAAAGGGATTCCTTGTTAATCTCAACCCCTGTTACATCTACAGGAATTTCTCTAACGGTAATATCGGCT
This sequence comes from uncultured Oscillospiraceae bacterium, assembly GCA_964513605.1. Classification (GTDB taxonomy): domain Bacteria; phylum Bacillota; class Clostridia; order Oscillospirales; family Oscillospiraceae; genus Faecousia. Next base: position 88,985 of record CAZENN010000001.1, read on the forward strand.
GTAGCATTACTAAATGCAACTTTTGTTCCCATTGCGTTTCGGGCTTCTCCGTGCTCAATAGTTACAGAAGTGGAGTTTGTTACCTGTAACGCCATAAAAGTTAATGTAATAACAGTTCCCTGAACAGTATTATCGGTAGTTGCCAAAGAATCTGCCCATCTTAATGTATACGGAGAAGTAATGGTCGGTGCCGGTGTGGTAAACCCGTTTAGAACGCCGCTATTCGCCACACTCTGGAGTTCCAAAACCTCTGTATCATATACAACCTTGAAACGCAGGGATATAATACCGGGATTGTCTGCAATAGAAATATCCATTGTAAAGGTGTCGCCCACCTGAACGGTCTCACTATCCAATATGTACTGTGGTGTGCCTATGGCGGCTACACCTTGAAGGGGCAAGCAATTGATCAACAGCATTATGATCAAAAGCAAGCTTGATATTCTTTTTTTCATTTAGTCTACCTCAACTTTCTAATTCTACAGTCCAACCGGCGAGGTAACGTTCAAGAACGATAGCATCCCAGTCGCTGACCTCACCATCACCGTCAATATCAGCGGCTGCAAGTTCAATTCCTACAGTCCAACCGGCAAGATAACGATTAAGAACGATAGCATCCCAGTCACTTACTTCGCCGTCACCATCGGTATCACCGACGATACAGTCAATTACGTTGACCGTAGCACTTGCGCCACTAAATGTAACCTTTGTTCCGTCTACATTTCTGGCTTCAACCGGAGTAACAGAAATATTATAACTACCAGCTTCAACATCGTCCTTGATTTGGAATGTCAGTTTGACAACTCTACCGTTAGACAAATTGTTTTGTGTAGCCAGCGAGTCCGCCCAACGCAGAGTGTACGGCGAACTGATTGTTGCAGAAGGTGTTGTATAACCTTCCAACAATCCACAATCCTGAACACTGATAAGTTCTAATGCAGAAGTATCATAGCTAATAGTGTTTCTTAATGATATGATGCCAGGATTGTTTGCAATGGAGACATATATCTCTACTGTTGATCCAGCCGTTCCGGTAACATCTGTTATTTCGTACTTAGCACCGCTTGTGACAGCGTTCGGATCATCAGCACCGCAATGTGTGCAACTGCCGTTGGAATAATTATGACCGGTTGCACTGGTGTAGGTGTCCTTGTAATTGTATCCACAAGAACAGGCGTGCGTGGTGTAACCCTGTGCTGTACAGCTAGGAGCCGTAACCTTGTCGGTGTAAGTATGTCCTGTTGCGGAAATTGATACATCAAAGTAGAAACTTCCGTATGTTGTAGTTTTCCAAGTATACCGACCGCTTCCCACTTCAGTGCAGCTTGCTTCTGTTCTAACCGAATAGCTATAGTCTGTAGTGTTCAGCTTCGGTAAGGTTACAGTAGTCGTTCCGGAGCATTTTGAGCAAGTACCTGTCAGTGTACCGGTTGCGGAAGTAGTTGGTGCTTTGGTCGTCATATAACTATAATTATGTGTCCCGTTTTCACAACCTTGTTTCCACACGGCATATAGCGTTGTGTTAGCGTTAACCGTGAAACTATCACTAGGCTGATAAGTTGCACTGGTTGCTGTGGAACTGGTTGACCAACCAAGGAATGTGTAACCTGTACGGGTTGGAACCGTATTACTCAGTGTCAAACTAACACCATAAGTTTTGATCTGACTACTGGGTGCTCCGCCACCACCGTTGGCATTATAAGAAACAGTATATGTGTCAGCAGCTACCGTTACATCACAAGTTTCGCTATATTCTTTTCCATTATAAGTGAATTTAGCGGTAATGGTAGCATTACCTTCTCCCTTGGCAGTTACAACACCGTCAACTACAGTTGCTACATTTGTGTCAGAAGAACTCCATATTACGGTTTGCCCTGCAGGATCAGTTGTTGCCGTGACTGTTACAATATCATCTACTATGATTGTTTTAGTAGCTTCCGACAGAGTAATTGTAGGTGCCTTTATCGTAATGTTAAAGGTTGTGCTTTTTCCTTCAAGCTTAACACTTACTGTTCTAGTACCAACGATTGTCATATTATAACTCATACTCAGACCATTACCAGACGTAATATCTTCATATGTACCATCAGTATATGTAACCTTTATTTTAAGACCACTTGTGTTTAAGTCATCACCAACATAATAAACTGTTTTAGTAGGGGGACTGCTAATTGAAATAGCGGATACGGTCTTTTTTTGCCAAACGGCATAAAGTTCAATAATTTCACCATTGGTTGAAGATAAATTCTTTACCTCTTGGCCGTTCGTATATGTAGCCGTCGTAGCATAAAGATTTGTTGACCAACCAAGAAAAGTGTAACCATTTCTAGTAAACGTATTTAAAGACAATGTTTTTATCGTATCATAGGTGTGACTTGAAGTAGACATCGTACCGCTACCAGCATTAGCATTATATCTTACAGTATAGGTGTTAGCTTTCCATACCGCATAAAGCGTAGTATTGGCATTTGAACTGAATGTACTACCCGGTTGATATGCGGCACTTGTTGCTGTGCTACTAGTTGACCAACCCACAAATGTATATCCAGTTCTTGTGGGTTTTGTAGAGCTTAATGTAAGGTTTACATCTCGTGCTTTTGTCTGGTTACTTGGTGCTCCGCTTCCGCCATTGGCATTGTAGCTGATAGTATATTGTCCGCCTTCCCAAACTGCATACAGAGTGATATTTGCGTTTGAAGAGTACGTACCTCCCGGTTGATATGTGGCACTTGTCGCTGTACTGCTTGTAGCCCAACCTTTGAACGTATACCCACTTCGAGACGGAGCCGCTGTTGATAAAGTTAAAGTTGTTCCATGTGTCTTTGTTTGATTCGCAGGAGCACCGCTACCGCCATTTGCGTTATAAGTCACAGTGTATTTGCCTGTGGCACTAAAACTAATGGTGCCAGTATAACTGCTATAAGCTCTAACTTTGATATAATACTTTGTTCCACCCGTCAAGTTCATCGTAAGCTTAAAGTTGGTTCCTTCATCACTACTGTCATCATCATTGTCCAACTCAGATCCAGATGCATTGTATACATATACTTTAGAATCAACTGAGCCTGTCGATTCAAATGTATAAGTTCCGCTTGATGCGGGGGTGAAGGCATAATAAACCTCTTGATTTGCAAAATCAATTTTTGCAGAATATGAAGTGCCCACTGATAATGTAGTTGCCGATTTCCAAACAGCATACAATGTCAAGTTACCACTGATTGCAATAGTATCTCCAGCCTCATATGTCGATGTGGTTGCACCACTACTTGTTGACCATCCAAGGAAGGTATAACCAAACCTTGTCGGAACAGTGCTACTTATTGTGTAGTTAGTTGAACCGGTTTGAGTTGACGGTGCACCGGAGCCACCATTTGCGTCATATGTAACGGAATATGTTGCATTGGCTTTCCATACAGCATAAAGGGTTACTGCCGAATTTGATGAATAGGTGGCACCCGGTTGATAGGTTGCGGATGTTGCCGTGCTGCTCGTGGCCCATCCTAAGAATGTATATCCACTTCTGGTTGGAACTGTTGATGACAAGGTAATATCTGTTCCGTAATACTTTGTTTGACTGGATGGAGCACCGCTTCCGCCGTTTGCATTATAACTAATCGTATAAGTTGCAGTTACGGTTATAGGAATAGTAATAGTTTTTATTACATTCTTGTTTCCAGTATAATTCTCATATAAAGAGATGGTCATATTTGTAGTGCCCACTTTGTTACCGGTAACTGTAATTGATGTACTATTACCGTTCCATCCACCCCATGTTGCAGAAGCAATTGAAGAAGAGTCAATGGAATACCTAACACCATAGCTTCCCGGATAGTTACCCGCTATGGTTATAGTAGATGTTCTGCTATTCGTCCCATTAAGATTTAAAGAGATTGCATCGTATGACGAGAGTAGTTCTGCATCATATGACACTTCATATGTAGTTGTTACAGAACCGGTTAAGTCACCACTGATTGTAGCTGTTGCAGTATACGTACCACTCATCTGTGGTGCAATTCCGATCCAGTTAGCATCGCTACTATTGGTATAATTGTAACTGTGCACCAACTCTCCGTTTGGATCATATATTTTCAACTCAACAGAATATGTACTGCTTTGATATGTATTTAGCAATGCCCCTGTATATCCATCATATAACACATACCACGCATATATATGATTTTGCGTATATCCAGTACCGGTGGCATTATTCATCGCAGTCAAATAATCACAATCTTGGCCGTAAGGAGACATAAAAATCTTAATTCGATTTTGTCTAGATTGAATCCAAACAGCATAAAAAGTATAGGAACAATCTCCAGTAATTCCGCTAGTCCATGAATCGTCAAAAGTTAATGTTTTATAATTCGGATATACTTTCTTAATGTATCCATTGCTACTTATTTGGCTTTCGGTACACCATCCCTGTCCAGCAACGTACCACTTGTTATCATTATTTCGTTTTACATTCCATCCTGCCCAAGTATATCCGGAACGGGTACAGGTAGTGTTTAACACCTGAAATTGCTCTCCATATGACACACTAAATGCACCTGATGAACCTAATGTCCCTCCGTTAGCATTAAAAGTAAATGAGTAAGTATAGTCGCTATAATCGGTAGTGTCATCATAAGAAGGGTGAGCATATCCCATTACTTTGCAAGAGGATTGATATATGTAACGGTTCTTCTCAGATACATAATCAGAACCACTAAAACTAGCGTCAGACGTGTTGCCGCCAATACATCTGACCTTTGTCTTACCATTTTCTGTTATAAATCCCGACTGTGCGACTATCTCGACATGATGTGTTACACCGCTTCCATCAGTATCGAAAAATATAATATCACCTTTTTGGGGAACATAACTACTACTGACAGAATAGTATTCTCCCCGATTTTGGAACCACTCAAGCATAGATGCACAACTTGCTCGTTTCGGAATGGCGTCTCCTAAAACGCCAATTTGATTCGCACACCACGAAACAAATACAGCGCACCATGGTTGAGATGTTGTCTTTCCGTAATACCAAGAAGTAAATTTGTTCGAATCGCTACCATAGGAACCGATTTGACCTCTGGCAATTGAAACAATATCATCAGCATCACTGGCACTAACAGTAATTGATGCCATAGGTAATACCGATATCATCATGACAATTGCCAAAATTACCGACAAAACTTTTTTCATTGAAATCCTCCTACTTTCTTTTGGATGTTTGATTACATAATTTGCATTATGTTGTATTTTAGTTGATACCTGATGTTTACTTACATAAGCAAACAGAATATAAGCGCAGAAAAAGGCATGACAAGAAAAGCCCTTCCGTACTTTCAAATGAAAGAATTGTGGAAAGGCTCTTTTGTCATGCTCATTTATTTCATTTTTTATCGAAACCATTAAGATATTACTCAAAAGTGGTTGATTTTTCCTGAGGCTTATGCTATTATATTATGTGTAAAAAATTAATTTGTGGATTTTGAATTACCTTTTTGCAACATAATGCAAATTATGTTATTTGCCGATACTGCGGGTATCGGTTTTTATATTATAAGCCTCATATTTTCCATCTTGCGCTTATGTTCTGCGCCGGTAGTGATGATGTAGATCCTGGTAGTGTTAATGCTGCTGTGACCGAGAATGTCGGCAAGCTTGGCAATATCTTTTTCGATGCCATAGAATGTACGGGCAAACAGATGGCGAAGGTTGTGAGGAAACACCTTATCAGGCGATACCCCTGCCTGCTCACACAACGCCTTCATCTCACGCCAGATGTTGCATCGGCTCATAGACTTACCGGATTTAGTGATAAAGATACACCCCGTAGTGATACCCTTGGCGTTGATATAATTTAATAACTTCTTTTGCAGCTCCCGAACGATAAACACCGTTCGGGTTTTGTTTTTGCAGGAAACAACCGCCTCGCCCTTGCGTACTGCCTCGACTGTAATAAACTGTAATT
>CAZENN010000002.1:0-50971 GCA_964513605.1 uncultured Oscillospiraceae bacterium
CTGACCGCCGCCCTCCCGGTGACCCGTTCATCAGACAGCTTGCATATTCTAGCACTTCATAGCTCAAATGTCAAGCCCTATTTTCGATATTTTACGACTTTTTTATTCCTCTTATTCCTTGTGCCGAAATCGGTATCAGCACCCACAACAGACCTGCAAAAAGCAGCAGTATTACACCCGGTATCTGTAATCGCAGCAACACGCACACTGCTGCCAACGCTGCTGCAAGCACCATTCCTTTTCCTCCCCATCCGGAAGAAATGTTTTCAGCAACTTTTCCGCAGATCGTCAGGCACAGGCACATCATCGTAAACCAGCCAATCGTTGTGCCAGCTGATAAGACCGCCTCAAAGCGTCTTGCTTGACCCAGTAGTGTCAAGCTTCTGGCCATCTCATAAAACGCATATTCCTTATTTGCCGCCACCTGTGGTGAGAGTACTCCCACAGTGATGATCGATCCAAGTACGCAAAATAAGCCGATAAGAAATACCCTCGATTTGATACATTCTCTTTTATTTAAATGTATAGCTGCCGCTGCCGGAACCAGCAGCAAGACGCAGCCCAACCCCTCCACATTGGTTTGCGTTGGCTTGAGCCACCTTAGCTGTATCTCATTTAACCCACCTGCAAACAAAACAAGATAGAGAATCAGAAACAGCCAGAACAGAACGCAGCCTATCCCTGCCGCTGCTGCCGGACCTTTCCATGCGGACCACAATGCAAGTACCAGCAGAATCAGAGGCACTGCAACGTGTCCTCCTTGGGACCAACATTTGATAGCCTCCTGCGACAGCACACCAAGCAGAATTGCCATCAGCATCCACATGGCAGCCGCATAGCTTTTTGTGGTTGGTGTTATCCCCCAGCGCCATACCAGACATGTGCAAAATAAGCAAATCAAAACCGTCAGTAACACACTAAGCCATGATGCACCGGCCGTCAACTGTATTGCAGTAGGAACCACCGCAACGAACACCCAAGCCGCCAGCTGCCCCCCTGGGATTCCTTCACTGTACAAGCTTCATTCTCCCTTCTTCGGATGTCAACAGTGGGAGCTTCCGCTCCCCTGCTTCGTACATGGCAAGTGTAAGCTCCGGGATATGATATTCCAGATAACACACCGCATCAGATAGTTCCACGTTCCCTGTAAATTGGCACACCGCACAGGATGGACGAAGATACCCAGTCAATTCCTCCAGCATCGGAACAGTATTCTTCTTGACCAGCAAATAATCCGCTGTATCCAAGAATATCGCTCCGGACGCTGACTCATTCATATCCTCCAGTGCCTGTGCAACATTGTCACCGATCCCAGTATGCCCCGTGTCGGTTCGAAGCCGTAATTTCCCTTCTGTCCACTCCGCCGTTATCAATTGTACCGGCAGCAGATTGCCTACATCCTCGCCACTGCGGTCACTGCGCCCAAAAAATATCACTGCCGCAATCAGGACCAGATATACACCCCATTTTTTCATTTCTGTCTCCTTTTATCTTCCGCACCGAACGCTTCCGGGCGCAGCTTTTGGTTTTTTAGCTTAGGACGTACAACAGGTGGTGTTCTCCCTTCCGAAAAGGGGGATAGGTAGGGTACACCCAAGCTCTTTAGCCCGGATAGATGAATTAGAAGGGCAATGGCACCCACCGTCACCCCAAAAAGTCCCCCTATTGCACCCAACGCCGCTAAGATAAAACGCCAGACCCGAATCGCCTCCGCAAGATCCCGATTAGGCTGCACAAACCCACAAACGCCTGCTATACTCACCGTGATCAGTGCCGCCGGAGAAATCAGCTTCGCCTCCACTGCGGCAGTTCCCACCACAATACCTCCAATCACCGAGACGCTTTGTCCAATGGCCTGGGGCAAATGTATCCCCGACTCCTGCAGCAGTTCAAATGCAATCAGCAATCCCAGAACCTCCAGAGCCGTGGTAAAGGGGACCGACTGTCTGCTTTCGATGATGGCACGAAGCAAAGGGAGTGGAATCATTTCATGCTGAAAAGTGGTCAACGCAATAAAAAAGCCCGGGAGCAACAGACTAATCAGCAACGCTCCATAGCGCAAAAGACGAATACAGGTAGCACTGACATAATCCCTCCCCCGATCCTCCGGACTATCCATAAGCGCACCAAAATCCACCGGTGCCAGATACCCCAAGGGTAGGCCGTCTACCAGCAAGCCTATCTGACCTGACAGAATTCCTTGACAGAATCTATCCGTCCGTTCTGTATACTGCAAAAGTGGAAAGGCTGTGCTACGAGAGCCGGTGATGTATTCCTCCACAGATGAAGGGCTGAGCATCCCATCGATATCAATATCATCCAATCTGCGCTTCATTCGTTCCACCAGCTCTCTGTCTGTGATTCCTTCCAGCCAAACAAGGGAAACATTGGTTAGGCTTCGTCTTCCAACCTGCGTTTCATGAACCCGCAGATCCGGAGAGCGTAAATGTCTTCGCACCAAACTTGTGTTGATGCGAACCGTTTCCACAAAAGCATCCTTTGCACCCTTTACGGTGTTCTCCACCTCCGGTGCGCCCGGACTGCGTACTACACTGGTTTTCACCTCAAAAGCTACCGCTCCGACTCTTGGAAACAGCACCACACAAAAACCGTTGACCAGCTTCAGTGCTACCGCATCCAAATCCCGGCAAGGCACCGCCACACTGTTATAAACCTGTCCAGCCAAAGCCTGATGGTACAGTTCTTCCAAAGTGTCGGCGTGAAGGTGCTCGGTTATGGGACGAAAAATATACTCTGATGCATCACCTCCGGAAATCAGACCATCGATGGCATAAGCATAGAGTGTCCATTGTCCGCAGCGCAGCTCCCGGACAATGAAGTCGTTCGCCTCCTTAAAGATCGAGCGAATATTCAAATCGGTCACCGGTCCCGGATAGGTCGGGTTTGGTCTGGGAGTCGGCTGTTCCATCGTATCACCTCTGAAGGATAGCGTTCCCTGAACTGAAAGGAATATGCATTGCTTTTTTTATGATTTAATGGTATAGTTGAACGATACAAAAAGGAGGATATCCCCTATGTCCCATGTTATTGCTGCCGTTTCCACCGGCAATCAAGTTTCTGCCATTGGCATTATCCGGCTTTCCGGCGACGGCTGCGCTCAGATTGCCGACCGGGTTCTTACATTATATAATAAGAAACCTCTAACCGAAGCTCCTGACCGAAAGTTAATGCTGGCACAGCTGCATGATCGTGATGGTCAGGTCATTGATCAGTGCATGGTGGTGTACTGTCGGGGTCCCAGAAGCTACACCGGAGAGGATACGGTGGAATTTCACTGCCACGGATCTCCCGCTGTTCTGGCTGCAGGACTGACTGCGCTGTATGCTGCCGGTGCGGTCCCCGCCAAACGTGGGGAATTTACCAAGCGAGCATTTTTGAACGGGCAATTGGATCTGACCCAAGCAGAAGCGGTGATCGATCTGATCGAAGCCGATACCGCCGAAGCTGCAGCCAACGCCGCCGGTCAGGTAGGCGGTGCGTTGCAAAAAAAGCTGGCCCCCATTTATGACAGTCTGACAAATCTATGCAGTCATTTCCATGCGGTATTGGATTACCCGGATGAGGATATTGAGGATTTTGGTCTGAATGCCTACGAAGACAATTTGCGCACAAACGCCAAAACCCTCTATGCCTTGCTGCAAACCTATGGGCAGGGACGTATCCTTCGTCAGGGTGTTGCCGCCGCCATTGTTGGCAGACCAAACGTCGGAAAGTCCAGCCTTCTGAATGCCCTTGCCGGGTACGATCGGGTAATCGTCACCGATATCCCCGGCACTACCCGGGATACGGTAGAGGAAACGGTAATGTTGGGCTCCACCAGATTGCGTCTGATCGACACCGCAGGAATCCGGGAGACCGCTGACACGGTGGAAGCCATCGGTGTGGAGCGTTCTAAAAAAGCAGTGGAAGATGCGGATCTGGTTCTGTTTGTTTGTGACGGCTCCGCTCCCCTTTCTGCGGAAGATAATGATATTATCGAACTGTGTTGTGCGCATGAAAATGCCATTGCGTTGATCAACAAATCAGACTTAGGCAATTGCATTGCGCCCAGTGACCTTCCCTTTATGAATGTAATATCCATCTGTGCCAAAACCGGGGAAGGCTTGGATTTGCTTGCCGGCGTGGTAGACGAACTGTTCGAGCGAAACACCCCCTGTGACGGCTCTGTGCTGACTAATGCAAGGCAATATAACGCCATTCGCAGGGCCTATGAAGCGATCCTTTCTGCCATACAGGGTCTGAAGCTGGGGCTAACACCGGATGCAGTGCTGTTGGATGTAGAAGCCGCCATGGAAGCCATGGGAGAAGTCACAGGAGCAACGGTCCGTGAAGATATTACAGCCAGAATTTTTGAGCGGTTCTGCGTTGGAAAATGAGGATAGACGACATGATTTATTTAGATAATTCCGCTACTACCAAGCCCTGCAAAGAGGCGGTGGATGCAATAAATGCTGCTTTGACCGAAGGATGGGGCAACCCCAGTGCGCTTTATGACTTTGGTATTGATGCAGCCCACGCTTTACGCAGTGCCAGAATTCAGGTTGCCTCCGCTTTGGGTGCGGAGCATGACCGGGTATTTTTCACCTCCGGCGGCACAGAGGCGGACAACTGGGCCATCTTCGGCACAGTGAAGCGGCTGGGAAAGCGTGGGAAGCATATTATCACCACCGCCGTTGAGCATCACGCCGTATTAAATTGTATGAAAGAGCTGGAGGCGCAAGGCTATGAGGTCACCTATTTACAGCCGGACAAACTGGGGCGTGTGACGCTGAGTGATTTAAAAAACGCACTGCGGAAGGATACCATTCTGGTCTCAGTGATGATGGTAAACAATGAAACCGGTGCCCTCATGCCGATCAGCCAGATGGCGAAATTGACCCATAAGCTATGTCCCAACGCCGTTTTTCATACCGATGCTGTACAGGGCTTTCTAAAAGTCCCCTTCCAAGCAAAATCGCTGGGCGCAGATCTGATCAGTATTTCCTCCCATAAGGTTCACGGGCCCAAGGGAGCCGGTGCGCTGTATATCAGTCCCCGATTAAAATCCTTCCCAGCTTTGCTGGTGGGCGGAGGTCAGGAGGGCGGTCACCGCAGCGGTACGGAAGGGACTCCTGCAATTTCAGGCTTTGCCGCTGCCTGCGCTGCTTTGTGCGCCACATTAAAAGAGGATATCCAGCGTGAGAAAGCTATGCTGGATGCAGTCATTGAAGCACTGACAGTAACCGAAGGAATTCTGATCAACGGTGCCCACGATGCTCCCCATATTCTTTCCCTTTCCATCCCCGGTCTGCCTACTCAAAATACCATCAACATTTTACAGGATCACGGGATCTGCGTTTCCGCCGGAAGTGCCTGTGCCAAGGGACACCGCAGCCATGTGATGAGTGCAATGAACCTGTCTCCGGAGGTCATCGACGGCTCCTTCCGAGTCTCTGTGAGTCGGGATACCACCACGGATGATCTGAATATGCTGGTCGATGTGCTGCGTGATGAAGTTATTCCAAGAGCAAGGTGAAATTCTGCACAAGTATAGTTTCGTTTTTTTCAGCATGTATCGGTAATTTTGACGTAACATCTGTTCGTTTTGCAAGTTAATGAAAAAATGTTGCAAAAAAGTCTTGTATTCTTCCCATCCATCTGCTACAATAAGTCGCAGAAATACTTCCCGAGGAGGACATTTGTTTATGAGTTATATAGATGAAACCCTGGCCAGGGTTAAGGCGCAAAATCCCGCACAGCCCGAATTTCATCAGGCTGTAGAAGAGGTTCTGGAGTCCCTGCGTATCGTCATCGAGCGCAACGAGGAGTCTTACCGCAAGAATGCGCTGCTGGAGCGGCTGACCACTCCCGAGCGTTGCATCCTGTTCCGTGTTCCCTGGGTTGACGATAAGGGTCAGGTTCAGGTAAACAACGGTATCCGTGTTCAGTTTAACAGTGCCATTGGTCCTTACAAGGGCGGTCTGCGGTTCCACCCCTCTGTTAACCTGGGCATCATCAAGTTCCTGGGCTTCGAGCAGACCTTTAAGAACAGCCTGACCGGCTTGCCCATCGGTGGGGGTAAGGGCGGTTCCGACTTCGATCCCAAGGGCAAGTCCGACCGTGAGATCATGGCCTTCTGCCAGAGCTTCATGACCGAGCTGTATAAGTACATCGGCGCTGATACCGACGTACCTGCCGGAGATATCGGCGTGGGCGGTCGTGAGATCGGCTTCCTGTATGGTCAGTACAAGCGCATTCGTGACGTTTACGAAGGCGTGCTCACCGGTAAGGGTCTGAGCTACGGCGGTTCTCTCGCCCGTACCCAGGCAACCGGCTACGGTCTGCTGTATCTGACCGATGAGATGCTCAAGTGCAACGGCAAGTCCCTGGAGGGCAAGACTGTTGTGGTATCCGGTGCCGGTAACGTTGCTACCTACGCCATCGAAAAGGCATGGCAGCTGGGCGCAAAGCCTGTCACCTGCTCTGACTCCACCGGCTGGATCTACGATCCCGATGGAATTGACGTGGCTACCCTCATCGATGTAAAGCAGGTCAAGCGTGCAAGACTGACTGAGTACGCTAAAGCTCGTCCCAATGCCGTTTATCACGAGGGTAAGGGCGTATGGTCCACTCCCTGTGATGTGGCTCTGCCTTGCGCCACCCAGAACGAGCTGCATCTGGAGGATGCCAAAATGCTGGTTGCCAACGGCTGCTTCGCAGTTGCTGAAGGTGCGAACATGCCCACCACCCTGGACGCCACTAAGTACTTCCAGGACAGCGGCATTCTGTTCTGCCCCGGTAAGGCTTCCAACGCCGGCGGTGTCGCTACCTCCGCTCTGGAAATGAGCCAGAACTCCGAGCGTCTGAGCTGGACCTTTGAGGAAGTGGACAGCAAGCTGAAGACCATCATGGTCAACATCTTCCACAACCTGGATGCTGCCGCAAAGGAGTATGGCATGGAAGGCAACTATGTAGCAGGTGCTAATATCGCCGGCTTCCTGAAGGTTGCCGATGCCATGAACGCTCAGGGTATCGTGTAAGATTTTTAGAGATCAACAACAAGTTTGATACCTTAGCTTTATATTCCAAAACTTCCCCTAATTTAAGAAAAACAAATTGTACGTCTGCGAATTAGGCAGATGTACAATTTGTTTACTTTTGGGGAGGTTAGAAATTTCGTGTTGCATTTTTTGATTTTATGCGTATCCAGCATATAAGGTTACATTTTCGGTTAAGGAGACACTTATGGCAGACAAAGATACCACCATAGATGCTTCCACAGAGCAGTGGTTTACAGAATTTTATGAAAATCATTGCGAGATTATCTTTTACTTGGTCAGCCGCCGAAATACTGGATCATTTGAAACAGAGGATATCATGCAAGAGGTGCTCCTGCGACTGATAAGATATTGTGACACACTTCAAAAGATTGTGGAAACTTCGCCCGGACATCTAATGTCCTATCTCGCCTCCACCGTAAATTCCGTATATGTAGACCAATTTAGAATAACAAAGTCAAAAATGGTTCCGCTGCCAGAAAAAGAATTGTTGCGGCAGGTGACAGAACAAAGGATGCATGAATCTTTCCAACAAACCAGCAATCAGCAGGCCGTTGAATTTTTGCGTAAAAATCTACCAAAGAGGGACTGGATTCTGCTGAAAGGTAAGTATTGGGACGGACTTTCCCATTTGGAATTGGCTGCTCAAACCGGCTATTCCTATGGCAGCGTCCGCATGGCACTGAGTCGTGCAAAGAAAAACGCAAGAAAATTACTAGAAGATTGGGAGGGTGATTTACTATGAAAAAGAGCCGCAGACCAAAGTGCTCGGACGAGTTAATGGATGAAGCCGCCCTGATAGAGGGCAAACGTCTTCTGGAGGAATTCACGCAGGCAAAGGCTCGTGGGGAGCTGCCACCCTTTTCGGAGGAGCTTGACGAGAAGTGCCGAAGCCTGATCCACAGCACCTTCGCCGCTCAAGGGCGCAAAAAAACTCCCCAGGCTGTTTACAAGGTTATCGGACGAGCCGCAGCCGTCGTGTTGGTTCTGTTCTGCGCCGGCAGTATCTTGGCAGCCTCCGTGGAAGCCATCCGCACCCCAGCCTTCCGCTTCCTCTTTGGAGAAAGCGAAAGATATTCTACCATTATAATGGATGATACTCCCCCCTCTTCTTTTCCAACTGCCCCCTTGCAGTCGGAAGAACGAAAGAAGTCGCCCTTGATTGGATTTCTTCCAGAGGGATATGAGCTAATTCGTTTCTCATTCTTGGAAACTGGCGGTTTCTTTTCTCATTATGAAAACGATGAAAACCATAGTATTACTTTTCACGCTTTGTCATTAGTGGAAAATTATAGCTATGACACCGAAAACGCTGAGGTCTCTCAAATCAAGGTTTTGGAATACGACGGTGTTTTAGTCAAAAAGGACGCTTATCGTTTTATCTGGATCGATGACGCAACAAAAATAATTTACAGTCTGAGAGTATCAAATATGGATTACGAAGAAGCCTGGGATCTGGTTGAAGCAATTGCGCAATGTCCAGATTGGAGCAACATGATTTATGGAGGATAATGATGAAAAAGATATTTGCGCTTATGTTAGCAATTGTAATGACAGCATTGGTGGCATCCCCTGCCTATGCAGCTGTTCCGGAGACCGTACAGCCACGATACACCTATATCGACTCTGCCACCGCATCACTTTCGATCAATACGTCAACCGGCATCGCAACCTGTAAAAGCGAGCTTATGACAACGTCCAGCATTCGCGTCAGACTTGTTATGTATCTGCAAATGTACCAAAACAGCAAATGGGAAACGGTCATGACCTGGGAAAATACAGGAACACAGTTTGCGTCTCTGTCCAAAACTCGTTCCATCACCGTCGGCAACACATACCGTACTTACGCAGTAGGATATGTACTTGATCCCAACGGCGTAATCCTTGAAGTGTCTACAAAATACGCATATTAATACCTGAAATCGTTGCTCACTCACATACAGTAAAATAATTCAACTGATTGAATCCATCTGGACATAATTGCCAAATCGTACACCTGTAAACTGTGCAGGTGTACGATTCTTTTCCCGTTGCATTTTTATCAAAACTTACGTTTTATTATATATGGGAAAATAATATCTTCTACTACGCCAAGTGTAGCATTAGCAAATTACTCCTATAATTCTTCCACAAATTGGCTGACAAGTCTTGCATACAGCAATGGAGATGTGGTAGAATGTACTTACTACCATTCCTTGGTTTGTTCAATGGTTTCGAACCGTCTCCTGTCTTCTATGCATTGCAATAACAAATGCATTTCAAAGATTGCAAAATATTTCAGCAGCCGCCTTTCCAATCTGACGTCCGCAAAGAAATGGCTTAACGCATTTGTAAAGGCACTATCAATTTAAGGGAGAGATCATTTTGTTTAGTGGCAGTTTCGAGGAAATCATACAGCGATTATTCCTTTTGGTAGTTTTTTTCTTTTTGATGATTGGTTTATTCTTTTTAGTTTTCCTTGTTAAAATAAAAAACAATAAATCTGATTATTTTTCGACGATTCGAATGACACAGAAGTTATTGTCATTTAATCTTTCAATATTCATTTGGGGTGTTTTTGCTATCCATGTTGGGCTGATACTCTGGCTGCTGCTTTTCTTTATATTGCGTAACATCGTATTCAAGAAAAATGCAAAAAGATTGCAAGAACTCTATCAGAATTACCAATCCTGCAAAAATGGATATCCACTTGTCAAAAATATGACACAATGGAAACAGGCGTTTTTTCAACCGCTCGATTCTACAAAACCAGGCAGACAGTTCAAGTATCAGTTTAGAGATCATATGAACAGTAGTGCCCCTCTTTTGATATTCAGTTTCTTAGAATTGGTAAGCTTTTCGAATAACACCACAGTCTACATTGTTGAGTTTTTGATCGTTGCAACAGCTGGGTATGTATTCTTAGGGCAAATTGTCTATCACCTTTCTCTTAACGCTCCGAGTTCTTTATTTTATCTTTCTCCTGGCTTATCATATATACCCGTTGTATTTATTGGGATTGTGTACTATGCTGTAGCAATTATTATGCTATCGACTATAGTGGCACAGGGAACGGAGATGTGTGTTCCACTCGAACTAAACTGAGCTAATCTGTTTTTATCTTTCCTTTATCGAGCGCAGCAGCCTATTTTAAAATTTCTCTTTGATCTTTTCCGTCCCCCTGTCCAGAATGGATGAGGCACCGGTTCCCAGGGTCTGGGATAGAAGGGTGTATTCCGAGTCAGTGCCATGGGGTACTGCCCAGGCTCCGGCATCGGTACCGGGTGCCAGAAGACCGCCCCGGTTTGCAAATGCCGCAATATTTTCCATTGCACTTTCCAAGATGGCTTGCAGTGCTTTTTCACAGAAGCGTCCCTTTCCCCGGAGATTCCCGATGGTGCTTAAGGTCGGTACCCAAACAACATCATTTTCTTTCATAGCAGAAAGCGCGTCGGCATCAAGATATGCCCCATGCTCTACACTGTCTACCCCAGCAGCGGCTGCCGCCTCTGCCGTCCGGGCACCGTTTGCATGTGCCATGACCGAAAAGCCTTCCTCATGGGCAATGTGGATCAGTTCCCGAATCAGCTCCGGCTCCAGGGGCTGAGAGGTCAGGACACCAAATTGATCAAAGTCCATCAGCCCTGATACCATCAACTTAATGAAGTCTCCGCCTTCCTCCCGGATATTTCGTACCAGCCCCACATACTCTTTGAGGTCGTGATAAGTCCACCCAATAAAGCTGCCGTAATGTCCGGCTTTGCACAGTGGGGATAAGGGCGTTCTGTAGCGAATACCATACTCCCCTGCCAGCTTTTTTGCGGCTGCACCTACGCCCCAGCGGTCACCGCCGTCTCTTAAATAGGTAACGCCCTGTTGCTGGTAGCGGCGCAGGATCTGGTGTATCCAATTCAAATCCGGTTCTTCGGAATGACGCGCGACGGCTCTTTTCCAATCCATGCCATCCAAAACCATATGAATATGACAATCCGCTTCCATTGCCCCACTCCCTTTCTGTGTAAGGATAGTATACCAGAGTCAACCCAGCTGTGCAATCCCCATTGATTTGTAAACTTTTTATTGACCCTCTTGTCAAAATTCATAGGCTGTGATAGTATAGATCGGTAACACGCTACATTTTAAGGAGGTGCCTGGTTTGGATCACCATTTTGGTCCCAGGTTTCGTGTCTTACACTGGTGCACGGACCAGATCATGAACGACGCCCTTGCCCAGATGGAGTTGACCGCATCCCAGGGACGAATCCTGGGGTATGTCGCCCATCAGCAGTATCCCCCATGTCCACGGGACATCGAAGATCATTTTCATCTGAGCCATCCCAGTGTATCCGGTACTCTGAACCGAATGGAGAAAAAAGGCTTCATCCGGTTTCAGCCGGACGGCACAGATCACCGCATCAAACGCGTTTACATACTCCCCAAAGGGAAGGAATGCTGTGAACGAATGAATCAGGTGATCGCTGAGATTGAAAAGCGAATCGTCGAGAACTTCCAACCGGAAGAACAGGCCCAGTTTACTCAGATGCTGGATCGGGCAATTTGCAATATGGGTGTCACCCCCTGTAAATCGTTCCATAAGGAGGAAAATGAATGATCAAACGTCTGTTAAAATGTGTCAGAGAGTACAAATGGGCAGCGTTACTCAGCCCATTGTGCATGGCAGGAGAGGTTGCCATGGAAATGCTGATCCCGTTGGTCATGGCGGATCTGTATGACTATGGCATCAAGCTGCAAGACAGCGGCTATGTTTTGGAAAAGTCGCTGATTTTGATACTATGCGCATTGTGTTCCCTTTGTTTTGGTGTCGCCTCTGCCATTTTTGCGTCCAAGGCTGCCACCGGCTTTGCCAAAAATCTGCGGCACGATATGTACCATCGGGTCCAGAAATTCAGCTTTAGTAACATTGATAAATTCTCCAGTGCATCCATTGTCACCCGACTGACCTCGGATACGGCGAATTTGCAGATGACCTTTCAGATGATGATTCGTATGACCATCCGCTGTTCCATGATGCTGGTATTGGCTCTGATCATGGCTCTGCGTATCAGCACGAGACTCAGCATGGTCTATGCCATTGCTCTGCCCATTCTGGCAATCGCATTGATTTGTCTCGTTCCGCTTGTATTCAAAATTTTTGATCGGGTCTTTAAGACCTATGACAAGCTGAACAACGTGGTTCAAGAAAATGTCCACGGCATTCGCGTGGTGAAAAGCTTTGTCCGGGAAGATGAGGAAACGAAAAAGTTTACCGATATTTCCGGGTCAATTTTCAAGGATTTCTGCAAGGCTGAAAAGATTTTAGCGTTGAACAATCCAATTATGCAGCTGTGCGTTTACACCTGTATGCTGGGCATTTCCTGGTTGGGTGCTAAAATGGTAGTGGCTTCGGGAAATGATCCCGCCGTAGGTCTTACCACCGGTCAGCTCAGCTCCATGTTTACCTATACCACTCAAATCCTCATGGGTCTTCTGAACCTTTCCCTTGTCTTTGTTATGATGACCATGAGCCGCGCGCCGATGAAGCGTTGCTATGAAATTCTGACGGAGGAACCGGACCTGAACTCCCCTGCCGAAGGCGTATCCCATGTTGCTGACGGTTCCATCGATTTTGAGAATGTCTCCTTCCGTTACAGTGCAACTGCTCAGCACCGGGCTTTGAAAAACGTGAACCTTCATATCCCCTCCGGTGCCACCGTGGGCATTCTGGGCGGAACCGGTTCCAGCAAAACCACACTGGTTCAGCTGATTCCCCGTTTGTATGATGTATCCGAGGGCTGTGTAAAGGTAGGCGGCGTGGATGTCCGGGATTATGATGTGCAGATACTGCGTGATCAGGTGTCCATGGTGCTTCAGAAGAATGTTCTGTTCTCCGGCTCCATCAAGGAAAATCTGCGTTGGGGCAATGCGGATGCCACTGATGCCGAGCTGGAGCATGCCTGTCAGCTTGCCTGTGCCCATGACTTCATCACCTCCTTCCCCGACGGTTATGACAGTTATGTTGAGCAAGGCGGCACCAACCTCTCCGGCGGTCAGAAGCAGCGGCTTTGTATCGCAAGAGCTTTACTTAAAAAGCCCAAAATTCTGATCCTCGATGACTCCACCTCCGCAGTTGATACCCGTACCGATGCCATGATTCGCCAAGCCTTTAAGGAAGAAATTCCAGGAACCACAAAGCTCATCATTGCCCAGCGAGTCGCGTCGGTACAGGATGCGGATATGATCATCGTTTTGGATAACGGTCAGGTGGTGGATGTAGGTACCCACGATCAGCTTATGAAATCCTCCGCCATTTACCAGGAAGTATTCTATTCTCAGCAGAAAGGAGGGGATGAATAATGCCTCCTGTTCGACTTTCCGGCGATGGTCGCCTTGCAAAAGACCCAAAGAAGACCCTTTTTCGGCTGCTGGGGTACATGAAACGGTATCTCCCTACCCTCATTGTCGTGTTGATTTGCATTATCCTTACCTCCGTTGCTCAAACCATGGGCAGCAAGTCGTTGGGCACCTTAGTGGATAAATATATTCTTCCTATGGTGGACAGCGGCTCCACGGACTTCAAGCCGGTATTTCATTATCTTATCCAAATTGCCTGTATTTTCCTTGCCGGTATGTTGGGTTCCTTCTTCTTCAATTTCCTGATGGTCAAGGTCGGTCAGGGTACCCAGAAGGAGATTCGGGATGCCATGTTCACAAAAATGCAGACTCTGCCCCTTCGCTACTTTGACAGCAACACCGCCGGAAACATCATGTCCCGATACACCAGCGACATTGATACCCTGCGGCAAATGATTTCTCAATCCATCCCCCAAACCGTCTCCTCCCTGATCACTCTGATCGTGGTCTTTATAACACTCATCATCACCTCCCCCATTCTAACCGGTGTGATGCTATTTACCGTTGCCGGTATCGTTTTCGTATCCAAGACCCTGGCAGGCAAGTCCGGTAAATATTTTATCGGACAACAGAAGTCTCTGGGTGCCCTGAATGGATATATTGAGGAAATGGTAAACGGTCAGAAAGTCGTCAAGGTATTCAACCACGAGGGGGTTTGTGAGAAGGAATTTGATGAGCTAAATGAGACGCTGTGCAAAAACGCTTATACCGCCGGTAAATTCTCCAACGTCATGGGTCCCATCAATAACAATTTGGGATACATCCAGTATGCCATCCTTGCCATTGTAGGTGGTATGCTGGTGGTTCGCTCCAATGGTCAGCTTCTGAGTCTGGGTGATCTGATGGCATTTATGATGCTTTCAAGAACCTTCAATATGCCTATCAACCAGATCTCCAACCAAGTCAATGCCATTGTGATGGCACTAGCCGGAGCAGAGCGTATCTTTGAGCTGATGGATGAGGAACCGGAGGTGGACAATGGCTATGTTACTCTGGTCAACGCCAACATCGGTGCCGACGGAAGCATTACCGAAAGCGACAAGCGCACCGGTCACTGGGCATGGCGGCATCCCCATCAAGCAGATGGCACTGTAACCTATACCGAGCTGAAGGGCGATATTGTTATGGATATGGTAGATTTCAGCTATGTGCCGGAAAAGCAGGTACTCTATGATGTAACACTCTACGCCCGTCCCGGACAGAAGATCGCCTTTGTAGGTGCGACCGGTGCCGGTAAAACCACCATCACCAACCTCCTGAACCGCTTCTATGATATTGCTGATGGAAAGATCCGCTATGATGGTATCAACATCAACAAGATCAAAAAGCCTGACCTGCGGCGCAGTCTGGGTGTGGTCCTTCAGGAAACCAATCTATTTACCGGAACGGTTATGGACAATATCCGCTACGGTAAGCTGGATGCCACCGATGAAGAATGTATCCAGGCTGCCAAGCTCGCCAACGCCCATGACTTTATCACAAGACTGCCTGAGGGCTATCAGACGGAGCTGACCGCCAATGGTGCCAGCCTGTCCCAAGGACAGCGGCAGCTGATTGCCATTGCCCGAGCAGCGGTAGCCGATCCCCCGGTGATGATTTTGGATGAGGCCACCTCCTCCATTGATACCCGGACGGAAGCTCTGGTTGCGAAGGGTATGGATGCCCTGATGCATGGCAGGACCACCTTTGTCATTGCTCACCGGCTGTCTACCGTTATGAATTCAGACTGCATCATGGTTTTGGATCATGGGCGCATCATTGAGCGCGGAACCCACGAAGATCTGATTGCCCAGAAGGGCACCTACTATCAGCTCTACACCGGAGCCTTTGAGCTGGAATGATTTCCTTTAAAAATTGCCCACTGCGAAACCCTCGGTTTTGCAGTGGGCAATTTTATTATCTTAGTTTTTCAGTGCTGCCGCCAGTTTCATAGTAACAGCGGCGCAGCGGTGGGCAGCTTGCTTCTCAAAGGTAGGATAATCCATCTGGGCAGAGTTATCCGCTTTGTCGGAAATGGCTCTGAGAATTACGAAAGGAATACCATTTCGATAAGCCGTCTGGGCAATGGCCGCACCCTCCATTTCTGTACACAGTGCCTGGGTATGGGCAATGATCTTATCTTTGACCGCTTCGCTGGCTACAAACTGGTCGCCACTGGCAACTGTGCCAATGGTAACATGATCGGGGTGCACCTGCCGGGCGGCTTCCACAGCAAGCCGTACCATCATCTCGTCTGCCGGGAAGGAAACCACATCCATGCCGGGCACCTTTCCATAGGGATAACCAAAATGAACGCAATCAAAATCGTGGTACATGGCATCCCGGCTGACTACCAGATCACCAATGTCCAAGTCAGCGCACAGAGAGCCTGCAATGCCGGTATTGACGGCGTGGGTGATCTGATAGCGGTCGCAAAGGATCTGGACACAAAGGGCTGCATTGACCTTGCCGATACCGCACTGGACCACTACCACATCCAAACCGGAAAGCGTTCCCTCATAGAAGGTACTCCCTGCCACAGTGGCTGCGGTTTTATTCTCCATTTGCGCCAGAAGGGTTTCCACTTCTTCCTCCATAGCACCGATGATTCCAAGCTTTGTCATAGTACACGCTCCTTACTTTGGATAGACCAAACGGTCCGATGTGATATTCTCCAACAACGTGGCGTAGCGTCTGCCCCAATAATTCGCCATCGTCAAATTCATATCCAGATAATTGCCGCAATCCTTGGCACTTGCTCCGGGTACTTCATCCTGATATGCTCCAATAAAGCGGAAGCAATCCCGAACCAGCGGCAGGACCTCCTCTGAGGTATGATCCCCAAACAGCAGCAAATAGAACCCGGTGCGGCAGCCCATGGGACCAAAATACAGCACTTGATCCTTCCACTGCGCGTTATTTCTCAAGTAGGTGGCTGCCAGATGCTCAATGGTATGCACCTCTGCCGTATTCATTACCGGTTCTTCATTTGGACTGGTAAGCCGCAGGTCAAAGGTGGTCACGGTCTGCTCCCCTGCCCGATCCTTCCGGGAAACATAAAGCCCCGGCTGAAGCTTGATGTGATCAATCGTAAAGCTCGTAATTTTTTCCATCGGTTCTTTTCTCCTCCTTAATCTCCCGTATATCATACCCCAAGGTGTGTCATTTTTCAAGAAAAAACGTAGGCATGATACAGCAGAAAAAGCACGGTCATCGTACTTTCCTGTTTTTAAAGATATTCCATACCAGGCCGGTAACAACCGGATTGAACCATGGATATATAATCGTTGTCTGCTATGATCAGGTGATCCGACAGCACCACATCCACCGCCCCCAGCGCAGTGGCTAATCGTCTGGTGGTGATAATGTCTTCACTGGATGGAAGTGCAATGCCGCTGGGGTGGTTGTGTGCCAGAATAACACTGGCTGCCTTCGCTGCCAGTGCCATTTCGATCACCCGTCGGGTGGGTACAGCTGTGGAATTGAGTCCCCCTTCTCCCACAACACGGCAGGAAAGCACCTTGCATTTTGCGTCCAAACACAGCAGTACTACCATTTCATTGCAACGTCCTCTGAAAAAGGCTTGCAGATAAGCACCGCAATCCTCCGTCGTCAGTAAAGGCTTCTCCTCCATGCGGACTCGATCCACATCGTAATAACGTCCCGCTGCCTGAACCAGCTTTAAGAAGGTGGCTGTATTCTCACCAATGCCGTTAACCTTGACCAGTTCCTCCACATCCGCTTCCAGCACCTGAGAAAAGCTTCCAAAATGATCCAGTAAGCGATGCGCCAGTTCATTGGTATCCTGCCTGGGAATACAATAAAACAACAAAATCTCCAATGCCTGAATTGGTGTAAAGGAATCCAAGCTTTGTTCCAGAAACCGCTTCTTCAGTCGCTGGCGATGTCCATCATGTACAGACATATTTTTCACCATCCTTTAAATTTTCCCCTTGCTATTTCTTGGGGATTGCGTTAAAATTACAGCAATTGCAAATAATCGAAATTAGTCGAAAAGGGTCGATGTAATTTTTAAAAAAATAATGCACAAGATATACTCCAAGGAGGATTGCCATGAACAACCACACAGATCTAACCGCAATGCTCGCCTTAATCCCTCATCCCGCATTTTGTGTGCAAAACGGAATCATCATTCACTGCAACAGTGGGGCTGAACGTATGCTGATCCAGAAGGACACACCTGTGGCTCAACTACTGGGCAACAATGCTCCAACATACGACCAGTTCGAAAACGGCTGTCTGTTTCTGTCTCTGACGCACAACGGGCACTCCTTGTCAACATCTGTCACGCACCTTGATAATGCTGACGTATTTGTAATTGACGCGGACGCAGCGCAAGCAGAATTAAAAACCCTCTCTCTGGTCGCCACCACCCTGCGTCAGCCCGTCTCCTCCGTAATCGCCACAGCCGGAAATCTTTCTCCCATAATCGCTGATGCTCAAGAACCCAAAATGCAGGAATATGCCACCCAGATGAACCGGCACCTTTGGCGTATCCACCGTATGCTGTGCAACATGGCCGATGCCGTGCACTATATCGATGGTATTTCCAATCATATGGTCTGCCAGAATGTTACCAGCCTTACTGCTGAGGTCTTCCAGAAAGTACAGGAACTGGCTGAGCACTGCGGTGTTACCCTGAGCTGCAGCCTTCCCAACGAAGATATCATCTGTCTGATCGATGACCAGCTTCTGGAACGTGCCATCTACAACATGGTCTCCAACGCTCTGAAATCTTCCCAGGCTGGCAGCAGTATTCAACTCTCCCTCACCTGCCGTGACAGACGATTATATCTGAGTGTAGCAGATCAGGGCAGTGGAATCTCCCCCAAAATTCTCGGAGATGTTTTCCATCGCTATCGCCGTCAGCCCGGTATTGAAGACGGATTAAGCGGCCTTGGGCTGGGTATGGTCTTGATCCGCTGTGCCGCCAAGGTACACGGAGGAACCGTACTGTTGGATCAGCCCTCGGGGACTGGAACCAGGGTAACCCTGAGCTTTCCCATCAAGCTGGGACGTACTGCCACCTTGGCTTCCGGTGCAACAGACGTAGACTACGCGGGAGGCTGGGAGCACGGTCTTCTTGAGCTTTCCGATGTCCTCCCTGCCCACCTTTACGCATCCAGGTGATCCCCCAGCCTGCCGGCCAAACCGGCAGGCTGTTTTTTTTACAAATACCGCTTTAAATAGGAACCGGTATAGCTCTGTGGCACAGCCGCTACCTGCTCCGGGGTGCCGGAGGCCACCAGATAACCGCCGTCCTCTCCGCCCTCCGGTCCAAGGTCAATGATATGATCTGCTGTTTTGATCACGTCCAGATTATGCTCGATCACCAAAACCGTATTTCCTGTATCTACCAACTGCTGCAGAACCTCAATGAGTTTGTGAACATCCGCCGCATGGAGACCGGTGGTTGGTTCATCCAGTACATAAATCGTCCGTCCCGTGGACACCCTTGCCAACTCCGTTGCCAACTTGACTCGCTGGGCCTCACCGCCGGATAAGGTGGTACTGGATTGCCCCAGCTTCACATATCCCAGACCGACCTCCACCAAAGTCTGAGCCTTTCTTCGAATCTTAGGCAGGTTCTCGAAGAAGTCCACCGCCTCTTCTGCCGTCATATCCAATACCTGAGAAATGTTTTTTCCCTTATACTGAACCTCCAACGTTTCCCGATTGTACCGTGCGCCCCGGCAAACCTCACAGGGAACATAGACATCCGCAAGAAAATGCATCTCAATTTTTACCAAGCCGTCACCGCTGCATGCTTCGCAGCGTCCGCCTTTAACGTTGAAGCTGAACCGTCCGGGACCGTATCCCCGAAGCTTGGCATCCGCTGTAGAGGCAAACAACTCCCGGATATCGTTGAACAGCCCCGTATAGGTAGCAGGATTGGACCGGGGCGTTCTGCCAATGGGGCTCTGGTCAATATCAATGACCTTGTCCAAATGCTCCAGACCTTGAATGCACCGGCATTTTCCGGGACGGGTTCGGGCATGGTTCAGTTTACCAAGCAGCGTTTTGTTCAGCACCTCTCCCACCAGACTGGATTTGCCGGAGCCGGAAACACCGGTAACACAGGTTAGGGTTCCAAGCGGAATGGAAACATCAATATTTTTAAGATTATTTTCTGCCGCCTCACAGATTTGAAGGAAGCGTCCGTTCCCCTGACGACGAACCGTGGGAACGGGTATTTTTTTGACCCCTGACAGATACTGACCGGTGATGGACCGAGGCTGGGCAATGATATCCTCTAAACTGCCAGCCGCCACGATTTCACCCCCATGGCTGCCGGCACCCGGTCCTACATCCACGATGTAGTCCGCCGCTCGCATGGTATCCTCGTCATGCTCCACAACGATCAGGGTATTTCCCAGATCCCTCAGGCTTCTAAGGGTTCCCAACAGCTTATCATTATCCCTCTGGTGCAGTCCAATGGATGGTTCGTCAAGAATATACAAGACCCCCATCAGTGAAGATCCGATTTGGGTCGCCAAACGGATGCGCTGGCTTTCGCCGCCCGACAAAGTTCCTGCAGCTCTGGACAGGGTCAGGTATTGCAGACCCACATCCATCAGAAACCGCAGCCGCACTTTGATCTCCCGAAGAATCTGCTCCCCAATCAGTGCCATGCTGCCCTCCAGATGCAGGTTCTCCGTAAATTTCAGTGCGTTCGCCACACTCATGCGGCAAAAATCCATAATTCCAATACCGCCAACGGTAACTGCCCGGGCAATGTCGGACAGCCGTTCTCCCCTGCAATGGGGGCAGGGAGCACTGGCCATGCACTCCTCCAGCTCTTTTCGGGCGGCATCAGACTGGGTCTCACGATATCGTCTGGAGACATTGTTGAGAATGCCTTCAAAGGGTTGCTCCAGAACGCCCATCCCGGTTCCCCGGTTGTAGGTCATGCGCAGCTTCTCGCCCTTTGTTCCGTAAAGAATCACATCCAAGGCTTCTTTCGGCAGTTCCTTAACGGGAACAGTCAGGGAAAAATGATATTTTTGCGCCAATGCTTCAAAATACATTCTGAAAACGGAATCCGTTCTTGCATTGCTCCAACCTGAGACCTGAATTGCTCCGTCAAAAATAGATTTATCCCTATCCGGAATCACTAAATCTTCATCCGCCACCAGTTGAAAGCCCAAGCCGGTACAGCTGGGGCATGCACCTGCCGGATTATTAAAGGAGAACATACGCGGCTCTAACTCCGAAAGGCTGATGCCGCAATCCTCACAGGCGTAATTCTGGGAGAAGCTCAACTCCTCCCCAGAGGATGGCAGCTCCACCGTCACTAAGCCTCCAGAATGGGCGCAGGCCGTCTCAATGGAATCGGTCAGGCGGCGACGCTGTCCATCCTTGATCACAAGCCTGTCCACAACCAGATCAATGTGATGCTTTTTGTTCTTCTCACAAGGAATCTGCTCGCTCAGATCATAAAGAATCCCATCGACTCTGACCCGGGCAAAGCCGCTTTTTCTGGCATCCTCAAAGACCTTATGATGTTCACCCTTTTTCCCACGGATCACGGGAGAAAGAATAATGAAGCGTGTACCGGCAGGAAGATCTTCAATTCTATCCACGATCTGGTCTATGGTCTGACGACTAATGACTTTACCGCACTTTGGGCAATGGGGAGTACCCACTCTCGCCCACAGCAGACGCAGGTAATCGTAGATCTCTGTAACCGTTCCTACAGTAGAACGGGGGTTTTTTGAGGTGGTCTTCTGGTCAATGGAGATGGCAGGAGACAAGCCATCAATAGAGTCTACATCCGGCTTATCCATCTGCCCTAAAAATTGCCGGGCATAGGAGCTCAGACTCTCCACATATCTGCGCTGCCCCTCCGCATAGATGGTATCAAAGGCAAGACTGGATTTACCCGAGCCGCTAAGTCCAGTGAACACCACCAGTTTATCTCTCGGAATGGTCAGGTCCACATTTTTTAAGTTATTCTCCCTGGCACCACGGATACGAATGGTCTCATTCATAGCGATTACCTCATCTTTTGTTATTCGTATTATTATACCACAGGGACAATGGGCTTACAAGTCAGAACTTTATCAAACTGTGTACAGAAAAGCGGCTGAAGGCAGTTTTCCGCTCCAGCCGCAAATTCAGTTATTTTTAGGATTACGGATGATTGGATGCAAACGCCTCATAGCGATGCAGTGCCTCTGTCTGCGTGTCGGCAAGTACTGCGTAAAGCGGATCTCCGTCCCACGGCTCGATGCGGACGATCACCTGATCATGCACCCCAGGGGTTAAGTAATAAATATACTGGTAATCGCATAGATGCTCAACATCCTTTGTGATTCCATCCACAGTTTCCCGGTGGGTACAGCTTTCCAGATAGTGGATCAGCCAATATCCCTGATCCCCCTGCTCAACACCCATGGTTTTTTCGATGGTGCCGGATGCGGTGTTCTGATAACCAACCACGGTCAGATCTCCCTCAAAAATGCTGCTGTCCGAATAACTGGAAGACCCACTGATATAAATTGTGGTCTCATCGGTAATTTCTCCGGTTTCGGGGTCAATAATATAACATTTCCCCGAAAGCTCCGCATGGATATCGTTTCCCAAAGTCCTGACGCCATCGGATTCAAACCAGAAATGAACAATGACAGCACCTCCGATCAGCGCCAAAACCAGTGCCACCGCCCCAAATATGAGCCATTTTTTCTTCATATCAAAACACATCTCCTTTCTTTTAACCATACTATAGCATAAGTTACAGAAATTGAAAAGCTTTTTTTATCCATCTTACATTTGTGGGCATATTTTACATTTCTGTCTAAAACTGTCGCTTTGACAGAAACAGCCTCGGTTTTTCCGTGTTTTTTGGGCGGTATTTCTTACCTATTGGTGTTGCTTTTTTCCCCGGCTAAATGCTATAATATGGCTATCACAGCCTGAAGCAGTGTGCTGCGGGCAGAAACAGAATAAAGCGAGGTATGATTTTAATGATCACATTTGGAGACAACGTTAAGATTTTCTGTGGCAATTCCAATCCAGAATTCGCAAAGACCATTGGTGCGGAACTGGGGCTGCCTATGGGTCAAAGCGTCGTCCGCACCTTTGCCGACGGTGAAGCATCTGTCACTTTGGAAGAGACCGTCCGTGGTGCTGACGTCTTTCTGATTCAGTCTACCTGTAAGCCTGTCAATGATCATCTGATGGAGTTGCTTGTCATGATCGATGCATGCCGCCGTGCCTCCGCCGGACGTATTACGGCTGTTATCCCCTACTTCGGTTATGCCCGGCAGGATCGTAAGGCCAAGAGCCGTGACCCTATCTCTGCCAAGCTGGTCGCCAATATGATTACCGTTGCCGGTGCGGATCGCGTTCTGACCATGGATCTGCACGCCAACCAGATTCAAGGCTTCTTTGATATCCCCTTGGATCATTTGCTGGGTTCCCCCACCTTCGTGGAGTACTATATGAATAAGTTCCCTGAGGAGTCCTTTAATCACGATGATTTCGTGGTGGTCTCTCCCGATGTTGGCTCTGTCGGTCGTGCCCGTAATTTTGCCGCTAAGGTTCACATGGGACTTGCCATTGTGGACAAACGCCGCCAGAAAGCCAATGAGTGTGAGGTCATGAACGTCATCGGTGACGTCAGAGGCAAGACCTGCATTCTGTATGATGACATGGTGGATACTGCCGGCTCCCTGTGTAACGCTGCCAAAGCTCTGGTTGAAGTCGGCGGTGCCAAGGAGGTTTATGCCTGCGCCACCCACGGTGTACTGTCCGGTCCTGCTTATGATCGCATTGAAGCCAGCGTCATCAAGGAAATGCTGTTCCTGAACACCATCCCCCAGGTTGGCAACACCCCCAGCGGCAAGATCAAGTTCCTTGATGTGGCTCATGTTTTTGCCCGTGCCATTGAGCACATTCACGGCGGTACCTCCATCGCCGAACTGTTCTAAGCCGTGTTCGGCAATAAGAATAACGACAGCTGGCTTGTGGTTGGTCTTGGAAATCCCGGACGAGAATATGAAAAGACCCGCCACAACGCAGGCTTTCGCGCCATCGATTTGCTTGGCGATAAGCTGGGCTGCAAGATCGACCGTCTGAAATTTCAGGGGTTATATACCCAAACCCTTTATGAGGGACGGAAACTCTATCTTCTGAAGCCTCAGACCTTTATGAATTTATCCGGACGCTCCGTTTTACAGCTGTCTGCCTACTTCAACATTCCACCTCAGCATATCATCGTTCTTTTTGACGATATCTCACTTTCTCCCGGAAGACTTCGTATCCGGGGCAATGGTTCTGCCGGCGGTCACAATGGCATCAAGTCTATCATAGGCGAGGTGGGCAGCCAGGATTTTCCCCGGGTAAAAATCGGTGTAGGCGCAAAACCGCATCCGGAGCAGGATCTGGCGGACTGGGTACTGTCTGCCTTCTCTGCCAAAGAGGAAAAGGATCTGGCTTCTGCGCTGGATCGTGCAGCCGATGCAGTGCTATGCATCATAGAGCAGGGTGTCGGGGAGGCAGCCAACCGTTTCAACGGGAGCCTTCCCTGACGAATATTGTTCTTTTATCACGGAAAGGGGGACTTTTATCCCCTTTCCGCATTATTGCGTGGAGAAAACCTCCACTATCTGTTCAACAGCGAGGGATCCCATGGAAAAACTTCTTGATTTTTTACACCTGATTCCGGAATACAGTGCACTTCTCGATAGCGTGCGCAATCATCAGTCCACTGCCGTAACCGGTATCGGACAAATCAACCGCAGCCACATCATTGCCGGTCTTCACCGGCATAGCCAACATCCACTGGTAATCGTCTGTCAGGATGATACGTCCGCAAAACGCCTGCATGATGAGCTGAAAGCATTTTTAGGAGAAAGCTTCCCCATCCTTCCAAGCCGTGAACTGACACTGTACGACACCGCCGTAGTTTCCCGTGCATGGGAACAAAAACGCCTGCGTCAGCTCTATGACCTGTCCACCGGGCATACGGATGTACAGATCATGACATGGGACGCTTTGAGTCAGCGGACCATACCGCAATCCACTCTGGTGGAAGCCGCTTTCACGCTGGAAACCGGCAAGGAATACAATTTGGAAGCACTGCTTCAAAAGCTGACTGCTGCCGGATACAGCCGTTGCCCCATGGTAGAGGGACCGGGCCAATTTGCCTTAAGAGGCGGCATTCTGGATGTCTTCTCCCCTGCCGCTGATTACCCCTTCCGTGCGGAATTCTTCGGAGACGAGCTGGATACCATTGGCTATTTTGCCCCGGATACCCAAAGACGTACCGATAACATCGACCGTGTGGTGATTCTGCCCGTTGGAGAGACTCAGCCTATGCTGCACCCCAAGGGGATCGCAGGCTTATGTTCTGATATCTCTGCCCTGCTGCAAAGACAGCGACGGAAAAAAAATATCAACGAAGCCCTGATCAAAACTCTGGAACGGGATCTGGAAAAATACCACAATGGCGTATCAAACCCTGCCTCTGACCGCTACATGGCATATATTTACCCTCAGATAACCACAGCGATGGACTATGTCCCGGACAATGCTTTGGTTCTGCTGTGCGATCAAGGCAGTCTTCACCGCAGAGCCCGAACACGAACCGAAGAAATGGGCTTGCAGCTGGACAGTATGCTGCAGGGCGGCATTGTTGCCGGTGAGCTGTGCGACTATGTGTGTCAATGGGAGGATTTTTGCTTCTCCCTAAGCAGCAAAACCGTTGTTTATCTGGATGCTTTTGGCGGCAGCTCCTATCCGGAGGAAAACCGTCCCAAACTGCTGCTTCCCATTACCGCCAAGCAGCTTCCGGGCTACGGCGGCAGTATCGATACCGCCGCCAGCGATCTGACCCATTATCAGAAGATGGATTACGCCTGTCTGGTCCTGTGCGGCACCAGGCGACGGGCAGAGCTATTTCAAGAAATGCTGCGCAGTAAAAATCTTTCGGCATTTTTGTGCATCCCCCTGAATACCATGCCAAAGCCAGGACAGATTCTTCTGGCAGAGGGAACGCTCCCCTATGCAATGGAGTACCCCAACTCTAAGCTGGTGGTCCTGACCGAAGGACAACTGCTGTCCCGTTCTGCTCCAAAGAAAAAGGAAAAGAAGACTGCCACCAATCGCCAGAAGCTCAACTCCTTCACCGATCTGTCTCCCGGCGATCTTGTGGTTCACGAGAACCATGGCATCGGTCGCTTTGTTGCCATGGAACGAATCAAGGTGGACGGTGCCATTAAAGACTATGTCAAGATCGCCTATCAAGGCAGCGATACCCTCTTTGTGCCTGCCACCCAGTTGGACATGGTCAGTAAATATATTGGCAACGGTGGCGAAGACAGCACTGTGAAGCTGAATAAGATCGGCTCCGACGCTTGGCAGAAAACCAAAGCGAAGGCAAGAAAGGCCGCCAAAGATATGGCCGCCGAACTGATCCAGCTCTACGCTGCCCGAAAACGTCAGGAGGGCTTTGCCTTTGCCGCCGATTCCCCTTGGCAGAAGGAATTCGAAGATAATTTCCCCTACCCTGAGACCGACGATCAGCTTCGGTGCATTGCACAGATCAAGGCGGATATGGAATCTCCAACGCCCATGGATCGGCTGTTGTGCGGCGATGTGGGCTTTGGAAAGACCGAGGTTGCCCTTCGTGCGGTTATGAAGGCCATCATGGATGGGAAGCAGGTAGCAATTCTAGTTCCAACCACAATCCTCGCACAGCAGCATTATCAGACTGCCGTATCCCGTTTCCGGGGATTTCCGGTAAACATTGACGTACTCAGCCGGTTCCGTTCCACCAAGGAGCAGAGCCGGACGATCCAGAACCTGCGTGCCGGTTCAGTGGACCTGATTATCGGAACTCATAAGCTGCTGCAAAAGAGCATTCAATTTAAAGACCTGGGACTTTTGATCATAGACGAAGAACAGCGGTTTGGCGTCAGTCACAAGGAGCGGCTGAAGGAGATCTCAAAGGGCGTGGATGTGCTGACCCTTTCCGCCACCCCCATTCCCAGGACACTGAATATGGCTCTGTCCGGTATTCGGGATATGTCCACCATTGAGGAGCCGCCTGCTGACCGTTATCCAGTCCAGACCTTTGTAATGGAGCACAACAATGCCATCATTGACGATGCGATTCGCCGTGAGGTGGAGCGGGGCGGTCAGGTATACTATTTGCACAATCGTACCGAAACCATCGACCAGTGCGCCGGTGCTCTGCAACGGCGGATTCCCGGGCTTCGGGTAGCCGTTGCCCATGGTCAAATGAGCGAAGAGGCACTCAGTGATGTAATGCATGCCATGTCTGACGGTGAAATTCAGGTACTGGTATGCACCACCATCATCGAAACCGGATTGGACATTCCCAACGCCAATACTCTCATCATTGAAAACGCCGACCGTTTTGGGCTTTCCCAGCTTCATCAGCTTCGAGGGCGTGTAGGACGTTCCACACGTCACGCTTATGCATACTTCACCTATAAACCAGACAAAAATCTGACCGAGATTGCCGAAAAACGTCTGTCTGCTATTCGGGACTTTGCCGAATTTGGCTCTGGGTTTAAGATCGCCATGCGAGATCTGGAAATCCGAGGTGCCGGCAATCTGCTGGGTTCTGAACAATCAGGACATATGCTTAGTGTTGGCTATGACATGTATCTGAAACTGCTGGACGAGGCTGTTTTAGAGGAACGAGGCGAAAAGCCAAAGGCACCGGATTGCAGTGCCGACCTGAACGTGACTGC
Source organism: uncultured Oscillospiraceae bacterium (assembly GCA_964513605.1). Taxonomy (GTDB): domain Bacteria; phylum Bacillota; class Clostridia; order Oscillospirales; family Oscillospiraceae; genus Faecousia. Next base: position 27,173 of record CAZENN010000002.1, read on the forward strand.
CAATGTAGATCCGGACTATGTGAGCCGTGGTGAGGAGCGAATGGATCTATATCGAAGAATGGCAGCCATCCGTACTCAGGAGGATGCAGACGATCTTCTCGATGAGATCATTGACCGGTACGGTGAACCCCCAAAAGGTGTGCTTAATCTTATTGACATCGCCCTTCTCCGGGCACAGGCCATGAAGGTCGGCATTCAGGATATCCGTCAAAAAGCCGGTGATGTACTGTTTACACTGTCCCAATTGGATTTTGAGACGGTCAGTGCCCTATGCGCCGAAGAAGATTACAAAAACCGTGTACAATTCCTTGCAGCCGCTAAGCTGCCCACCTTGCGGTTAAAGCTGGCCAGCGGCGTAGACAGCTTGAAACAGTCAAAGATTTTCATCGAACGCTACAGCAAATGCCTCAACAGAGCCTAATTATGTCCAATTCCTTAAAAAATTGTTACACCTTCGTAATAGATAGTTGCAATATTTCAAACTTGTGCTACAATGTAGCTGTCTTAGGATCCCTGTTATGAACGTCTGGAAATATTCCAGAGAAAGGAGAATAAATCGAACCATGGGAAAATATGACCATTCGCAGGATACCATTGACGTGAAGAGCCTGTTTCATCAGGCTTCTGCAGATGGAAGCTTCGATCCTGCTGCCCCTCTGGATCAGGAGCAAGGGGACTGCGCCCCTGAAGATGTGCTTCCTGATAACAGCCAGCCTGCCAGAGACTATCACGGCATACCACAAAATCAGATGACCCAAACAATCCCTCAGGATTACAATGTGCCTCCTGTCGCTTCCAATTCTCATCCCTCACAGAACTATTCCAACGATGAGGAGGTTCTGGTTCCGGAGGATCTTGATGATGAGACTTTTGACCCGGAACAGAAGGACCCTGAACAAGAGAAAAAACGCAAGGTCTTAATAATTTGCATCTGTGCCGGTGTGTTGACAGTGCTGCTGGGCTTGATCGGACTGATCGTCTTCATCGCCTCCGGAGATGGCGGCGAAGATCCCTCAGACAAGACCGCCGGTGCAGCAAATCTGATCTATGACAATGTATTTGCCGGCGGAATCGATCTGAGCGGTAAAAGTCTGGAACAGGCAAAAAATCTGTTGCATCTGAAAACCGATCATACCTTCTCTCAGAAGGATATGGTGATAAAGCTGCCCGGCAGTTCTATCAATCTGACACCTGAGAAAACAGGTGCGGCATTGGATGTGGATGCTGTAGCCGAAGCCGCTTTTAATTGCGGACGGGATGGCTCAGTTTCCGAAGACGGCACATACAACATCGCTCTTCTCCCCTATCTGAATCTGGATCTTGAATATATTCAGGATACCATCGACACCTTCTGTGCGACCTACAGCAGTGTGAAGACTGACCCCGTTGTTAAGGTAGAGGGCAGCCGTCCTCAATTCGATCCGGAAAATCCTGATCGTGAGATTGAGCATCAAACTCTGCGTATCACCTTGGGGACCCCGGACTATGTGCTGGATGCAGAAGATCTGTATAAGCAGGTTCTGGATGCTTATAGCATGAACCAGCTGGTATTGGAGTATGCCGCTCCCGATTTGACAGAACCAGAGTCTGTGGATGTGACCGCTCTTTATGAGCAGTACTGCACCGCCCCCCAGGATGCCACCATTGATCCTGCGACCTATGAGATCACCCCCGAGATCTATGGCTATGGATTTGATCCTGAGCAGCTTCAGGAGATGATCGACAATGCCTATTACGGTGAAACCGTTGAAATCACCTTCAGCTATTTGACCCCTGCTGTCCTTTCCTCCGATTTTTCTAAGGATATGTTCGTGGATACTCTGGCTGAGTATCAAATCTCCAGCAATATGGACGACTCCAAGCGAAGTAACAACTTGTCCCTTTCCTGCGATGCCATCAATGAGTATATTGTCAACGCCGGTGATACCTTCTCCTTTAACGCCGCATTGGGCAAAATTTCCACCAGAAACGGCTATGCTACCGCACCGATCAGTGAACTCAACGGCAGCGTTATGGGCGGTGGTATCAGCCAGACAGCTTCCGCTTTGTATGCCTGCGCACTGGTTGCCAATCTGGACATTGTTGAGCGTCACAGTCACGAATACGCCATCGATTTCTGTGAATTGGGGTTGGACGCATTTGTGGACGGGGACGCAAATGATCTCCGGTTCCGCAATAATACCAACGCTCCCATCCGCATTCTGGCAGAAAACGATGATGGACGGGTCCGTGTCCAAATTCTGGGCACCAACAATTTGGATTACGAGGTTGAAATTATTTCCAAGACCGTCTCCCAAAATAAGCCGCTGACCACCTATCAGAACATGGAATACGGCAACGCTCTGGGATATGCCGATGGTAACATTCTCCAGAAGGGTGTCACAGGCTACGTCGTAGAGCTGTATATGGAAAAATACGATTTGGAAACCGGAAATCTGCTCACCACCTTGCGGGTATCCACCTCCGAATACGCCAAGGTAGATGAGGTTGTGGTACGCATTGCGCCCGTTGTCACAGATCCCACTGTACCGGATGATGTGACTGATCCCACCGACAATACCGAAACCACCGAGCCTACTGAGGTCACCGAGCCCTCGCAGGCTACTGAACCTACCGAGACCACAGCCCCTTCTTCCCCCAGCGAATCTACTGAGGTTACAGATGCCACCGATCCCACTCAGGCAGCTGACGGTTCCATAGCAGACGAGGAACCGATCCTCGAAAATTCTGCAGCACCTGCTGCATGATACAAAGATACCGCCCCAACGATGGGGCGGTATCTTTGTATCATAGCAAACTCTGATGTCATCGGCCTGAACAGTTCATAAAGTATTCTCCGGCAGCCGAAGATGATTTATTCAGAGGGATCCATATTTTTCAGAAGCATTAACGCACCATACCCTGGCAAAACGCCATCGAAGGGCTGATCGGTTATCAAATCAGTCATTCCGACAAATTGAGGAAGCTGCGCTCCGGCAGTTCGTCCGCAGAATACTAAGGTCACTTCTCCACGGTCCAACAGCACCACACCCTTTTCATCGTCCGCCTGTTGTCCCTGTTGCCGGTGCTCCAGCACGGAGGGATATTGCTTTCTCAGGGCAATGAGCTTCTGATAATAACGAAGCAGCTGCTGATCCTGCCGCCCTTCGTCCCAGAGCATTCCGCGGCGGCAATCCGGATCTCTGCCTCCCGTAAGACCAACCTCATCTCCATAATACAGCATGGGCATTCCGGGCATCAGCAGCTGAATTGCCGCCATCAGCTTCAGCTTTTCTTTGTTTTCCCCAGCCTGATGAAGCGCGCGAGGGGTATCGTGACTGTCGATCAAATTCCAAAGGATCGGATAACAAGCTGTATTCAAGTTACCACGAAGGAAGCCCAGTTCATCCAAAAATTCCGATGCTGTGATCTCTTCCTTCGCTACAAAGTCCATGACTGCATTGAGGAAGGGGTAATTCATCACGCTGTCCCAGGTATCCCCCTGTAAAAAGTCCGCCGCATAGTGCCAGATCTCGCCCACGATCAGCGTCTCAGGAAACTCAGCTTTCACAGCAGAGCGGAATTTCTGCCAGAAGCGATGGGATACCTCATCCCCCACATCCAGCCGCCAACCATCAATATGAGCGGTACGAAGCCAGTAAAGCGCAACCTGAATAAAATAGTCGGCAGTTTCGGGATTTTCCAGATTCAGCTTGGGCATCCCTCCAAAATAACTAAAACACTTATAATTTGGCTTCGTAAGAAATTCCTTTGGGCGGCAGGGCTTTCCATCGCAATAGTACCAACTGCGATACGGAGAGGTCTCCCAGTTTTCTTCCAGATCCCGGAACGCAAAAAACTCCGGTGCGCTATGGTTGAATACCGCATCCATCATCACCCGCATTCCCATGGAATGGGCGCGGTCTACCAAGTCGATCAGATCCTGCGTCGTTCCAAAGGATGGATCAATGGCATAGTAATCGATGGTGTCGTACTTGTGGCTGGAACGGGAATGAAAAACCGGGGTCATGTACACCACATCCACACCCAATTCCTTCAAATATTCCAGTCGTGAGGTGATCCCCTTTAGATCACCCCGAAGCTCCGCCGAAGACTGGATCGGTGCCTGATACCAGGTTTTCTCATCTACTTGCTGGGAGGACGCAAACCTGGAAGGAAAGATTTGATAGACCACTTGGTTCTTTGCCCATTGCGGCGTTTCAAACCGCTCCACCTCCCGTAGGTTCTGTGGGAGGTCGTACATCCGATCATTGTCTTCCGGTGCCTCCTTCAGAAAACGGCAGTTGGAATAAAATACATGGGTCCCATCCATTGCCTCCAGCTCAAAGAAGTAACGCAGGCAGACAACATCGATACAAAGCTCCGCTTCATAATAATCATGGCAATGATCTATTGCCACCAATTCCATGGAAACACTGCTGCGCGTATCTATAAATTTCACCGGAATATACTTGTCACGGACGTGCAGCCGTACCTTCCGCAAATCTCCCCTGCCCACTTGCAACCGGAAGAGAAATCGTCCCGGTTCCAGACAGAAGCAATACCGGTTGTCCGGCATATGGGCAACTGCTCCGTAATTCATAAATCGGCTCCTTTCATACGACCAGTATCCCCGGATCATCTAAGACTCATTCTTGATCACCTTGTTACATCTGCACAATCGTTGATCAACATCATTTCAGCACGGGGGTAATTATCACGTTGGCCACAAGGCTCTCTTCAATCTGAGCATGAATAACGCCGTTCTCATCAGGAGAAACAACGATGGAGGTTGTTGTTCCGTCGATTTTTTGAATGGTTATCCTGTAGTCAGCAGATTTAAATCTTCCAGGGGTATAGTGAAGATTCATTTCAACAGAGCCACTGGCAGGGGTTATGACACAGGAGGCATCTCGGTTTACCTGTATTGCGTAGGTTTTGCCACCATAAGTCATTTCTTTTACTCCCATGTATTCATACACATCGTTGAAAGCGGGGGTAAGATGAAGTCCGTCATACTCGGCAGAGATACCGACCAAACCATATAAATATGCGGTAGGAACCAGACCGCTTTCAGGAAATTCGCCGTTGAGCCCTTCCAGCCAATTCGTTGAAAGGGAAGCAGCCGCATCGGATACAAGACGATTGTATTCATAAACTTTGCCGATATCATACAAACGTTCCGTAGTCGATTGAGCACCTTCATATTCGGTGCGCGCCATCAACTCATAAAACACAGGATAGAAGATATATCCTCCATTTTCCAGATGCTTGCCATAAGAGGCACTTCCCCAAACGTTGATCCCTGTGGGCGCATGCCACCATGCAACGTTCAAATTTTGATTTTCACTATTATTGATCGCTATGGTATTGGTTACGGCGGCAAGACGGAGATCAAGGTTGGCAATCTCGCTCGATACGTTGCCACCAACCAGTTCCATTATTTTAGCGTAGGAAAATATATCCGAACCTGTGCGATTCTCCCCCTCGATGATCCGCTCTCCATCAACCCAATCAAGGATAGATTTGGCCTTTTCTTCATCGGCCAGACCGTATTTCAAAATCTCGAAATTGTGGAATGTCAGCCCATAATCTACGGAGCGACCGTCGGTGTCGATACAGGCGATATACCGTCCTGTTTCTTCAGACCAATACATCTCGTTGAATGTTTCCTTAACATCAACAGCCAATGCTTCAAGAGCCTCGGCATCGTCAATATAATCACCGCCTAACATTCGGTATATGCCTGCCATGGAATGAAGCGCATTGTAGAACAGCGCATTGGTATAGCCATCGTAGTTACCGAAGCAGAGGTTATCCCAATAATTAGAGGCAGAAGAACCGTCTTTTCCTGTGTTGTTCCAACAATAAGTATTGGTATCTTTTACATAGTCAAAACGCTTTGAACCATCGGCGTTCAGATATGTAGATTCTTCGGTGAGCTGGATATATCCACTATTTCCGTGAAGATACTCAAGAATATAGCTCATGCAGGCTTCCGTCTTTTGTAAAACCGTGCGCTGTTGTGACGAATCGACATCTGAATACGCCCCACTGGCGGTATCTGTATCCATCTCGTAAAGGAATTGCGTGTCTCCCTCCCATGAGATGATGTCGTAAACAGCTGATATGTAACGGAATGTACCATCATAGTGGATAGAATAACATTCGTCTACCTTCCAATAAGGGTAAGTACTCCAAGACCACATATATCCTGTAGAGGTTTGAGGGAAGCAACGAATTTTACCTTTAAGTTCACTAATATATTGAGAGTCTCCGCTCCAAGCCGCTTTTTCTGATATCCATTCAAACCAAGTCGGTTCGTTACCAAATCGGTATACCAAATTCTGACCGTCATCAATAACACCAAACATATGCCACATAGCGTTAGAGACATAAGCCACCGAGTCGTTCTTATCATTATAGAACGTTCCTGCGTTATAATCAGCGTTGTAGTCGTCTCCCTCCAACACATAATCGGTTTCCCAATTGATTTTTCGGGTTACGGAGTAGTTGCTGGGAACACTGACCGTTTGTTCATCGGCGCAGTCGGACATTAGTTGGTTTATCGCATTGTCAAATCCCGACAATGCGGAGGCACGGATCGTTACACGCGTTCCTCCTGCCACAACAGTGTATCCACAGTTACCCACATTTGCTTCTTTTTCGCTTTGCAGGTAAATTACGTTGCTCCTTATTGCTCTGCCGTTTAAGGCTTCCACAGGCAATAGAACGCCAGTCTGCTGAGCCAAGGTATCACGCAATGTATAGGCGGCAATTCGTTCAGATTCGCTGTCGTAAAGGATCGTGTATGCACTCTGACCGTTCTGTATAATAGCGAGGGGCAAAGAAGATTCAGAAGAACTACTCCGGTTAGTATAAATATTCCATTTCTTCAATAAATATTGTTGCATCTGAAGATAATCAGTGAGATTAACTGCCCCGTCCTCTGAAGTATCAGCAGCTACAAAGTAAGGACCCTCCAGCTGAAGCTTTTTTAGAAAATGATATTTTATATGGATAATATCCGATGTATCAACTACACCATCTCCGGTTATGTCGCCTTTAATAACAATGTTAAGTTGAGTGTCACCACATGAAAGCAACGTTCCGGTGGAAATGATGTCATCATCTCGAAGATAATATCCATTTCTTATCGCATAAACGTCATCGTAAGCGTTAATCAAAGACAAAAGTTGGTTTAAAGTTTGGTTCTCCGGCAAGCCAATCAAAATTTGTTGGCCTTCAAAATTTATTATTCTGAGATTGCTTCCGTATTTCATTTCAATTTCTTCCGAAGCAATTACAGAATAGGAATTATAAGTCAAAAAAGAGAAACAAATCGAAAAAACAAGAACAAATATTATAAGCTTTCTTAGAATTTTCATTTACTTCACCAACCTTTCTGCCATATCATGACAATAAGAAGAAAAATATCACTAACATTATATCGCTATTATATCTGGAATGCAATACATAAATCATTACATCTATAAAATTTTTCACAATTTTGAGCATCCGAATTCCTGAATTATACTGAAATTTAACTAAAAAGCCGCAGTTCAAAATGAACTGCAGCTTTTTATGGCATCGTTATGTTTCCCAGAACCTAGGTTTTAATGTTTTTGACAGCTTATTCATAAGCTTTTGAATCCCCAATCCCCAAAGCCATACCACTACACAGGAGAGGGCTAAGACCAGCAGATACAAATTAAACTTAGAGGTTAAGAAGTACTTATCTCCATACAGGTAGTCAAAGAAGACATTCAAACCGTAGTGCAGCAGCACGATCAGGGTGCTGGCCGTTCCGAAGAACTTGGTGTATTTCCCTCTCATCAGAAGGGAACTGAAAGAGATGCCGCCAATGCCGATGACCAACAGCAGGAAAATCACAAAGATCAAAATAAAGTCATATTTACTCTTGGGATGCTCATGCATGGTGTAGATAAAGAAAACAAATCCCACAATCTCCAGCACCGTAAAGAACGCTCTGCCGGTCATAGTGATCTTCTTTCTGGAAAGGACCTCACAAATCTCATAAAGGGTACAGCCAGCAGCGCAGCCGGCAATGCCACGAAGCAGACCGGAACCAACAAGGGAATTTTCAAGATAAATCGTTGCGATAGCCATATTTCCATAATGATAACTCAAAGTACCGTAGATCAACAGCGATGCAATGGGACAGACGATCAGAGTCATTGTGCTGCGGTATTTCTTGCACAAAGGATACAGCACTGCCAGAGCCAAGAACATTGCAGACAGATACCAGGAAATACCCAAAACATAATCCCCCTGATATCCTGCCTCACTGAGAGGGAAGAAATCAAATATCAGCAGCGGCACGCGGGAAATAGAATCAACAAATCCTCGATCCACACGAATGCAGCACAGAATGTAACTAATGGTCACTGCCGGGAACAAATACAGAAACAGCTTCTTGAATTTTTGATATATGAAGCGCACCGTAGACACCCCCAGAGAGTCCTGGGGATACTTATTGCTATTGACTGAACACATCATCAGATAGCCACTGATCATAAAAAAGCCTTCTACCACGATTCTGCCACCGGGGAATGTGCCGGTATCGACATGGAAATCCATTACGACCAGTGCAAAGAAAAACTTAATAATATCGATATATCCATTTCTTTTTTTCGGTTGGGACATATCATTTTCACTCCTTTCTTTATTTTATCTCATCGTACAAAAATACCAAGTTACATTATATCACAATTCAAATGAAATGCAATCCTTTTCTACGCCACTATGCAGTAATGGGACCAATGAGAGACCTAGAACAGCGGCACCGCTATCTCCACGGAAGCGGTGCCGCTGTTAGTGCGAAAATTATTCTTTCTCCCAGCCGGCACACATGGTCACTGCCCTATGCCATTTGCTGATATACTTCCTTTTATTCCCTTCTTCCATAGCAGGAAGGTATTCTTTATCTACGCCCCAGCGGCTTCTGATCTCATCAACGGAAGACCAGACCCCGGTATGCAGACCGGCAAGATAGGCCGCACCCAAAGCGGTGGTTTCCATGATACGCGCTCTTTGAACTCTGGCATCAATGATGTCCGCCTGAAACTGCATCAGGAAATTATTCCTTGATGCTCCGCCGTCTACCTTCAGGCTCCGTATTTGGAGTCCCGTATCCTGCTTCATGGCTTCAATCACATCCATGGTCTGGTAAGCAATAGCTTCCAGGGATGCCCTGATGATGTGGTTCCGATTGGCACCCCGGGTCAGACCAAAGATGGCGCCCCGGGCGTACATATCCCAATAGGGCGCTCCCAGTCCCGTAAAAGCCGGTACGATATACACCCCGTTGTTATCGCCCACCTTCCGGGCAAAATACTCGGAGTCGGCTGCATCTGCAATCAGGCGCATTTCATCTCTGAGCCACTGAATTAAAGCACCACCGACAAATACAGAGCCTTCCAGCGCATACTGGACACACTCCCCCACCGACGCTGCTATGGTAGTTACCAGACCGTTTTTAGAGGAAATAAAGGTATCACCAATATTCATCAGCAAAAAGCAGCCGGTACCATAGGTATTTTTCACATCTCCCTCATCAAAGCACGCCTGACCAAAGAGTGCCGCCTGTTGGTCTCCTGCCACACCGGAGATCGGAATCTCTCTTCCCAGGAGCGGAATGGTCCCAAAATGATCTGAGGATTTTTTCACTTCGGGGAGCATGGACATAGGGATATCAAAATATTCGCACAGCTTCTCATCCCATCGAAGGTCCCGGATATGATAGAGCATGGTTCTTGAAGCATTGGTATGATCAGTGGCAAAGACCTTTCCGTTGGTCAGTTTCCAGATCAACCAAGTATCCACTGTACCAAACAGCAATTCTCCCCTTTCGGCCTGCTCTCTGGCGCCTTCCACATGGTCCAATATCCATTTGAGCTTGGTCGCCGAGAAATAGGCATCCGGAACCAGACCAGTGGCTTCTTTGATGTATCCTTCCATCCCATCCGTGCGAATCTGTTCGACGATATCCGCCGTTCTCCGGCACTGCCACACAATGGCGTTATAGACAGGCTTTCCTGTATGCTTATTCCACACCACCGTAGTCTCACGCTGGTTGGTAATGCCGATAGCCGCAATATTCTCAGGGTCGATGCCGCTTTTCGCTACGGCCTCAATGAGTACGGCGTATTGGGATGCATAAATTTCCATAGGATCGTGCTCCACCCAGCCAGGCTTGGGATAGATCTGCTTGAACTCCTTTTGTACCACCTCCATGATATTGGAGGTATCGTCAAAAATCACAGCTCTTGATGAGGTGGTTCCCTGATCAAGGGAGATGATGTATTTTTTCATAAGATGACTACCTTTCCAATTCCATATTTCTGCTGGCGATCAAATCCGCACCGGTATCCAATATATTTTCTGCTATCACGTCCCCCAGCTTCACTGGTGCCTGAATTTTTATCTTACCCGCGATTTCCATTGCCTTCTGCATTTTTTCCTTTGGAATCGGTTTTGAGGTCTTCACAGGCAGTCTGGGATGCAGCGCGCCCTCAATGCTCACCGTTGTGGTAAGCGTTCTGGTGGGATTTCTTATCTCTTCCAGTGCGTACTTTTCCCCTCGCTGACAAGCATTTCCGGTTACTGTTTCCTTCTCCGGATCAACCGTTAATCGACAACCTTTGGGGCACACGATACATATCATTTCTTTCATCATGAATCCTCCACCGTAAGATACAGATCCCCATCTACCTGCGTCAGTTGTTGCTCAGTCAACCGCAGGGTCTGCATTTCTGCCGGTACCAGATGGGAGCGTTTTACGGAAGTGATCTTGCGTTGTCCACAATAGATATTGAGCCTCTTATCCTGCATTACCTCCGTTACACGGAACAAAAGCACAAGCCCTTCCTCAAAATGATCATAATGCAATTTCTGAGGAATCGTGTAGCGAATCCCGGCTCCTGCAAGAATACGGCAGGCAGTATAGGCTTCTGTCGTTTCAGACCGCAAATATTGGGCAGCCGCCTTTCCTGCTTTTGCGGCTTCCTCCGAAACATGGTCAACCAAATCATGTACATGAAGCACATTGCCACAGGCAAAAATCCCCTCCACCGAGGTTCGCATATTCTCATATACCACAGGTCCGCCGGTTCTGGGGTCCAGTTCAATTTCCGCCTCCCGAGACAACTCATTTTCCGGAATCAGCCCCACGGACAGAAGCAAGGTATCACAGTCAAATTCCATCTGTGTTCCCGGAATGGGTACGCGGCTTTCGTCCACCTTTGAAACGATCACCTTTTCCACCCGGCTCTCTCCGATGATATCCGTAACGGTATGGGAAAGGTACAAAGGAATATTGAAATCCTCCAGACACTGTACAATATTTCTGTTGAGACCATTGGAGTAGGGCATCAGCTCCACCACCGCCAAAACCTTGGCTCCTTCCAGAGTCATTCTCCTCGCCATGATCAATCCGATGTCGCCGGAACCCAATATTACCACACGCCTGCCAACCAGATACCCGTCCATATTCAGGTATTTCTGAGCCGCGCCTGCCGTGAACACACCGGATGCCCGACAGCCCGGAATGGAAATTGCCCCACGGGTGCGCTCCCGACAACCCATAGCCAAAATTACGGCATTAGCTTTAAGAATCTCATACCCCCGGGTGGCACTGACGCAATGAACATCCTTTTGTTTGCTTAGATGAATGACCATGGTGTCTGACCAAACCTGAACGCCGGTTTCTTTCAGCAGATCGATATACCGTGCGGCATATTCCGGTCCTGTCAGTTCTTCCCGGAAGCTATGGAGCCCAAACCCATTATGGATACACTGATTTAAAATGCCGCCCAGTTCCCTGTCTCGCTCAATAATCAAAATATCCCGGATGCCCTGCCGGTAAGCCTCCAGTGCTGCGGACAATCCGGCAGGCCCTCCTCCAATAACAATCAGCTCTCTAGTCATTGCGATCCCCCCTGTCAGACACTGCGATATAGCCGCCGGTGAGATCCTGATAGATTTCCGTTACCGGAAGCCCCAGCTCTCTTTTTATGATCTCCAGTACCTTGGGTCCACAGAAGCCTCCCTGACATCTGCCCATGCCGGCATTGGTACGCCGTTTAACTGCATCCAAGGTGGTTGCACCAATAATTTGGTGAACGGCATCAACGATCTCACCCTCGCTTACCGTTTCGCAGCGGCAAACGATACGCCCATACAAGGGATTCTTCTTAATCTTATCATTGATCTGAGAAATGCTCATATCCTTAAAGAACGACTGTAGCGGCACATATTCAAAATGATCCTTCGGTCTCAAAGAAAGCCCTGTCTCAACGAGAAGCTCCACTGCCCGCAGGCCAAAAGCAGGTCCGCAGGAAAGCCCCGGAGATTGGATTCCCGCAAAATTGATAAAACCGAAGTTTTCTTTAGATTCCTTAATCAGAAAGTCGGTCATGCCGGGAATTTTTGCCCGAAGCCCGGCAAAATTTCTCACATTCTCTCGATAATTGATTTTTCCTGTTGTGCGCTGGGCTGCCTGCCGGATGAAGCTCAAATTTTCGGAACCCACGGACACGTCTGCCTTGCCGTGCAAATTGCTATCCGCATCCGGTCCCACGATCAAATTGCCATGTACCGTCCTCGATACCAACACACCCTTACCATGCACACCGGGAGTCTGGAATACCACATGATTTACAAGATTTCCCTGTGATTTATCCAGCAGGTAATAGCTCCCCTTTACCGGCGCAATGGTAAATTCCTCATCCGCTGAGGGATCGACCATTTGAAAAATTTCATCAGCATAGACACCGGCGCAGTTGATTATGGTTTTCGTCTCCCATATCTTCCCTGCGGCGTGGATCAGATAGCCGTTCTCCTCCTTTGAGATCCTATCGACCTTGCTGTTCAAAAACAGCTCAACGCCGTTATGTACAGCAGTCTGCGCAAAGGCAAGGCAGGCTTCCCATGGAGAGATAATCGCCGCCGATGGAGAATAGAGAGCATATTGAACATCCTCGTTCAGATTTGGCTCCACTGCCCGAAGCTGTGCTCCACGAAGGATTTGGAGCCCCTGAACACCATTGGCGACACCCCGTTCATAGAGCTGCTCGATCATATGCAGGTCCTGCTGGTCACGACCAATCACCAGAGAACCGATCTGTTCATAATGGATATTCAGTTTTTGTGCAAGCTCTTGAAACAGCTTCGCCCCCAGCACATTCATCCACGCCATTTGAGTACCGGGCTTTGGGTCATATCCGGAATGAATGATGCCGGAATTTGCCCGACTGGTCTCCATTGCCACATCGTTATGCTTTTCCAACCAAGCAACCTTCAGATGATATTTGGATAACTCCATGGCAATGGATGCACCGGTGATACCGGCTCCAATGATCAACACGTCATACATATTATCCGGCCTCCCCTCTGTCCGTCTTAAACCAGAGATCGAATAAATCCCAGCGTATTTTGGTACACTTCGTCCTTATTTAATTCATTAAATATCTCATGCCTTGCACCCTCATAGACGTCCAGCTCCACACGCTTGACGCCGAGGCTTTCGTATTGCTTTTTCAGCGCATCCAGTCCCTTGCCCATATCACTGACCGGGTCTTGACTGCCACCCTGAATATAGATGGGCAGCCCTGGGTTAATATTCTTTGTATATTTTTTCTTCCCCATCGCTGCCATACCGCCGGTCAGATTTTCGAAAAAGCTGATGGAACACACGCCGCCGCAATAGGGGTCTTTGATATACTTTTCCACCTGCTTTTCGTCCCGGCTAAGCCAGTCAAAGCTGGTTTTTGGATTTTTAAATGCCTTATTATAGGCACCGAAAGCCATATTATCCATAAACTTGCTGGGTTTTGTCCGGTTCCGGCTCAGAGCGTTCATCACCTTTGCCAAAACGGAACCCACCTTTGTCATCAAGTTTGCCTTTGTGGAACCGGAGAGAATCAGCGCATCCAGATCGTCATATCGGGTAATATATAACTGGGACATGAACGACCCCATGGAATGCCCCAGCAAGATCACCGGCACATTGTTTTTCTGACGCACCAGCTGTACCAACTCATGGATGTTGGTAATGCACCGGTCAAAATCTCCTTTACCCATGTGGTTGAGAATTTTTGCGTCCTTTCCATGTCCGATATGACAAATCCCCCAAACTCCAATGCCATTCTCGTTCAAAAAAGTGGCAAGGTCATGGTATCGGGCAGGATGCTCTGCCATACCATGGGCGATCACCACCGCCGCCTTGGGATGCTCCGTAAGCCATTGCAGATAAAAGACCCGATCCCCGGCAGCATTGACAAAATACTTTTTATCCATAAACGCTCCTTTCTGGTGCGAATAATTATTCTGACAATAATTGTACAGCACATTGTACTATAAGTCAACAAATCCGCTGTTTCCAATTCTTCTTTTGTACAAAATGAACAATCTCTTTGTCATTAAACGTAGATAGAATCAAAAAGACTTCGCCTTAACATTAAGCGAAGTCTTTTTAACATGAATGCTGATCGGTTTAAACTGTACCCAGCATCAGAATTTCCCCTTTGCGCCTGCCCGTCCGCCGCCGGAGGAGCTTCTCCCACCGCCGCCGGAATTACTCTTAGGCTTTTCTCGCCGGGTAACATTGCGGTACAGGAACAAATCCTGCTTATAGGTGATATTCAGACTGCCGGATTTCACATAATTGTCCGCCGCCGACTGACCACGAACGGATTTCAGCTGTCCTCTCATAATACCGGTGACGATCAATGCCAAGACCAAACCGATAACCAGAGAAATTATAAGGCTTTTAAAAATATGGAATGGCTCTTTAGGCAGGTTACCCACATCGTAAGGCTCACCGCTCTGAGCCTGCTCTAAAAAGGAATCACACTGCTGAACGAAGATATCAAAGGCTTCATTGTATTCCCCGTCACTGAGTTTATCGGTAAGCCGGTCTAGGATATATTCACAGCCATCATTGGTAAAGGCCGTGATCGCATCGGCATAAGGAGTAATGATCACATCCTGATCTTCCATACTGACCAGCAGTAATATACCATCGCTTGCATAGCCGCCTTGGGCGTAAAAGCTGTCGGAATAGTCCTCTACGGAGTAGCCATACAAAACATCCGCCGTGACAATGACCACATCCATCTGCCATTTCTCGCTAAGCTCATCCAAATCAGAAAGCAATGCGTTTTCTTGTGCACTGCTCAGCAGGTCTGCATCATCCACCAGTCTGGGGCTGAGAGGCTGGGCGTTTACAGCGGTCACGGTGCAAAGGCAGAATACAAGCACCATGAGCATGATACTGATTTTTTTCATTCCATGCACCTCCTTAGATCAGCCATAACAGGTAGCTGATGGCGAAGCAGGCGGCGGCAGTAATTCCCATAATACCAAAAAGCCACTTCTTAAAGGCACCCTTATCCATGGGCAGGTCACCCACCAGCTTACCGGTTTGCCCGTTCATGGCAAAAGTATACTTTTTTCCATTCCAGCTGGTATTGAGCAGCCACACCGGGTACAGGGCATATTTCGCACTGGTGTTACGCAGCCGAACACCGGAGGACACCGGAATCAGCGTGGTATAACCCATTGCCGTGGCAGCAAAGCTCTTCTCCGTGCTTTCCTTGATTCGCTGATTGGCACGGTCAATGCTTTGTTTGGCGTCCACATCGTATTTATCCGCCAGGTAGCCTGCCAGATAAGCAGTGTTGAAATCCACAGCCTCACTGACATCAAAAGGCTCGATAGACTCCATCAGCTGATCCTCCATCTTGGATGAACCATCCACCGGAACACACCGGAAGCCCAGACCGCCATCCCGGGCCACATGGTAATATTGAGTCTCCGTATAGTAATACCTGCTGTCGCTCCAGCTGCGGACGCGGGTCGCTTTATAGCGAATACTGGCATCCGCATCCGCATCGAACAGCCAGAAGGGAACATAAATTCCCTTGATCTCATCGATATGATTTTCATCCTTGAAGACCTTGGGCAGCAGCTTTTTACCGGCATAATGCTTTTTCAGTGCCTCCTTCGCCGCCTTCTTATCCAGCTTAAAGGGTATCACCAAGTCAGGCTTCAATACGCCTTCCAGTTGCCCCTTCATGACCACAGGATTATCGCAGAAGGGGCAGGCGGTGGCTGCCAAATTTTCGTCACCGACGATCTCACCTCCGCAGGATTTGCAGATGTATGTACGAAGTCCGGTGGACTCGTCTACCTGCCACTGTTCACCGGGGGCGTTTTCCCAGTTCATATCATCTCCCATCTGTTTATTCAGGTCATCGCCATAGGAACGCAAGGTCTCAACATCAAACTCCGTATCGCAATAAGGACACTTCATTTTTTGAGAGGTACTGTCAAATTCAATGGCACCGTCACAGCAGGGGCATTTGAATTCCTGTAATACAGCCATCGTTATCACTCCTTGAAAATCGGATCACTGGGTCAAATGATGTCATCGACATCGAAGGGGTCGCCACACTCGGGGCAAAACTTAGGAGCTTTGGTAGGGTCCTCCGGCTTCCAGCCGCATTTGTCACACTGGTATTGAGGGACGCCGGCTGGTTTCTTACTGCCGCAATTCTGGCAGAATTTCCCTTTATTTGATGCGCCGCACTTGCAGATCCACCCCTCATCCGCAGGCTTGGGTGTGCCGCATTCCGGGCAGAATTTACCAGTTGCCGTTGCGCCGCACTTGCAAGTCCAGCCGCCTTCGGTCTTCGGCTCCGGCTTTTTCGCACCGCACTCCGGGCAGAATTTTCCGGTAGCAGAGTTACCGCAGGCACATTTCCAGCTGTTCGCTTCTGCTTCTGCCTGCTGCTTTTGCAGACCGGCGTTGTAGAACTGCTGAACGGCACCAAATCCGCCACCCATGGCACCATTTGCCATGTTCATCCCCATGAAGCCGGTCATAGCACCGCCCTCATTGGCAGCCGCAGCCTCCATGGCATCGGCGGTAGCACCGGTCATACGTCCCGCCATCATGAAGGGGTTGCTGCCCATGGACACCGCATCCTCCATCTGGTTGATCTTCTTCATGTCCTCATCATTGAGGGTAATGGGATTCAGGGCGATCTTGGCAACAGTGATGCCACGACTCTCGATCCATTCATAGCGCAGAGCCTCATTCATTGCCGCTTTCAATTCATTGACTTTCGCCGGTAATTGTGCAGGACGCAGCTCCTGCTCAGACATAGCACCCAAAGCAGGCTGCAAAGCAGAGATGAATTCCGTTTTCAGCTGTCCGTCGATCTCGGATCGGTTATACTCATACTCCACATTACCGCAGACCTTGGAGTAAAACAGAAGCGGATCAGAGATGAAGTAGGAATACACACCGTTACAGCGGACCTGCACCGTTCTTCTAAAGCCGATCTGCTTATTCACCACGTCGAACATAATCGGATTGGCAGTGCCAAACTTATTACCCATGATCTCTTTGGTGTTGAAATAGTAAACTCTCTGATCCTTACCGGTGTCGCCGCCATAGGTAAAACGCTTACCTATAGCCTTAAAGGTATCAATGATACTCTGCCCCAGACTTCCGGCAAAAATGGAAGGCTCGGTCGAAGAATTATAAGTAAATTCACCGGGCTCGGCACAGACCTCCACGATCTTCCCCTGCTCCACAATGATCATACACTGTCCATCCGCGACAGCAATTCCGGATCCATTGGAGATAATATTATCGTGTCCCTTAGTGTTGGAGGAACGTCCGCTGATTTGCTTCTGTCCTCTTCTTACCAGAATATCGGAAGGCAAAGCATCGCAGTAGAAAAATTCCTTCCACTGATCCGCCAAAACGCCGCCCACCGAACCGATACCAGCTTTAATAAGTCCCATAATGTTTTCTCCTTCTCTGATTTTTTTCGGTTTTTCACAGCCATGCTGTTTCTGGTATTATAGCATACTTTCCATTACTTTGCACCCTACTTGAAAGAAAAAAAGAACAACGAAAAATTAAAAAATCAGTTGACAAATCGGATTTACTGTGTTATCATATCTAAGTCGCTGAGATGTGGCAAATATATGGGCGAGTGGTGGAATTGGTAGACTCGCTAGATTCAGGTTCTAGTGTTCACTGCGGACATGCGGGTTCAAGTCCCGCCTCGCCCACCAAAAATCGACATTCTTCGTAAGAAGGATGTCGATTTTTACTTATTCATTCTTCACTCAATTTAGGGGTCGATTTTTGGAAAGTTATAAGTTATTTGGAAGTAATTCGACTGTGTAATGAAGTGAAGACAAACAAACGGGTATCTGTTTTGACCAATCAGCTTGTGCGTTCCGGCACCAGTGTTGGAGCAAACATCCGTGAAAGCATTAAATGCCCACGGAAAAGCCGACTTTATAGCAAGACTTCATATCGCATTGAAAGAATGTGCCGAAAGCGAATATTGGTTAGAGCTTCTGTTGGAAGGTGGATATACGGAAAACGGAATTGTTTTGGAACAATGTGTTGAGGTTAAGAAAATTTTGATTGCCTCGATCAATACTGCAAAATCCAACCATCGGTTGTGAGGGTTCAAATCCCGAAACGATGCATCTCTATTGTACTGTGTTTACAAAAGAAACGACAGCTTTCGTCAGAAAGTTGTCGTTTCTTTGTTATCTTCTCTTTTCACTATTCTCTAAAAAGCTGTTGTTTCAGAGAAAAGGGCGAAAAAAGCAAATAATGAGTCATTGAACCGAAAATGCCATCAAGTTATGAATTGATTTTCCAAAGCTGATATGCTAGACTAAATACCAAGTATAGTATAGAGTCAGAGGAATACGATTATGGATTACTATTTACTTTTGGAGCTGGCAACGGATTTAGGTTACGAGCTGGCAATGTGTGGGGCGGAGACATTCCGGGTGGAGGAAAGTGTCAGCCGGGTTTTGATGGCTTATGGCATTCAGTCAGAGGTATTCGCCATCCCAAACTGTCTGACTGTGAGCATTGAGACGGATATCGGGAAGCCTATGACCCGGATGCGTCGTATTGGAATCCATGGGAATGATTTGGATGCGGTTGAGCAGTTCTCCGGTCTAAGTCGGCAGCTGTGCACGCAAACGCCGCCCCCCGAGGAAGCAAAAGCATTGCTGGAACAAACCAGAAAGCAACGCCGCCGCTATTCCCTACCGATCATGCTGTTGGGGCACTTTCTTGGAGCTTTTGGATTTAGCATGGTCTTTGGTGGCAGCTTTATTGACGGACTTTGCAGTGGTCTGTGCGGTCTGATTGTTGGTCTCATCAATCACTTTACGGGAAAACTAAAGACCAACCAGTTTTTCAGTATCATTGCCGCCTCCTTCCCCATGGCCTTTGTTGCCTATGCCATCAGTACTGTCGGAATCGCAGACCATGCGGACATGGTGAATATCGGCGCATTGATGCTGCTGGTACCAGGACTGCTGTTTACCAACGCCATGCGAGATATTATTTTTGGTGATATCAACTCCGGTACCAATCGAATCGTTCAAGTTCTTCTGATTGCCGCCGCCATTGTCACAGGCACTGCTGCCGCATGGAAGACCGCCTCCATTCTCTGGGGCGATCCCATTGCCGGTCCAGTGGCTGATGTAGAAATTCTCAGCACCCTACTCCCCTGTGCCATAGGTTGTCTGGGCTTCTGCATTATTTTTAATATCCATGGTCGGGGCAGTCTCCTTTGTACTCTGGGCGGCGTGGTCACTTGGGGCATCTACACGCTGGCAATGACCCTGGGTGCCGGAGATCTAACTGCTTTGTTCATTGCGACCCTTTTTGCTGCGATTTACTCAGAGGTCATGGCAAGAGTGCGCCGTTGTCCTGCCATTTCCTATTTGGTCATCGCAATTTTCCCGTTGATCCCCGGTGCCGGCGTATACTACACTATGAACTACGCCGTTCAAGGCAAGCTGGATCTGTTTATTTCCAAGGGTATGCATACTGCCGCCGAAGCCGGGATCATGGCTGTGGCAATTCTTTTGGCTGCCACCACTGCGCGTCTGTGGATGGCATGGCGCAAAGGAAGGAAAAAGTGTTTGTAAGCAACATAAAACATGCCGTGTCGTAACAATCAAAGCGTTACGGCACGGCACATTTCTTTTTTTAATTGACCAAAAATCTCGCCAAGAGATTCGTGGAAAACAAGATCCGCCTTATGGTCATAGGGGGTAGGTTCTCGATTGATAAGTACCAGACGGTTGCCCCGGTAGTACTTGAGCAACCCCGCCGCCGGGTAAACGGTCAAGCTGGTTCCGGCAACGATCAGAAGATCCGCCTGAGCGATGGCAGAAACGCTTCCCTCAATGGTACTGCCGTCCAGTCCTTCTTCATAAAGGACCACATCCGGCTTAACGATTCCGCCGGATAGAATTTACGGCACCGGGTACAGTAATTGCGCCAAACACTGCCGTGCAGCTCGTAGACCTTCCCGAAGCCTGCCTTCTGATGAAGACCATCGATTTTTCGTTATACAAGCCATCCGGACTTCTGAAATCTTTAATTCCGGATTAGGTATCGGTGATGGTTTCATGGCTCGATTATCCATTTCGCCCGCTCCTTTTAACTGAATTCGCAGCGACGGTTCGAAACTGCCGAAAAAGTCACTTTCTCCGCAGGCTGAGATTTCGCACTCTATAAAACCAGGCATTTCTCAAACTTTTGTCTGCAAATTACAGGGGTTTTTCTCTTATTTTCCGTAAACGATTTTTGATCATTTTACTGTCTTGCAAAAATCCAGACTTTTATGAAAAGGCTAAAGGCGCCGCATTGCTGCGGCGCCACTTGTAGCTTAATCGAATACATATTTTAGCTAGAAATCATGCCCTAATATCTGTCGTCATAATCACTGTACCGACGTCCATTTCCGTTGTACGCATCATCACCGTCTTGATTTCTGCGTCTGCGGAAAGCATTCACAACCAGTACAATGACAAGGATCACAACGGCAACCGTCAGCAGAGCCGTAATGATCGCGCTGATCGGAATCGACTTTCCGAACACATCCTCCATATCCTCAACCACGATAACAACAGGAATACCGGTAGCTTCCGTAAAACCGGTCAGCGCATCATTTACGGTCGCCTCCGTCAACGACATGGAAGAATGATTCGTCAAGTGAGATGTGACCTGCTCATGCTCCTCGCTGCAGGTAAAAGAGCTCTCCAGTTCCAGCGCAGTTATGTGATTCGACATTGTGTTGATCACCTGTGCTAAGTTAGAATCCAGAGAATACTTGTAATTACTCTCGTTGATGCAGCTACTCATTGCGCGCCCAAGCTCAGTATTATTACTGCCAAGCATATAATTGATATCTGTGGCAATGTGGTCGCCTACCCATGCAATATAGTAATAGCTGTAATAATCTTCATCGACCAGAAATGTGATCAAGAGATTATCCTCATAGGCTGATGAGCTTCCAAATTCAGCAGCGTACTGAGCATCTGTGTAATCCTCAAAGGTTTCCTCATTATAGGACACAACGCCTCCCTGCGTGATGGCAGAGAAACTGGAACCCACAAAGGAAAACGCACCGCCTATGATCAAAATGATCACAAGAATAATCGCAAAGAATGAGCTGAACAGTCCGCCGAAGCAGCCGCCTCGCCGCCGCATATAGTGTCTGTGGTGCCCCATGTGAGGGCCGCCGTGGTGATATCCACCACCAAAGCCGCCGCCATGGTGTCCACCTCCAAAGCCACCGCCTGCTCCGCCGCGGCCACCTCCGCCGCCATGTCCTCCACCTCCGGGTCCTGGCATACGCGCTACCTCCTTATAAATACTTTTACGCACTTTAATTTATAGCAAAAAATATGAACAATTCGATAATCCAATATGAATTTTATCGAAATATCTAATATGTATCTTCACAGTATTCGATATTCATAGAGAGAAAAGAGAGATACCGCAGCCGCTTGACTCTGAGTTCCCTGTTTTGAAATACACTGATATCCACGGCTTCCCATAGCAAGACCCACGCAACAATGTCCGCGACTTCGGCCCAAACCACATTGCCGGATTTATAATCGATCAGCAAAGCCCCAACCAAAGCGATCACACCGATGATCCCTAAAAAAAGAGAAATGATCGTTTTCCTCTGCAGCTCCTGCTTGACGGAAATATATCGCTCGGTATAATACTCCCGGATCGCATTGCGGTAAATTACTTTCTCCTGATCGTCAATACAATTGCTGCGGATCCGCAGTGTTAACTGTTCTTTAGGCAGAATGGAATGTGTACTGTTTTCAATGAACTCCGCAACATCGCTGCTGATAACAGGCGTTTCACTTTCAGAAAAGGCAGACAGAAAGTTTTCGTCGTCCTTTACAGTCATGCCGATAATGATCCGGTTGTTCGAATCCCGTTTTCGTTTGCGCAATGACCACTGCTTGTTTACCTCTTTTTTACTTTCCTTTAGTTCCTTTTTCACGAATCCTCACCTGCTCGTAAACTATAAAAACTCAAACGCTATAAATCTATTTTTATTGGGTCATAGGTCACACAACATCAGAATTCACCGGTGCCGCTGTGTGAAAGCATCGTTTTCCACAGTTTTTTTGCACTGGCATGTCCCATTTGTGTCAGCCCTTCCCCCAGAAGAAGTGCTTGCTTTTGTCCCTTGACCGTGGGATACCATGCAGGAAGACCGTGTCTGTTCGGATCTCCTGTTTTCGCAAAGTTTGTCAGATAGTCTGTCATTTGCTCCGACAATGCGTAATCCCGCCTTGTCATTGGACGCCAGCAGTTATCCAGTGTTCCAAACCAGTACCACAGATCGCTGGAATGCCACGCTCCCCTATCATCCCCAGGAAGTTGCCGTTGGAAGAACCAGCAATAGCTCGGCACTTCCTGCGCCACGCACCATTTTTTTGCCATCCGGTGGATGATCGGCGGGGCAATATCTTCACTCGTGGAACCAACCATATAAGATATCTTCTGCCTGTTGGCCTCCAGCCTCTCGACGCTGCCGGAAACGATCAGTCTTCCGTCCAGTACCGGGAAAGCTGCCAAATTACCTGCTTTATTTTCCTTTTTTCCAGCTTCCCACGCGCGAAGCAGCTCTTCAACATCAAGGGATCGAAACGCATCCAGCGTTCTGCATCCGGCCTTATCCATAACAGCATGCCAGAAATCATAATACTTTTCCGGCGGGGCGGTCGGAAGCAGCTTGCTGACTCCACAGCCACTGGACATAACGGCTTTGCAGAATAGGCCATCCGTCATAGGACTCAGGCAATGATGCTGGACACTCATAGCACCGGCGCTCTGGCCCATAATAGTGATGTTTTCCGGGTCGCCGCCAAAGGCTGAAATATTATCCCTGACCCACTTGATCGCTGTCACCTGGTCATACAGACCGTAATTCCCGGTACGTCCCGCTTCTTCCTTCAGTTCCGGAAGGCACAGAAATCCCAACGGCCCAAGCCGGTAATTCAGTGTCACACCTATGACACCCTTTTTCGGCCAAATAGGTCCGTCAAAATGCTTCTCATGTCCGCAGCCGCCTGTGAAGCTGCCGCCATGGATATACACAATTACGGGCAGATCATCGCCCTCCCGGGCATCAGCCGGTGTCCAAATGTTCAGGAACAGGCAGTCCTCGCTGTAGCTGTACTCCTCATTTTCGCGGAATTCCCTATAGTAGAATGCCTTTTCCGGAATATCAGCCTCACTGTAAAACGCCCTGGCCTGGTATGCGCAATGGCCGTATTGCGAGGCATCGTAGATTCCTTCCCAATGGGTCACCTGCTTTGGATACTCCCATCTGCCTGCCGTTGCATAGCGAATGCCCTTGTAGGCTGCAACGCCCTCGATGCGGCCGGCTGTACCTTTGACAGTGCCGCACCGTGTATTAA
>CAZENN010000003.1:0-46693 GCA_964513605.1 uncultured Oscillospiraceae bacterium
AATACGTGGAAATGAATATTGCCCATCCCTTCCGCGAGGGCAACGGCAGAAGCACGCGTATTTGGCTGGACTGCATCTTTAAGAAGGAGATCGG
Organism: uncultured Oscillospiraceae bacterium; assembly: GCA_964513605.1. Classification (GTDB taxonomy): domain Bacteria; phylum Bacillota; class Clostridia; order Oscillospirales; family Oscillospiraceae; genus Faecousia. The sequence goes on from CAZENN010000003.1 coordinate 95, forward strand.
CAAGGTGGTGGATTGGAGTAAGGTGGATAAAGAGGACTACCTACTCGCAATGGAGCGCAGCCCAATTAAGGATATCGAAATCAAGCACATCCTGAAAAATGCCCTAACCGACGATATCCATAGCCGCGAGGTCTATATGAAAGGCATCGACCATAGCTACTACTACGAGGGTTATACGACCTTTAAGACCGAGGAACTGTAAAAGGAATCATATGAAAAGGAAAAATATAATTACAATAGTCCTTGCTATACTTGGAGCAATAATTTTATTTATTGGTGTTCCGCTAATCATCAATGAGTGTTATAAAGCTAATTGTGGATATATCACAGTATGGGATGGAGCCGATGTACTCGGATACTACGGAACTATTTTGGGGGCTGCGATTGCGGTGCTAACGCTTGTAGCCACTATCGCTTTTACTAAAAAGCAAATTCAAAGAGAAAGTTATCTTCGCTCAGAGACTGATAAGTTATCTAAACTAGAGTCAACCTTTTTGGGAATCTTAGATAGCATCAATCCGATTGAAACATTGAAGAATGTCATGGATAATGGTTTTTCTGATCCTACTAAGGCGATTAACATTTTGCAAAAGTATCAATTGAATTGCAAAACTGCAAATGATCGTTTAAATGCTCACCTCAATATGGCCGATTATCCCAAATTCAAGGTAATTATTGATTCTATTGCAAACATTGCAGAAGAGTTTGTTAGCATAAGCCAAGGAGAAATTGATCAGTATTCTGACCTTCGTCTTTGGGCTCACAAAGAAACAGCCCTTAAAATGCTGCACAATGAAGAGATTATGCCGGGTTCTTTTTCTCCCAAGGAAATCGCATTCAGCAAGGACGTACTTGAAAAAACAAAAGATATGGATTACGCTGAAATTGAGAAGACGATAGCAAAACTTAACGGAGATTTTATTGCGACTTACGAAACGAAGTTCAGAAGCTTGTTACAGCTTAATGGATCGACATTTGAAGAAGTTAATGCAGAAGTTCAGCGAAGAGCAGATGAGATTCTGCGCTTGAGGAGGAAATGACTATGCCAACGCTTGATTGGATTGGAAAAGATAAAGTAATAAATCATCATTTAGATGTTCCATATCGTGTATTGGAGCGTCAATATAGTTATGATGAAAACGGGCAGCATACCGAGGATAATGGCAGTGAAAACATGATTATTCACGGTGATAATCTTTCTGCCCTCAAATCGTTACTGCCTCAGTACGAAGGCCGAATTAAGTGTATCTACATAGATCCTCCGTACAATACCGGTAATGAAAACTGGGTATATAACGACAATGTCAACGATCCCCACATTAAGAAGTGGCTTGGTGAGGTCGTTGGCAAAGAAGGCGAAGATCTTTCTCGTCATGACAAGTGGCTTTGTATGATGTATCCTCGCTTGAGATTGCTCCAAAAGCTGTTGGCAAAAGACGGTGTGATTTTTATAAGCATTGATGTCAATGAGAAATTCAATCTCAAATTAATGTGTGATGAGATTTTTGGTAGTAATATGTTTATTGCAAATATCGCTGTAATAAATAATCTTAAGGGTAGAAGTGACGATAAATATATTGCAACAGCACATGAAAGCCTATTGATATATCAAAAAGGAGAATTCATTACTAACGGTGTAGCTGTTCCTGAGGAATACGAAACTGAATACAAATTAAAAGATGCAAACGGAAAATATCGTTTGCAAGGACTCCGCAAAAGGGGTGCAGGCGCAAAACGAGAAGATCGCCCAAATATGTATTACCCATTCTACTATAGCGAAGAAGGTAGTCTGTTATCACTTGAACCTATTGGCGAAAATTGTGTTGAAATATTACCGCATTTGTCTGACGGAAGTGATGGACGGTGGCGCTGGGGAAAGGATACTGCAAAAGAACGTATCAACGAACTTATAGCTCAAAAAGTAAAAGGTCGAGACGAATATGACATTTTTCAGAAAGACTACTTGCCCGACGATGGCAGCAAGCGAATCAAACCTAAATCGTTTTGGACGGGTACGGAGTTTTCTGCTGAAAGTGGAACATTAGAGACAAAGGCTATTCTTGGCAAAGGAATTTTTGATACTCCAAAACCTACTGGGATTATTGAATACTGCATGGAACAGGCAATGGGGTCAGATTCAATTATTTTGGATTCTTTTGCGGGTTCCGGTACGACGGCACACGCTGTGCTTAAAATGAACAAAGCAGACGGAGGTAATCGCAAATTCATTCTGATTGAAATGATGGACTATGCCGATAGCATTACTGCAGAGCGTGTAAAGCGGGTAATGTTGGGATATGGAGAAGGAAAAAGCAAAACAGAGGGCACCGGTGGCAACTTCAGTTATTACGAATTGGGCGACACCCTCATGAATGGCGATGAGCTGAATGAAGCCGTTTGTCTCGATAAAATCCGTGAGTATGTTTATTTCACTGAGACGAAATCCAGACTTGCACCGTCTAAAGACGATGAACCTTATTATCTTGGTACTCACATCACAACTGCGTATTATTTCTACTACGACAGAGAAAATGTAACCACTTTGAGCAGAGCATTTTTGCATACAATTAAGACAAAGGCAGACAGCTATGTGATTTATGCAGATCTGTGTACTTTGTCTGATGCAGAACTTGAAAAGTACCATATCACATTTAAGAAAATTCCGCGTGATATAACAAAGTTGTAAGGAGGCGGAACTATGGAATTAAAGAATTATCAAAAAAGCGTTATGCGCAATCTATCTTCTTATATGGATTGCGTAAATAATACGGCAAACCTCTTTGCTGCGTGGGAAGAATATTGGCGCCGCCAGGATATCGGTGTTGGATTTGGCGGTGTACCTGCGTATAACAATGCTATCAAGGGCGTACCGCACGTGTGTATGAAGGTTCCTACCGGCGGCGGAAAAACATTTATGGCGTGTTCTTCGGTTAAACGTATCTTTGATGAAATGCCGAAGGACAAGCCCAAGGTGGTCGTTTGGCTTGTTCCGTCTGACCCTATTCTTAACCAGACAATCAAGACTCTTTCGGATATCAATCATCCGTACCGCCAGAAATTAGAAGCGGATTTTGCGGGCCGAGTAGGTGTATATACGAAAGAACAATTGTTAAATGGACAAAATTTCTCCCCTGATACTGTTAGAGAAATGCTTACTGTCTGCATTTTAAGTTACGGTTCTCTGCGTATAGACAGCAAAAAGAAGGATGTTCGTAAGGTATATCAAGAAAACGGAAATCTGTTGCGTTTTGCCGAATTTTTCAAAGACAAAGAAACTTTGTTGGCTGATACACCTGACACCGCGCTCATCCAAGTATTACGCCAGTTATCTCCGGTTACGATCGTAGACGAAAGTCATAATGCCGGTTCTGATTTGAGTGTTGAAATGCTGAACAGGCTAAATCCGTCCTTCGTTCTGGATCTGACTGCTACACCACGAAAGAATAGTAATATTCTTTGCTACGTGGATGCACGCGAACTCAAAAAAGAACATATGGTTAAGCTTCCTGTGGTTGTGTATAACCGTGCCTCACGTCAGAGCGTGATACAGGATGCAATTCAGTTGCGCGGCAGTATTGAATTGCAAGCCAACGCACAAGAGGCTGCAGGTGGTGAATATATCCGTCCTATCGTCCTGTTCCAAGCTCAGCCTAATCTAAAAGGCAAAGAGACCGATACCTATCAGAAGATCAAGCAGACTTTGATTGATATTGGAATTCCTGAAGAAGAAATAGCTATTAAAACATCTGAAGTGGACGATATCAGTAATGTTGACTTGATGAGCAAGGACTGCAAAATCCGTTACATCATTACGGTCAATGCGCTTAAAGAAGGTTGGGACTGCCCCTTTGCGTATATTCTTGCGTCTCTTGCTAATAAAACCTCTACCGTCGATGTTGAGCAGATCGTTGGTCGTATTTTGCGCCAACCTTATGCGAAGATACATTCCGCATCCCTGCTCAATACCTCTTACGTGTTGACTTGCTCTAATGATTTTAGAAACACTTTGGAGAATATTGTTTCCGGTCTTAATAAGGCAGGATTCAGTCGCAAGGATTACAGAGTCGGCGAGTTTACCAGTGAAGTTCAGCCCGCCACTCCAGATGTTCCGCAGACCACTGGAGAACAGCTTGAGATGCCTATGACAAATCAGCAGGAAGATGATTTTACCGATATTTCCGTTGAAGAGGTTAGAACACACATTGAAACAACGGCTGAAAATCCGAGTGCGCAAGTTGCAGATATGATTCAGCAAGCTACAGCACAAACACAGCAATATAACACAGAAGTAGAAAGTAACGATGATTTTGGATTTACGGGAGGTGAACTGGGCGATATGTTGAAACAAAATGCCGTACAAGCTTGCTACAAAGAGTCGGTAACATGTTTGCGCATTCCTCAGTTCTTTATTCAAACAACTCCCGATTTATTTGGGGACGAGTACGAGTTGCTTGAGCCCGAAAACCTTTCCGAAGGCTTCACACTAAGCGGTCAAGATGCACAGATTAGCTTTGAACTGGCAACCGGAGAGATGTATCGTGTTGATCTACAGGAGCAAGGAGATGCCGTTCCTAAGTATAAGAGAGCGTCCAAAGAGGAAAGCGAATACCTGCGCGATTACTTGGCGCAACTGCCTCCTGAAGCAAAAATCAAAAGTTGCACAGCTTTGATCTGCGGTCAGCTCAATAAGAATAACCGTTATGCAACAAGCGATATCAATGCGTATGTTCACAGAATTGTTGAGAATATGACGGAAGATGAGATTGCCGCAATGGAGACGGCTATTCCCGTATATGCCAAAAAGATTCAGCAGAAAATTGAAGCCTTGGAAGATGCATATAGGGAGCAACAATTTTACAGATGGCTTGATAGCGGCAAGGTGGTGTGTAGAGAGTATTATGAGTTCCCGCCGGTAATTACCCCTGCGGATACCACAGATTCCATTCCTTATTCGCTCTATGAGGCCGAAAAGAACGATATGAACAACTTTGAATCAAGAGTTCTTGACTATGTAGTTGGACTTAAGAACATTCAATGGTGGCATCGTATCATTGACCGCAAGGGTTTTAGAATCAACGGTTTTATCAATCATTATCCTGATTTTGTTGTGAAAACCAAGTCCGGTAAAATTGTTATGGTTGAGACTAAGGGCGACGATCGTGATAACAGCGACAGTAAAACAAAGTTGAAACTTGGTCGTCATTGGGCAGCACAAAGCGGTGGTAACTACAGATATTTTATGGTATTTGACCATGTAAATCTTGACGGTGCTTATACCGTGGATGATTTCGTGGACATTATGAAAGATCTGTAAGACTGCAAGTGTGAGGAGTTTTTCGTACTATTAACATTTATTCTGGCTAACAGACTTTGTCATTTTTCAGTATCATCATATTTATATTTTTTATAAAAATGATATGCTGCTTTCCACGCTTTCTCATGAGAATCCTCCCAACCTGCAGTTTCGGTACACCATTCTTTTCCTGAATTTGATCTCAGGCACCAAAAGTAAGGTCTGGAAGTATCTATATTGTTGTTGGAGTATAGGTGAATCTCTATTTTATAAATCGTGTTCAATTGATAACACCGCCCTTTCCTATAGTATAATCTTTTTAAGGAGGATATATAAATGCTCAAGGAAAAAACAATAAGAGAATTAGATGCATTAAGAGAACTTGCTGAAAAGCAAGATAATAAAATAAATTTATCTATGATTTTAATCACTCTCGATAACTTCAAGGAAGAGTTATCCGAAGTGTTGGATTATTTTGACCAAAATGGTATCGAAATAATTAACGAGGACGTTGAGCCGGATAGTGATACATCAGATGATAGCTCGAAAGTAATTCCTTTTGATCCATCAAAGATCGATATTAAGATGGATAAGATTACTATTTCATCGATAATAAGTCGAATTAAAAATGACGAACTAGAGTTTGATTCATCATTCCAACGGAAGGCAGGCTTGTGGAACAAGAAACAAAAAAGCCAGCTCATCGAGTCAATATTTTTAAAAATCCCACTGCCTGCTTTTTATTTCGATGCGTCGGATGATGATAAGTGGCAAATAATCGATGGCTTGCAAAGAATTGGCACCATAAAGGAATATGTCGTAGATAAAAGTTTCGCTCTGTCTGGAATGGAGTTTTTGAAAGACTTAAATGGGTGTAAATTTGATCAACTACCTCGCGCACTGCAGAGAAGAATCGAAGAAACAAATCTCAATGCTTACTTAGTGAATCCGTCAACTCCTAAGAATGTTAAATTCAATATTTTTAAACGCATTAATACTGGCGGCTTGATTTTGGAACCACAAGAAATCCGAAACGCTTTGTATCAAGGACAGGCATCCAAATTTTTGCTTAAAATGTCGCAAAGTGCAGAGTTTAGAAAAGCAACAGATTATAGTGTAAAACCTGATCGAATGCTTGACAGAGAATTTTGCTTAAGGTTTGTTTGCTTCACCCAGATTGATATTGAAAAAGAGTACACTGTACTGGATGAGTTCCTTAATAAAGGAATGGAGTATCTCTCCACTGCCACAGAAGATACTCTAAATGAAATTTATTTTCTGTTTGAATATATCATGAGCACATGTTATCAACTGTTTGGTAAGTTTGCATTCAGACGATTAAATACAGAGGAACGCAGAGGTCCTGTAAATAAATCTTTGTTTGAGGCATGGTCCGCAATTCTGCTTGGACTCAGTGACCAAGAAGTTGCCAACTTGATGAAACAAAAAGATTTGTTAAGAAAAAATTTTACTAAACTTTGCGATGATTACGATTTCCAAAACACAATGCGTGCTTCTGATAAAACTTCCGTTAAATCAAGAATTAACGCAATCCAAAATATGGTTTTTGGACTAATTGGGAGGAAAACGATAAATGATTAATCATCTTAGAATAAAAAATTTTAAATGCTTTGAAAATCTAAATGTTGAATTATCTAATCTTAATGTTTTTGCCGGGATAAACAGCATGGGTAAGTCTAGCGTAATTCAGGCGATTCTCTTGCTCAGACAATCGTATGAGATGGGAACATTGACCAAGGGATTACATCTAAATGGCGAATTAACACAAATCGGAACAGGCTTCGATTTAATGTACAGAAATAGTGACAAAGATGAAGTCTCGATAGAATTAGCTGTAGGCGATGACACAACATCATGGCAATATAAATATAATAAAGACTCAGATTATCAAGAAATAGAATACACTAACATCAATCAAGAAAAGATTGATAAAATCAATATTTTCAGCCCTACATTTTCTTACATATCGGCAGAAAGAATCGGCCCACAGCGATACTATAAACAATCGTATCATGAGATATATGAAAGAAATCAGGTAGGATTTAGGGGCGAATTATTCGCGGACTATTTAGCAAAACGAGGTTTAGAAGATAAGGTAGAAAATAAGTGTGTACTTTTCGATGGAGATACCAGTGAGCATTTGCTTTATCAAACTGAAAAATGGCTTTCAGTTATTAGTCCAGGAATCCATATTAATCCAAAGCAATATCAAGAGGCAGGCTTAGTTGGAATTGAATACAAAGTATACGGTTCTGATTACACTCCTGTAAATGTAGGCTTTGGCCTTAGTTATGTTGTTCCTATTATTGTCAGTTTGTTAAAAGCAAAGCGAGGAGATCTTGTAATCATTGAAAATCCAGAAGCCCATCTTCATCCTAAAGGACAACGAAAAATGGGAGAATTGATTGCGAGAGCTTCAGCGGGAGGAGTACAAGTAATTTTAGAAACCCACAGCGATCACATACTTAATGGTATAAGATTGAGTGTGAAAAATGGAGCGATTTCTCGTAGCATTATAAGATTAAATTATTTCTATCAAAAAGTTGAATCTGATTTGGCATTAGGCGAAAGAGTGACTCATCAAAAATGTTCTCCGGTAATTCTTGATGATGGAAGTCTATCAGATTGGCCTGATGGATTCTTCGATGAATGGGATAAAGCATTAGACGAGTTGTTTTAAGGAGGACATATGTTTTTAACATTAAATGATTTGTCCATCCATAATACTGTTGATACAGAATATAATGCGAAAACACAGATAGACGAGTTTGTGTTATTTTGTAAGAGTTTACAGGCTAGCTCCATTATTGATGAAATTATATTCCCTGAGTCATTGTTCTCAATGTCACTTTGTAATGGTTACGGACTAACTCAGTGGATGAACGATGCAAATGTTTCAAAAATCTACAGACAGTTCTTTAGGCGTTTCTTAGATAAGTACCGCCGGTACTATAATACTCAAAGCGTTGATGGAGAATTTAGTGTGTTGATTGATGAACAAGAACTTACTGCCGTTGGATGTGCTTTTGCTTTGGAACATGACCATGTGTTGTTGAGTTTGGCTACAAATCCGTTTTGGAAAAATAAATCTATCTCTGGAGAGTATTCTTCTTTAGATGAGTTTGGTGAAGTGCAAATATCCACGCAATGTATAGACAATATTTGGACAAGTATGTCACAGGACGAAATAGTTTCAACTTACAGAAAGGAATTGTCTGCCGACATCACCTCTGGACAAGATTTATGGGACAACCGAGAACAATTATATCCAAACCTTGTATTTTGCGAAAATGTTAAAGATCAGTTGTTTGATGATTCCGAAAAATATCATATTATTGCCGTCATGAAGAAACTGGAACGATTTCAAGAGTATTTTTCAAATTGCAGTAGTTCATATGATCCCAAAGAACTGGGGATGGGGGCACGAACAGAGTCAGAAACAGTAAAATCCGATGCTGACTTGAGAGACCTTAGACGATTTAAATTACCTAATGGTATTGAAGAGTATTTCTTCGATCATATAGGATTTTCAGGTAAATATAGTGCTGGTAGAATTCATTTTTTACCCGACGCACCAAACAAAAAATGTTATATAGGATATATCGGAAGACATCTGCAAACAAAGAAATTTTAATAACCGCAAAATATATTTAGCCTGTATTGATTCAAACATATTACGAGAAAGGAGCTTGCAATGGCAGCAATATCATTTGAAATAATTGGAGACAAGCTGATTCTTTGCTATGCTCCTGCAATGGGAATAGATGGTTTGTTAGAACGGTTATCATCTGGCAAAGAGTTGTCAATTAAACACACTTTTCTTGTCACCCAAAAGCTTTTACGGAATTCTGACGAAGAAGAATTCGATTTTGAGGAAACCCTGCGCTTTTGTATCGGTAAAGTTGGCGATACTTATACTCAACTTGATTCAGATGTAATTGGAACAGATCATTCATTCTATTTTGGAAATGAAATCAAGTTAAAGCCTGAAATGTTCGTGGCATACCGCAATATATCCATTCTTAGGAAAATTGATAAATTGATTGAGCGCGATTTCTACATTGGTGGAGATTGGGATATTCATAATGGCATATCCAAAGAAACGTTTATGGAGCTTATAAGAAATTTTCCCAAAACCGTAGAATTGGACAAATATGCTCACCACAGAATTGCAAACATATTAAAAGATTACTTTCCCGAATCTGATAAATATGAGGATATATATAACAAATACATAGCCGACACTAAAAGCTCGTATTCAAAAAAGGATAGTAATTCTATTTCAGACTATAACTTGAAAATTGAGTTAGAGCAGTTTACAGTTGCATATCGGGATTTACAAAGGATGTTAGGAGAGTACGAAGCGATTGACGAAAAGCAATGGCAAGCCAAAATTCATAACATTCTACAACTCTTGTATCCGAAGTATATTTGCTGTGCTCGTGAAATTAAGTTCCACGGAATCGGAAATCACGATAAGCAGCCGGACTTTCTGTTAGTTGATGCTAATGGATTTGTCGACGTTTTGGAAATTAAGAAAGCTGATATTATTGTTTTAACCAAATACAGGAACAACTACGTTGCCTCGAGAGAAGTGTCCGGAGCTATTCAGCAAATCGAAAAGTATATATACTGCTTAAACTCTTCTGATAAAGCCAAGTATGATGTATCATCTAAACTTACACACATTCTTCCTCCAGGGGTTGAGGTTCAGGTTGTGAATCCGCAAGGTGTTTTAATACTCGGCAGAAGTAATGAGTTTAACAAACAGCAACAACAAGATTTTGAATTGATAAAACGTCAATATAAACATGTTGCGGATATAATGACTTACGATGATTTAGCAACGCGATTAAAAAACATAATTAGTTCGATAAAAAGAAGAATTTAAAAACACAACATACGGAGATGATAAAATGGATGTATTAACAAGTACTAGTATACTTAATGGCTTCGATTCTGTTTTCACCGAAGTTAATAGTGGTCAAAGTCTGAACCTTAAAAATAATAATTGTCTTCGTATGTTCTGTTTAGACATCTTAAATAATGAATTTTCCTATTCAGCACTTCATCAGTTTTTGCAAAGAAACATTGGTCGTTATGTATTCTCACGGGCATCTATTGAACAGTTTATTGCTGATGGTGATTCAGATGCCATCGGATTGAAAGCCATCGAGTTGCTCAGGCAGGCAAATAATTCTAAAGATACAGGTGCTGGTGGCGAGTTGGGAGAAATTCTACTATATTTGTTCTTGGAACAAAAATTAAACGCACCAAAACTTTTAAGTAAAGTTGAACTCAAAACTACAAAAAATCAATATGTTTTTGGTAGCGATGGTGTTCACTTGCTTACTTTAGGCGAAAAAGCCTTTCAATTGGTTTTAGGTGAGTCCAAAATTGTTGGTAAGCTTGAAAGGGCTGTTGATGCTGCTTTTACATCTATCCAAAAGGTATCAAATGATGCAAGTAATGAAATAAGATTAATTGAAAAGAATATCTTATCGGAGTCTTTTGACGATGAAACGACAGCGTTAATCAAATCAATCATTGTGCCTACGAAAAGAGATCGCAGCATTGCAATTGATAATGCGTTTGGTATTTTCTTGGGATATTCTATTGGAATTGATGCTTTCCAGTATTCAAACGCTGAATATCGTGCTGCTATAAATGACAAACTTAAAAACGATATTAATAGCATAGCTACATATATCGAGAAAAAAGTTAACGAGTCAGGACTTACTGGCTACTCATTCTATTTTTATATTCTACCATTCAACAACGCATCCCAAGATCGTGCCGCGATCATACAAAAGCTGAAAGGTGAGAACTGAATGAACACTATACTCGGAGATAGTATTTTCAAGGATATAGAGAAAAATGAATATCTGCAAGAGATTTTTAATGCAATACTGTATAATTATTCATTAAATCTTTTCTGTATTCAGAACACAGAAAGAAGAGCTTTAGATATTAATGATGCTCTTCGATTTGCCGACCTATTATCAAAATCAACAGACAAGACAAGGTCGGAAATACACAAAGTATGGGCACAGGAAATTGTTGCACTTCTTTGTGATTTGTACCCCGATAATGAAAATATTAAGTTTTATTTGGGTTCCGTTCTCACTAATGCATGCAACTATCGTGGCCTTTCTTTGCATCCCAACAACTATAAGCCAGTTAATGCATTTGAATCGCTTTATGAAGAATATAAGAAGTCTCTTTTGAAAATCCCACACCAGTCCGACGGTTATTTCTTCAAATCTCAAAAGGCTGTGTTTGATTCCTTTGAGCAAGATCGATTTAGCTATTCTGGCCCAACTTCTATGGGAAAATCTTTTGTGATGCGAATGTTTATTAAAAATCAAATTGCATCCGGAAATCAAGAAAATTATGCAATTGTAGTTCCCACTAAAGCACTGATTAATGAAGTGTCCAGCCGAGTTATAAGCGATTTGAAAGAACTCTTATCTGAAAAGAATTATCGAGTAATAACAGCGGGGGGAGCATTATCTTTACAGCAAGAACATAATTTCATTCTTGTGCTTACTCCAGAACGTTTGTTATACTTGCTCTTGGATAAGTCAAATTTTAAACTTGATTATTTGTTTATTGATGAAGCACATAAGATTTCCAGCAAGGACAGTAGGAGTCCGTTTTATTATAAGATTGTTGATTTGCTGTCCAAGCGAGAAGATAGACCCCACTTCATATTCTCGTCACCAAACATCCCAAATCCCGAGGTATATTTAAAGCTAATTGGTAAGGGCAGCAATAGTCTTGATGCTGAAAGAATGACGACATCCTATTCGCCGGTTAGCCAAATAAAGTATATTGTTGATTTGGTTGACGGTGTAATAAAGTTACACAATGATTATAGCCGCAACTTTATCGATATTGGTAAGCTGGTCAATCCAATAACACTAACTACACTTATCAAGAGAGTTGGAAAAGATAGCAAAAACATCATATATTGCAGTTCTACTGCCAAAGCAATCGAATATGCTCGAGAGTACGCAAAAACTTTGCCTCCGCAAACCGACAATAATGAGTTGCAAGTTCTATCAAGAGAAATCAAGAACCAAATACACAACGACTATTATTTAGCGGATTTGCTAACCAAAGGCGTTGCTTATCACATAGGATACTTACCGGCAGATATTCGTATGCGAATCGAAGATTTATTCCGAAGTGGAGCAATTAAAACTGTGTTTTGCACTAGTACTTTGGTTGAAGGTGTGAATCTTCCCGCAGACAATCTGTTCATAACTAGCTATAAAAACGGATTATCGCACATGACCCTTGTTGATTTTCGGAATCTTGTCGGACGGGTTGGACGCATTGAGTTCAATTTGTATGGTAATGTATTTCTTGTCAGAGTGGAAAACACAATAGAACAACAAAAGTATATTGACTTAATTGAACAGGACGTTCCAACTCAAAAGCTGTCATTGGTAACTGAATTGACAAAGCCCCAAAAACAAAAAATAGTAGATTCCTTAGCTCAGGGGAATATCGAATTGCTAAAGTACCCCAAAAGTCAAACAAACGATAATTATGCGTTAATGCGGAAGTTTGCGCTGATCCTTTTAAGAGACGTTATAGCGAACAGAAACAGTTTTGTCCGTCAGGAATTTTCTACAAGTTTGACGCCAGAAATTGAAAACGCTATTCGTGCCGCATTTTCAAATAAATCTACAGACGAGGACATAAATATTTCTTCGGATCAGGTTGAGAATTTAACTGCAGCAATTGCCAAAGGATTGGCATACCCTCAATTGAACGCATTAGGTCACATTGACTATAAAGGATTAGTTGCCTTTTTAGAAAGGCTGTGCGTGATTTTTAAATGGGACAAATATGAGACTTCGACACTCGGCCACACTAGCAAAAAGACAGGTAAGCACGGGAAGTTAAAGTGGTATGCTGTTATCTTGGCTCAATGGATTCGAGGAAATGGATTGAATCTAATAATGAAAGATGCAATTCAGCACAAGATAGACAATCCTCAGTCTGGTGTTGAAATAGATGGCATTATAGTGGATTATGATGATTCTATTAAACATCGAAATATTGTCATATCAGATACTCTCAATGCCATCGAAGATGTAATTCTGTTCAGAATCTCTAATTACTTCTTGAGATTCTCCGCTGAATACAAGAGATTTCATAATGTTGATGTAATCGAAAATGATTGGTATGAATATGTCGAATATGGAACAATGAATCCATTAACGATATTCCTACAGCGTAACGGATTTTCAAGAGAGGCATCCACATACATTAAACATCACATTGAGTATATTACATACGTCAATGGTGAGTACAAGGTTAAATCATCACTTTTAGAGTGTCCGAGTAAATCTGTTTGTAAAGAGGCTCGCGAAATCAAATATAATATTCCTGAATTATTTATATAAGAAGAGTAGAATCATTTGATTAAAGAAGCTCCTAACTGTCAATTTCGGCAGTTAGGAGCTTCTTAATTTTGATGATTTGATCGTCTCGGAAACAGCTTGTCCTATCGTGAATTTTGTAAAAATTAGTGTAAATTGGGGTCAAGTTGTTCTTATGTGGTTGCAGGTATGCCATTTTTGCGAAAACCTTCAAAGTGCCGAAAACCCAGTCATATCAAGGGTTTTCAGCCCCTCGGAAATGCGGGTTGTTCTTTGGTGGTCGTGGCATCTGCTCCTAGATCTTCTGCCAAATCTGCAATAGGGTCTCCTTTTACCTGCATCATACCACTATTGTAAACAGCACCCGAGGCCGCATTTGGATACACCCCGGCTGTATGATCGACAAAATACGGTGCAAATGCAGGATCACGGTACTGTTCTTCCTTCATATTCCTAGTCAGCTGGTGAACAATTGCCCCTACCATCTCCAGATGCCCGAGTTCTTCAGTACCGATATCCGTCAACAGTCCCTTCAGTTCGTCAAATGGCATGGAGTATCGCTGGGATAAATAGCGCAGCGAGGCTCCAAGTTCACCATCCGGACCACCATACTGGGAGATGATGATTGCCGCAAGCCTGGGGTTTGGATGTGCAATCTTTACTGGATATTGCAGTTTCTTATTATAAATAAACATATATCACCCCTCCTTGTTCGCACTGAATTCCCAGGGCCACGGATCGTCCAGCCACCGGTATTGCCCGTTGGTTGGTTCGTGATGGTTCAGTGGTCCGTATTGATCGGTATACTCCCCTATCGCTTGATGATACATCTTCTGATAAGCCTGATAAAGCTGCAAAGCCTCCAGATCTTCTCTATGTGTGTCCAGATAAAGGGCCAGCTCCTGGATAACAAAAGCCATGGTCTGAATTTCTGTTAATGGGGTTATTTTTTTCTCTTTCTTATTCACCATCCCCATAAACGGAAGATCCAGTCCCGGGAAAATGGTGCCTCTGATCCATCCCTTTCTCGCCTCATACATAGGCGGATTTTCATTTTGGAAGGGTACAAATGCATTGGCAAGGGGGGCAACAGCAGGCAAGCGTCCTTCTGTGCCGCTTTTATCGTCTTGTCTCATACTCAAACCGCATTCCTCCAATCATAATTAATCTGAAGCTGTCGCTTCAGGTCATACTATGCCGCGGTCAGCGTTGATGTTCATTATAAAGTGCCTGCCGCATATTTTATAACAGAGGTGTTGTCCATGAATATCAAAGTTCTCCTGCGGCGAATGATCCCGTTATATCTACTGGTTTTATTATTTTGTTTGGTAATTGCTCAAATTGGAAGCAATGCCGTCACAGTCATGGTAGAAAGCTCCCCTGTCCCCAATCGAACCTGTATTCTAATTGACGCAGGTCACGGTGGAATCGATGGCGGTGCAGTTTCCTGCAGCGGCGTCCTAGAAAGTCAAATCAATCTGGAAATCGCCGAGCGTCTAAATGATTTATTGCACTTTCTTGGATTTGAAACCAAAATGATTCGAACAACAGACACATCCTTACACACGGAAGGAAATACTATTGCGCAGCAGAAGATATCTGATTTGAAATACCGGGTAAATATGGTCAATGAAACGGAAAAAGCCCTACTGGTCAGCATACACCAAAACACCTTTTCGGATAAGCAATATAGCGGAGCACAAGTATTTTATTCCTCTACCGAGGGCAGTAAGATGCTGGCTGAGCAGTTACAGTCCTCGATCATTAAAGTGCTGAACCCATACAGTAAGAGAAAATCCAAAGCGGCCAATGGTATCTATTTGATGGAACACATCGAATGCAGCGGTGTACTGATCGAATGCGGCTTTTTGACCAATCCGGAGGAAGAGGCCAAGCTCCGTGACCCTGAGTATCAAATGAAAATCTGTTCGGTCATTGCGTGTGTCATCAGCACATACCTTGGGAATAACCCATGATTGATGCCACTCAAAATAAGAGGGTCTGACTTCGATAAAGTCAAACCCTCTTCCATATTTTTATTTCTTTACAAGCACCAGCGCGGAAATTGGAGCAATTTCAACTCTATCCTCAGTCACAATACGCAGTGTATCTGTTCCGGCAGTCTGATCATCAATACACACATTCCATGGACCGGACTGGATTTCAGCCTCTGCAAGATCAATCGTATAGGGTTCGGTCGTGGCGTTGAAAATCACAACGATTCCATTGCAGGTTTCGTCGATGACGCTACCTTTCCCTTTTATATCAAACAGTACAACTTCATTGGTGATCCACTTATATGTCACATTGGCGGCAACATCTTCCGCTGTTGTCAGCCGCAGTGCAGGATGTGCTTTCCTGAATGCGATGAGACCACGGTAGTACTGGGATACTGCCGCATTTTCTTCATCCTCAAGAATATTCCACCGGATCTCATTTACATAATCGGAAGCATTATAGCTATTTTCTATCCGATTTCCATTCTGATCCAGCTTCTCTCTCAGAAATTCCTCGCCGGCATGAATAAAAGGAATTCCCTGTGCTGTCATATAAATGGCAGCTGCCAAATTATTCATTCTAATCAAGTCAGAACGGGAAGCATCTTTCCTTGTGATAGACAGCTTGTCCATCAAAGTATAGTTATCATGGCAGGATGCGTAATTGACTGTCTGCGTAGGCTTCGGACACCAAGAAGTGTTTGCAGTAAAGCAGTATGCAATCGGCTCTTCTTTGCCACGATCACCGGAGACAAAGCCTAATGTCTCACCATTCCTGCCTGCCAACAAATCACGGATAGAATCACTGAAATAAGCAAATTCAGGCGTTAGCTTGGCATTGAGCTGGGTCGCCATCATGTTTCCCGGCTCAACAGCAGTATTCATTGTCCAGCCCTCACCGTAGAAAATCACATCAGGATGCTTTTCGTGAACTGCATCCACCAAAGCGTTAATGGTGGTTGTATCCAAAAGCCCTACCAAGTCAAAACGGAAGCCATCAATATGGTACTGTTCTTTCCAATATACAATTGAATCAACAATGTATTTGCGAACCATTGCCCGTTCAGAGGCAGTATCGTTGCCACAGCCGGAACCATTAGAATAGCTTCCATCCGGATTGAAGCGAGAGAAGTAGCCGGGTACGATCTTATTAAAGCAGAAGTCACCTGCATTGAATACATGATTATATACTACATCCATCACAACGCTGATTCCATTATCATGCAAAGTCTTCACCATCTGCTTCATTTCAGAAACACGGACACTGCCGTTATAGGGATCTGTGGAATAGGAACCTTCCGGGGTGTTATAGTTTACAGGATCGTACCCCCAATTGAATTGGGGTTCATTCAATCGTGTTTCGTCAACTGAACCATAGTCATATACGGGCAGTAAGTGCAGGTGGGTGATGCCCAGAGATTTCAGGTAATCCAAGCCTGTTACTGCTCCGTTGGGAGTCTGGGTACCCCTCTCTGTCAAACCGAGAAATTTGCCGCGATTGACCTCAGAAATACCGGAACTGGCATCAATGGAGAAATCCCGGACATGAAGCTCATAAAGCACTGCATCAGTATAGGACTTCAGCTTGTTGGGATTCTCATCTTTTTTCCAGCCAGCTGGATCTGTGGAGGAAAGATCGATCACCATACCCCGTCCGCCATTGACACCGGTGGTTCTTGCATAGGGGTCCACGGCCTCAACGGTGTTTCCGTTGACCTTCACAAGATAAGTATAGTACTGACCGTGACGATTCCCTTTAACAACAGCCGTCCAAATCCCCTGCTTACCGGGCTTCATGGTTACAGTCTCGATCAAATCATCGGTTCCCACAGTTCCGGAGCGGTAAAGCTTCAGCTGAACCTGTTCCGCAGTGGGGGCCCACAGCTTAAACGTGGTCGCTTTTGGACTCCAGTTCGCCCCTAAATCATCCCCATCGTAACCATACTCCTGAACGAAGCGGTTGGATGCATAGACTGTTGTGGCTTGAATAGGATAGTCAAAGCCTTCAAAGCACAGCATGTAACGATACAGCGTCACCAAATCAAGCTCTTTGTTCAATCTAAGCGCATAACTGCCCTTCTCCCCTGTCATCTCTGTGATTTCAGTACTAACAGCCGAACCATGCGGAGTGCGCAATTTGAATGAAGACATATCGTCAACCGGCATGGATGTCTGTACCAGGATGGAACCGGTATCGTAGTCCAATTCTGCCGATAACAATTTACTTCCCTCTATAGCATCCTCGCCTAAAAGAAGCTCACATTCCTCAATACCGGATTTAACATGGCAATGAACTGTACCACTCAAAACAGTAGATACATCAATTCTGCGTTCACCGAATTCCTGTGTCTCCCATTGTCCTTTCCGGATAATAAAGCTAACGGACGTGGTTGTATAGCCATCCACCTGCATGGTTGCTACCATATCCGTACCTTCCCTTGTAAATTGATAGCTGGCGCCACCGTTTTTCATGGTCCACATCCAGGCATTCCAGCCAACGTATTGATCATCTGTGCGGCTGAAATGAAGTTTAATTGTAATGCTCTTTTTCTGCATCGTTTTGTACCATCCTCTGTGATATATTGATAAATAATCTGAAGGGAATTTATACACCCTTATTATAATAAATAATAACGAAATACGCAATTAGCAGATTGTAACAAAACAAATAGCGTATTTTTACATAGTATGCTCATATCACTATGCCGCAGAAAGTGTTATCATACCAAGAAGTCGCCTCCTTTTGATAAAAAGTATTGGTAAAATTGAAAATTCCTATTGCAATTAACGTCAGAAAGCGTTAAAGTATAACGGTATCCTTAATGAATAGTGAGGCAATTTAATGAAAAACATGGAATTCAAAAGAAAGTTACCCGTCCCTCAGGAAATCAAGGCCCTTTATCCCTTGAATGCAGAGCTGGTTAGCATCAAGGAAAAACGAGATGCCATGATCTCGGATGTATTCACAGGCAAAAGTGATAAAATGATCTTGATCATCGGACCCTGTTCTGCTGACCGCGAAGATGCAGTCCTTGATTATTGCGAGCGTCTGGCAGTTCTCCAGGAAAAAACCAAGGACAAGCTGCTGTTGATTCCCAGAGTGTATACTAATAAACCCAGAACCACGGGTGAAGGTTATAAGGGGCTTCTCCACCAACCCAATCCCGAAAAGCATTCTGATATGCTGGAGGGCGTAATCGCAATTCGTCGGCTTCATACCAATGTACTGTCCAATACAGGACTTTCGACCGCGGATGAAATGCTGTATCCCGATAATTACCGCTATTTATCAGACCTTTTATCTTATGTTGCAATCGGTGCCCGTAGCGTTGAAAATCAAGAGCATCGATTGACTGCCAGTGGTATTGCAGTCCCTGTTGGTATGAAAAATCCCACCAGCGGAGATATTTCCGTAATGCTCAATTCCATTCTGGCTGCCCAGAACAGCCACACCTTTATCTACCGTGGCTGGGAAGTTGAAACAACAGGCAATCCCCTTGCACACGCCATTCTGAGAGGCTATGTAAACCGGCATGGTGAGGCCATCCCTAATTATCATTTTGAGGAGCTTGAACACCTGTACCTCGCATATGAAGCACGGGGATTGCAAAACCTTTCCTTGATTGTTGATGCCAACCACTCTAACTCCGCAAAGAAGTATATGGAGCAGCCCCGAATCTGCAAGGAGGTCCTCCATTCCTGTCGTCATTCTCAACACATCCATTCCATGGTCAAGGGCTTTATGATCGAGTCCTATCTGGAAGGCGGCAGTCAGAAAATTGGCGAACATATCTACGGAAAATCCATCACTGATCCATGTATCGGTTGGGCGGATACGGAACGGTTGATAATGGATATCGCAGATTTGATTTGATTCGCTATAGCTTTGAAGCACTTTTGTGATGATCCTTTCATCATAATAATTGACTAATTGGTCATTCTATGATAAAATTAGCTTGATTAAATTTTGGGGAGGTACATACCATGGAACATATCGTTACCATCGAGACCCGCAATCTGTGCGACAGTGCTAAGAACGGCGGCTGCGGCGAGTGCCAGACTTCCTGTCAGTCTGCCTGCAAGACCAGCTGCGGCATTGCCAATCAGGCCTGCGAGAACAGCAAGTAATTGCAGCTAAAGAATGCCGCCGTTTCGGCGGCATTTTTTATGACTCCATTGTGCTCCACCAATAACATAAAGAGAGGAAACTCAATATGATTCATCAATACAAATTAGGCGGCTATAATATCGTTCTGGATATCTGTTCCGGCTCTGTCCATGTCGTGGATGATATTGCTTACGATATGATTTCTCTTTACGAAAGCAGTAGTCAAAGTGATGTTATTCAGCACATGACCGATCGCTATCCCCATGCACGCGAGGACGATTTGCTTCAGTGTTATTCTCAGGTCACCAAACTGAAAGATAGCAAGAAGCTTTTTGTTCCCGATACCTTTGAGCCGGTTGCCGGTCAGCTGAAGCAAAAGACTGCCGGTGTTGTAAAAGCACTTTGTCTGCATATCGCCCACACTTGCAACCTGAACTGTGCATACTGCTTTGCCAGCCAAGGAAAGTACAACGGCGACCGCGCAGTCATGAGTTTTGAGGTTGGTAAGCAGGCACTGGATTTTCTTATTGCTAATTCCGGCAAACGCCGCAACCTAGAGGTAGATTTCTTTGGTGGAGAACCTCTGATGAATTTTGAGGTAGTCAAACAGCTGGTCGCTTATGCACGAAGCATTGAAAAGGAACACAACAAGAACTTCCGCTTCACGCTGACCACCAACGGAATGCTTATTGATGATGATGTGATTGAATTCGCTAATAAAGAGATGAGTAATGTGGTTCTGAGTCTGGATGGTCGTAAAGAGATCCACGACCGCTACCGCGTGGATTATGCCGGAAAAGGCAGCTGGGAGCGGATTGTTCCTAAGTTTCAAAAGCTTGTGAATGATCGTGAGGGAAAGAATTATTATATGCGTGGGACCTTTACCCACCTAAATCCTGATTTTCTTAGGGATATTCAGCAGATGCTGGATCTTGGTTTTACCGAGTTAAGTATGGAGCCTGTGGTCTGTGCCCCGGGAGATCCTTCCGAGCTGACACCTGAAGATATGGAAATCGTAAAGGATCAGTATGAGCAGCTGGCACAACTGATGCTGCAGCGTGATGACGAAGGAAGACCATTTACTTTCTACCACTATATGATCGACCTTTCCAGCGGTCCATGTATTTATAAGCGTATCTCCGGCTGTGGCTCCGGAACCGAATACATGGCCGTAACTCCTTGGGGTGATCTGTATCCCTGCCACCAGTTCGTCGGAGATGAGAAATTCCTGTTGGGGAATGTTTGGGATGGTGTCTGCAACACCAGTATTCAAGAGGAATTTGCCTCCTGTAACGTTTATGCACGTCCTGAATGTCGTGACTGCTGGGCAAAACTATACTGTTCAGGTGGCTGTGCAGCAAATGCATACCATTCTACCGGTTCGGTAAAGGGAATTTATAAAAATGGCTGCGAGCTGTTCAAGAAGCGCATGGAATGCGCCATTATGGTTGCAGTAGCCAGAATTGTGAAGGGCAGCCGACAATGAACACCCCAATCTGCGATTTTGTCAGCGGCTATCAAAAAAACGCGCCGTTGCGGCTTCATATGCCCGGGCATAAGGGAAAGACATTTCTCGGACCGGAACAACTGGACATCACAGAGATTCCTGGGGCGGACAGCCTTTTTGAGGCGAGCGGCATTATTGGACAAAGTGAAAGAAACGCCGGAATACTCTTTGGATGTCATAGCTTCTATTCAACAGAAGGTTCCTCTCTATGCGTTCGAGCCATGCTGTATTTATGTGCGCTATATGCACATTCTCAAGGAACGAAGCCTTTGATTGCCGCAGGCCGAAATGCGCATAAAGTGCTGCTCAGCGGTGCCGCATTGCTGGATCTTGACATTCAGTGGATCTCTCCCAAATATCATACTTCGTATTTATCCTGCCAGATTACCCCCCAAGAACTGGATGCTTATCTTTCCACCGCTCCCCTGCTTCCTACAGCTGTCTATTTGACCAGCCCAGATTATTTGGGGACTATGGTGGACATTCGAGGAATTGCGGATATCTGCCACAGATACGGTGTTTTGTTGGTCGTAGACAACGCCCATGGTGCTTATTTAAAATTCCTGTCTCCTCCCCTCCACCCCATGGACTTGGGCGCGGATCTTTGCTGCGATTCGGCGCATAAAACGCTGCCTGTCCTTACCGGCGGAGCATATCTTCATATTTCTAAGCATGCCCCTCATTTTTTTACAACTCATGCTAAGCAAGCTATGAGTTTGTTTGCTTCAACCAGTCCTTCTTATCTGATTCTACAATCTTTGGACGCTATCAATTTCTATCTTGCAAAGGATTATCCGAAAATTTTAAATGATTTCATAGAAAGGGTTCAGGCCTGCAAACTTAAATTGGTAGACGCTGGGTTTCGTTTTCTGGGGGATGAGCCTCTAAAATGGACCATCGACTGCAAGTCCTACGGATACCGTGGCAATGCCTTGGAAACGTATCTGAACAGCATAGGCATTGTATGTGAATTCTCGGATCCGGATTATTTGGTAATGATGTTGACCCCTGAAATTGGCACCGTAGGTCTGCAACGTTTGACAGAAGCATTGTTGACGGTCGAGCGTCTTCCGCCAATCCCTGAGCTACCGCCCTTTCCGGAAAAATGTCAGCCGGTACTCTCTCTACGTCAAGCAACACTTTGTCCGTCGGAGACTCTCCCGGTGGATGCGTGTGTCGGCAGAATCTTGGCAGAAGCATCGGTAGGCTGCCCGCCTGCAGTCCCGATTCTGGTATGCGGCGAACGAATCAACGAAACTGCAATCTCCGGCTTTAAATACTACGGCATTACCCATTGTCGGGTTTGTATTCTTTGAGAATCTATTCAGCCGCCATTCCACCATTCGATATATAATCCCTTTGCCTGCACTTTACAGCTTTGTGGTAGCTGCTAAAACTAGAAGCCCAGCCATCTTCAACTTCTTGGTGAAGATGGCTGGGCTTCCGAGTTTTAGACTTTCGGTTATTATACTTCAAGAATTTATAAGTAAAAGATCCTACAAAGAACTTGTGCTCGACTAACCTAAAATAGCGGTCTGCTGACCAACAGCAGACCGCTTTATGCTTTAGGATGACACTTTTCGTAAACAGCCTTTATTTTCTGATTTACCATGTGGGTATACATCTGTGTGGAGGATATGTCGCTATGTCCCATCAGTTCCTGCAGAGAACTAAGATCCGCACCGTTCTCCAATAAATGGACAGCAAAACTGTGGCGCAATGTGTGGGGAGTAATATCCTTTTCAATATGGGCAGAGACCTGATAGTGCTTTAAGATTTTCCAAAATCCCTGACGGCTCATACGGGAACCATTCACATTCACAAAAAGTGCCTTTTCGTCTGTCGATGTAGCCAAGATATCTCTGATATCCCTTAAATATACCGATAACGCCTGCAACGCAGCAGGATAAAGTGGTATAATGCGAGACTTCTTGTTACCAGAACACTTAATAATCCCCTGCTCCAGATTGACATCATCCACATCCAAGTCAAGCAATTCAGAGACACGGATACCGGTAGCATACATCACCTCCAGCATAGCCTTATCCCGGAAGCCCTTTGGTTCAATACAAACCGGCTGTGAAAGCAGAAGCTCAATTTCTCGTCCAGTCAAAATTTCAGGCAGCTTCTTTTCGCCGCGCTCTATATGGATATCCACTACAGGAGTCTTTTCTAAAAAACCGGAGGAAACCAAATAAGTATAAAAGTTCTTCAGGCTTGCCAGACTTCTGGAAATGGTAGCACTGGATCGTCCATCCTCTTCCAGGTGAGCCATATAATCACTGATATTCAGTTGTGTTGCATCAACAACAGAGTTTACTCCATATTCCGAAAGCCATTCCGAAAACTGGCGAATGTCCCGAAGGTATGAAGAAACGGTGTTGGATGATGCCTGCTTTACCTTTGAAAGGTAATTTTCATAAGCGCAGATCAAATCCAACATGAAGCAGCGAACCCTTTTCTTTAATTTTTGATAAGCGTTCCCAAAATGGGGACAACAAATATATAATCAAATAAGCTGACCAAAAATGCAGCACTGATAAACACAGCATTTTCAGTCCAAGAGGAAACGACTTCCCCAGAAATGTGACGCAGCCAATACAAATAGAGAGCAGGCATCATACATGCATCAGTAAACAAAAGTAAGCACCGGGCAAGCCATGCACCATCGGCGAAAATCAGACTGATATAAAAGCCATAAAAGCCGAAGGCTATCGCTTTACCAAAGCAAATCAAAAGTAAAAACTGCGGTTTCGAAAACGCTACAGCTACAGCAGAAAAAAGAAAAGGGGAAAGTGCCGACACAATAAAAACGACAGCCGGCGTATGTCGGAAAGAAATTGATTGCTGAGTTTGGGATAAAAAATTCATCCCCAATCTTGCAAATACGCAACCAATCAGCAGACCTGACAGAAATGATAAAGCAAGAACCACTCCACCATACTTGCGCATAAAAGTGGATGACCTATGAAATAATAGCAGGTATTACACACTCCTCCAAAAGACCATTCGGTCGTCAGCAGCGTATAGTAATCAATAAATGAGAAAGGGCATAACACACCCACTATCAAACCACATGAATACTATACTCCAAAATCCATTGTTTTTCAAGCACTTTTATATAAATCTACGATTTTTGTAAATTATGCCGATTTCTTATGTTAACGCAGTTATGTTAACCTTTGAAGATGAACCCGCTAAAACTTTGCCATTTTCAACTATCATGCGATATCTAGGGGGAGTGGACTGCTGATAGTCACTAAATGTTGATTTGCATTAAATCTTGCATCAACTCCATAGCAGGTAAACGCTATTTACTCCTTGGTGATTATGCACAAGCTACCATTTTTTAATTTTCTTTGCTCTCTTGTGTGGCCTTCCCTCCCCTCGCATCCCAAGCACAGCAGGCGTGAGGCTTCCAACAAAAATCATCAGCGCAGTTGTCAGCATTCCCTGATAATGCCCTCCAAAAAACAATGCATTGGTGCCCAGTAATAATGCATAAAGACTCCCCCCGGTCAGCAGCCCCACCAAAATTTTGCGCCGCTTGACTCTCCATATCGCCAATAGCGAGCCAGCCGCTGCGGTAATCAGCAGGATGCCCATGGATATATAACCCATGGTCGACACCCTAACTCTCCCCGAATGGATCAACCAGGCAAGAATTAACGAAGCAATTCCAAGCATGGCAGCACCAGTCATCGTGCCTAACAGGATTCCCGTTGGCATCGCTGATGCAGTACCTCGCACCTTTTTACTTACTCCCATATCAACAGCCCCTTTCATCACACCCTATGTTTCATAACAATAAAAAAGAACCGGAACGATCCAAACGAATCGTTCCGGTAGAAATTTTTAATTTAAGCAACGGACATCTGTGCGATCATAGCTTTGAGAAGTACGGATGCCGCATCTTTCGTTTCACCAACAGCAGTATAATAAAATTTAACCTTCGGTTCGGTACCGGACGGACGGGCAATGACACTGCCTTTGCTGCCTAAAAGGAACTCAAGTACATTAGAGCGAGGCAGGTCGATATTATCCTGCGTTCCGTTCACCAAATCAGTTGCAATGCCTGCTTGATAGTCACGAATGCCGGTTACAACCGCACCGCCAATGGCTGAAGGTGCATTCGAACGCAGATCCGCCATCATCTTCGCAGCCTTCTCCATGGCATCAGCTCCGGTCAGTTCGACACTCTGCACATGAGCCAGATAATATCCATAACGCTCATACATCTCATCCAGTGCTTCCAAGACGGTCTTCCCCTGCATTTTCAGGGATGCCGCCATTTCGCACACCAGCATGGAGGCTACAACCGCATCCTTGTCGCGAGCATAGGTACCCTTCAGATAACCACAGCTCTCCTCAAATCCGAAAACGAACTTGTACTTCTCATCCCGGTTTTCCAGCTCCAGGATTTCGCCGCCAATATACTTAAAGCCAGTCAGTACCGTCTTCATGGTTACGCCATAGTGTCCTGCAATCCGATCAGCCAAGGGAGAAGAAACGATACTGCGAACAACTTCCGCTCCCTCAGGCAGATCCTTCCGGCTTGTACGAGCTTTCAGGATGTATTCCATGAGCATACATCCTAATTCATTACCAGAGAGCTTACGGAACTCTCCGTTCCCATTAGGAACCGCAATTGCCACGCGGTCAGCATCCGGGTCTGTTCCCAAAATCACATCACAAGGAGCGTTCTGAGCCACCTTGTAGCTTTCATTCAGCGCAGCATCCGTCTCAGGGTTCGGATATTCGCAGGTCTTAAAATCACCGTCAGGCTTCTCCTGGCAACCCACGACCGTAATATTGACGCCCAAGCGACCCAACACCTCGCGGACAGGCTCGTTGCCGGTTCCGCAAAGAGGGGTGTAGACAATGTCCAAACCAGCAGTCCGAATCATTTCCGGCTCCACCGCTTCCGCCAACACGGTCTTGTAGTAGCTTTCCCACAAATCCTGTCCGATATATGAGATCATCCCATCTTCCATAAATGCATCAAAGCTCTTCGTTTCAGGGATGAAATATGGAATTTCGCTGATTTTGGCAGTTACCACAGCAGCGGGCGCATCTGTCATCTGACAGCCATCCGGTCCATAGCATTTTACTCCATTATACTCACCGGCATTATGGCTGGCAGAGATGACAATTCCACAGCCGCAACCCAATTCTCGAACCGCATAAGACAGCATAGGAGTTGGAGCAAGACGATCATACAGCCAAGTGTGAATACCGGCTTCCGCAAAGGCAACTGCGCACACTTCAGCAAAGAGCTGAGAATTATGCCGAGAATCGTAACCAATTGCTGCTTTTTGAGGCAGGTCCGTAGAGGATAACCATGCCGCCATTCCCTGAGCCGCTCTACGCACGGTATACCGGTTTAAACGATTGCTTCCCGCTCCCATGATGCCGCGCATGCCGGCAGTTCCAAATTGAAGATCACTGCCGAAGCGTCCCTTCAATTCTTCCTCATCATTTTTGATCATATCCAATTCCTGCTTGGTTTCGCTAGGCAGGTCTGCATTACACCAATAATCGTATCGTTCCATGTAGTTCATAAAAAGCCTCCAATTCATCACACGAAAACAGCCCAAAAGTCCCCCTTTGAGCTGTTTTCCGCAGGGAAATAATAATCTTACTCCGCAGCACCTTCACGCTTTGTCTGAGCGGAAGCAAGTGCTTGAAACTTAGAACGAGTGGTCTGCACATCGCTCAAAGACTGAGCGATTGCCTCTTCTGTACGGCGAAGTGCCTCGTCCATATAATCGTTACTGACCTTACGCAGATTTGCGATCTGAGCTTGAGTCTGAGTAACCAGTTCGGCACATCTCCGCTTGGCTTCCTCATAAATAACCTGCTGAGAAACCAGACGATCAGCATCCTCCTGCGCTTTACGAATGATGCCTTCCGCCTCACGCTTCGCCTGACCGATGATCTCACCCCTGCTCTCAACAATTGTGCGGGACTGCTTTAACTCAGCCGGGAGCTGTGCGCTGATCTCATCGAGCATATCCAGCACTTTATCACGCTCTACAATACACTTGTCCGCTCCAAGGGGCAAACCTCTGGCATCCTGAATCAGGTCATATAATGCGGTAATGATATCTTCAATATGCTTTTCGTTCATTTGGAATTTCCTCCTTGACGTTATTGATTTATTTTTCTTTTCGGTAAATCGCCAGCAGCGTCTTTCCGTATTTATAATCTTTAGAACGGCTGTAACCGTCAAATTGTGCGGACAACTCCTTGCCCAATGACCGTTCTGTGACTATTATACCACCAGATTGCAAAATGTCAATTTCCGTGATGATATTTAGCGAATTTTCCAAAAATTCCTCCGCATAAGGCGGATCTAAGAAGATTATGCCGAATTTTTTTCTGTTTTTGCGCAGAAAATCCCGAAAATCACAGCATTGTACACATGCCTGATTCTGCAAATGGGTCCTGTGCAAATTTTCTCGGATCAGCTTGCAGGCATCCTCACGTTGATCTACAAAGACAGCCTCAGATGCGCCCCTGCTGAGTGCTTCAATTCCCAATTGCCCGGTTCCACCAAACAAGTCTAAAACTGATGTCCCGGGAATATCAAATTGAATGATGCTGAACAGTGCTTCTTTTACCCGATCCGCAGTTGGTCTTGTATTCTGTCCTTCCGGAGTTTTCAGTGCGACTCCCCTTGCTTTTCCCGTAATAACACGCATGCATTTTACTCCTTGTGAAAATGATGAAAGACTGCTAAAGCCACGTCCCTTGGCAGCACACGCTCTAGATCCTGAATGGATGCGCTGCGTATGGCTGTTACGGTTTTAAAAAACTTTAACAGTTCTTGCTTCCGTTTAGGACCGATCCCCTCAATTTGATCCAGCTCTGAGTATCGCAGACGCTTACTGCGAAGCTTTCTGTGATAGGTGATGGCAAATCGGTGGGTTTCCTCTTGAATATTTCCAATAAGGGCGAATACTGCTTGGTTGCCATCGATGGCGATCTCACGTCCTTCCGGTGTCACGAGTGCCCGTGTCCGATGTCGATTGTCCTTTACCATTCCGAATACAGGCACACTCACGCCGATTCCATCCAGCATTTTCAGAACAATCGCTGCATGATTGACTCCACCATCGATCAACAGGAGATCCGGTGCTTCCTCAAACCCCTTATCTCCCGCCAAAAAATGAGCAAACCGCCTCTGAACGACCTGATGCATAGAAGCATAATCGTCCTGCTGATCCATATTTTCTACTTTAAACCGTTTATAGTCCGATTTGCGAGGTCTCCCCTCTTTAAACACGACCATGCTGGCTACAATATCTGTACCGGATATATTAGAAATGTCAAAGGCTTCTATACGTTTTGGAGGAGGCATTGCAAGCATTTTTCCAAGCGAGTGCAAAGACGCTGAGATTCGCTCATCATCGCTTGTAGCACGCTTTGCTTCTTCACTGGCATTGCTGACTGCCATTTCCACAAGTCGGACGCTGTCGCCACGTTGCGGAACCTTTAGTTTTACACGCCTCCCAAATTCCTGCTCCAGTAACTGTGCGAAAAGCTCACGGTCATCAATTTCGAACGGCAAGAGAACCACCTTTGGCACCGTTCCACGACTCAGATAGTATTGCTTTATAAGGCTGGATACCGCGGCCTCCTTGTCTTCTGGCAACGAGAAAACCTCATACTCCTTATCAAGAAGATTCCCACCTGCAAAATGCAACACAGCAAAACAAGCCTTCGCCTCGGTTTCTCCGTATCCGATCACGTCCGTATCAGCAAGTGATCCGGCGGTGACCAATTGTTTCTGTCCAAGTGCCTCCACGGCAAGCAGTTTATCTCTGATATTTGCCGCCAGTTCAAAATCCAGCCGGTCTGATGCTTCCAGCATTTGTTGACGCAGCTCTTCGGAGACGGTCTTAAAATTTCCGCTTAGCAGTTGCTTTGCCTGTGATATGACTGCATGATAGCGTTCCTGTGTATTGCTTGGTTGACACCAGCCTTCGCATTCATGCATATGGTAATTCAGGCATGACCGCTGTCGTCCAATATCACGGGGAAACTGTTTGCTGCATCCCGGCAGTTTTAAGGTGGATCTCAGGGCTTCCAAAACAGATTGCGTGATACTTCTGGTTCCGTATGGCCCATAGTAGGAGGCACCATCATTAAGCGGACGACTAACCATGGTAATTCTCGGATATGCTTCCCTCATATCCAATCGCAAATAAGGATATCCCTTATCATCTTTTAACAAGATGTTATATTTGGGCAAATACCGCTTGATCAGAGAACATTCCAATACCAATGCCTCAAACTCAGAGGCAGCAACGATCACCTCGAAATGATCAATTTTACTGACCATCAATCGAGTCTTTGGCGTATGAGATGCCGTATCTTGGAAATATTGGCTGACCCTGTTTTTTAGTTTTTTGGCCTTTCCGACATAAATGACTTTGTCATTTTTGTCCCGCATAATGTAGACGCCGGGAAGCAGAGGCAAACTCAACGCCTTCTCTTTTAATTCGTCAAAAATCATAGCATCACCCAAAAATCCGCCTCAATGCAGAGCACTGAGGCGGAAAATTGATTAAAGGTGCTCGGCAGATCAATACACATCACGCTGAAGGAGAGTTTCCAGCGCATTAACAGCAGTTTCCGCATCAGGACCCACAGCCGACAATGTTACAGTGGCACCAGTGACAATTCCCAAAGACATAATTCCCAGAAGACTCTTTGCATTCATCTTTCGACTTTCTGACTCAAGCCAGATGCTGCTAGTAAACTCATTTGCCTTCTGCACAAAATATGTAGCCTGACGATTATGCAGTCCGGATTCGCAACGAACCACGATTTCTTTATTATACATACAAACACTCCTTCGTCTGCGGTGGTGATAAAACCGCACATAGATATATGATACCAAAAATGTTAAAAAAGTCAACAAAATTCTATAACTAGAAAAAATTGCCAAAATCGCCATTAGCAATTAAGTTAACTCAGCAATGGTAACGCCATCTTCACCTTCGCCATATTGTCCCAATCGAAACTTTTTTATCAACTTATTTTTCTTCAATGCCTGATGAACAGCCGAACGAACAGCTCCGGTCCCCTTTCCATGGATGATCCGCACTGTCTGGAGATTAGAACGCATTGCTTCGTCCAAGTAGCGTTCCATAACGCAGACAGCCTCGATGGTATCCATACCGCGAAGATCGATTTCAGAGTTCATGGCCGTCAGTTTCATTTCACGACCGGAATGGACTGGCCGTGATGGCTTGTCCTTGTAAGGATTCTCCTGCTCAAGCAGATAAACTTCTTCTTTCTTTGCTGTCATCTTCAAAATTCCTGCCTGCAACTGATAGGTGCCGTCTTTATTGATCGCAATAACACTTGCTTTTGTTCCAAGCTTCAGAAGCTCGACAGTGTCGCCGATGATGATTTCTCTGGTAGGTTCCGGACGTTCCCTTTCCGGTTGGGTAGAACGAATTCTGCTTTGTGCTTCGTTTAGATTTCGCCGAAGCTCTGTCTGACGCTGGTTAACACCTGACGTATCCGCCTGTTCTGCCAGCTGCTTTTTAATTGCCTTAATTTCCAGAGAAGCGGCATCTGCTGTGCGGCGTGCATCCTCGATGATTTCCTGAGCTTCCCTGCGTGCCGCATCCATTGCCTTATCCCTTTCCCGGCGCAGCTGTTCATGATACTCTTCACTTTGTGCTTTGATTTCAGAAGTTTCCCGACGCAGACGTTCCGCTTCCAGTCTCGCCTGTTCCATTTGCTGCCGCTGATCCTCCAGCTGGGCAAGCACATCTTCAAAATCTTTATCGCTTTTGCCGATCAAATCGCCAGCTTCCTTAAGAATCTCTTCGGAAAGCCCAAGCTTTCTGGAAATAGCAAACGCATTTGATTTTCCGGGTATGCCAATCAGAAGCTTATATGTGGGACGGAGAGTCTCCACATTAAACTCACAGGATGCATTGATGACCCCTTGTGTTCGCATGGCATAAAGCTTCAGTTCCGCATAATGTGTTGTAGCAATGACACGGCTGCCCATTTTTCGGCAGAACTCTATAATAGCCATTGCAAGTGCGGCACCTTCGGCAGGATCCGTTCCGGCCCCCAATTCATCAAATAGCACAAGGGTGTGATCGTCACACTGCTCTACTACATCCACAATCGTCCGCATATGGCTGGAAAACGTTGACAGACTCTGAGCGATGGATTGCTCATCACCGATATCTGCCAGAATTGTATGGAAGGTGGACAGTCGGCTGCCATCTCCCGCAGGTACATGTAAGCCACATTCAGCCATCAATGTCAACAAGCCAACCGTTTTTAATGTCACAGTCTTACCGCCCGTATTAGGTCCAGTGATGATCATCGTATCGAAATCGCTTCCCAGACGCACCGAAATTGGAACCACAGCTTTGGGGTCGATCAATGGATGCCGTGCATTCCGGAGTTCTATAAGACCTGTATCATTCATTTCGGGGGCCCAAGCCTTCATCTGAAAACCAAGCCTAGCTTTAGCAAAGATCACATCCAACTGTGCCAAAAGGGTAAAGTTTTCTTCAATGTCCACCCGGTGGGCAGCCGCCTCTGCGGATAGCTCCGCAAGAATCCGTTCAATTTCCTTTTTTTCCTTTAGTTCCAATTCGCGCAGTGCATTGTTGGCATTTACTGCCGACATCGGCTCAACAAAGTAAGTAGACCCTGTTGCCGAAACATCATGGACAAGCCCCGGAACATCGTTGCGGCATTCTGACTTAACCGGAACCACATACCTTCCTTGTCGAATAGTAACGATCGGCTCCCGCAAAAATTTACTGTACGCAGGAGAGGAAATGACCTTCTGCAAACTATCGCGAATCTTGCCTGATTGAGCGCGCATATGCCGCCGGATATCCGCCAATTCAGAACTGGCAGCATCTGCGATCTCATCTTCCGAGAGAATGGCTCCAAAAATTTTGTCCTCAAGATATTTATTGGGACATAGACATTGAAATAGCGGCGTTAATACCGTCTTCTCTTCGTCATCAGCAATATATGCTTTGACATTCCTTGTGGTTTTAAGTAAACAGCCAATCTCCAATAATTCCTTAGGTTGTAACGCGCCACCCATGTCTGCCCGTTCCAAAGAAGCCGAAACATCCTTCACTCCCGAAAAGCTCAGGTTCCCCTTCTTTGTACATAAGACAGATGCGGCATTGGTTTCTTCAAGCAGGCCTTGTACTGTTTCAAGGTCTGATGTGGGATGCAAGTCACGGCAGCGTCTCTTTCCTTCGTCACTTCCAGCATACTGCGCAAGCTGCTCTAAAACCTGATCCAGCTCCAGTTTTCCTAATGATTTTTCGTATAATTCAGACATGGTACTCTCCTAAATAAGTAACGATTTGTAAAAAACGAGGGTTGAGAAGTTTTGATCCAACTGCGTTAGAAGGTAGGCTTCAGTCAGAATTCCCAAACTATGCAATGTGCCGGTACCTACTCGAAAACCAAACAGCTTTCTGGCATCACAGGCAGCGATATATCGCAAGGCGGCCAAAACACCAGGCTCAACTTTTTGGCACACTTCCTGATTATGTCCCCTGCAATTTTTGCACAATAGACTACCGCCGGAAAGATCGAAGAATGTCGGTATATCATCTGCACATACACTACAGCAGTGCAGATTTGGTGTATAGCCGGCAATACAAGCGGTTCGCAATTCAAAGACTGCCTTAATTTGCGCTTCTGGCAAATTCAAGTCCGAAAGCGCAAAAAGGCAATTCAATACAAGTGATAATAATTCGCTGCTTGGTGTATCCTCTTGAGAAACCGTTTCCCCTACCTGTGCGAAATAAGTTCCCAAAGCCAATTTCTGTAAATCTGTACGCAACGACATGAATAATTCAATTGCGTTTGCTTCATTAACCGAAAACAGTCCACGATATTCATAAAGGGTAAACTCGCCAAAAGCCAGCAGCTGACACGCAGCCGCCATAGGACTGTTCTTTCTTCTTAATCCCCGTACTTTTGCGGTGATCTTTCCGTGTTCCGGTGTCATCAAAGTCAGTAATGCGTCACAATCATTGTAGTCCGTAACGCGAAGCACAAGTGCCTTTGTTTTCAGATACATGTTGCCCCTCCGACCTCATGGCTTTTGCATACATCAAATATAATTCCGGCGCTCCGGTTTCCGCAAACATCTTCCAGTAATCCATTGCATCCATGTGTATCCCCTCCGTTTCTATTGTTTGCCGGGGAACCGCTGATTACTAATGGTAAATTATTCACTGTATCCAAAATTGCGAACCAGATAATCACTGTCCCGCCAATTTTCCTTAACCTTCACCCATGTGGTGAGGTACACCTTGGTGCCCATGAACTTTTCACAATCCACACGGGCCATAGTAGAGATCTTCTTCAGCATTGCACCATGCTTTCCGATGATAATGCCTTTATGGCTGGATTTTTCGCAGTAAATTGTGGCGTCGATATCGATCACACCGCTGTCCCGCTCCGAAAAAGTTGTGATTTCAACGGCCGTTCCATGGGGAATCTCCTTATCCAAGCACCAAAGCAGCTTTTCCCGGATAATTTCTGCCATGACCTGTCGTTCCGGCTGATCGGTGGTCACATCCTCAGGGAAGAGGAACGGACACTCCTGCGCATATTTGCCGCACTGATCAAGAAGCGTGTCCACACCATCACCGCTCTTTGCGGAAATAGGAATGATCGCATCAAAGACTTCGGTTTCAGAATAAAGCGCAATAATTTCCAAAAGCTTATCCTTCTCCACGGTGTCAATTTTATTGATTGCCAGAATGGCGGGGCAACCGCTTCCTCTGATTTTTTCAATCAATCCTTCCTCCTGAGGTCCGATGGAGGCGATGGGTTCCACCACCAGAACAGTGAGATCTACATCCGCAATGGATTCTCTTGCAACATTGACCATATAGTCTCCCAGCTTCGTTCTTGCTCTGTGGTAGCCGGGGGTGTCAATGAAGACATATTGAATATTTTCTCTGGTAACAATACCGCAGATGCGGTTGCGCGTCGTTTGAGGTTTATTAGAAACAATGGCAATTTTTTCACCAACCAAATAGTTGGTCAGGGTGGACTTTCCTACATTAGGACGTCCGGCAATGGTGATCATAGCGGTTTTGGTTTTCATAATAATACTCCTGTATCTTGTGTACTGGTCAACAAATACGTTATCTGCCCATATTGGGAAGCTGCGAAGCAATGGCTTCCTCTCTGGTGCGCATTTGCTTTTTCATCGGACCTTCATCTAAGTGATCATAGCCTAATAAATGAAGTATGGAATGGATTGTGAGATATCCAACCTCACGACGCTGGCTGTGACCGAATTCTCTCGCTTGAGCCGCCGCCCGGTCAAGATTGATGCACATATCCCCCAGGGGACACAAGCCGGTTTCGGCATCTAAATAATCTGTCCAATCTTGCGGCGGCGTTCCGGGCTGAAGATCAAACATGGGAAAACTGAGCACATCTGTGGCTTTATCAATGTCTCTGCTGGCCTTATTGATGGCTCTGATGCCGGAATCATCTGTAATCAGTACATTGATCTCACAGGGGACTATAATCTTCTCTGCTTCCAAAGTGGCCTCGATGCACTGACGGATGATTCGATTGATCAAGGGCTTCCTTACGGAATGTCCGTCGCAGGTAATTCTGATTTTATGGCTTCTCATATTACTTTTTCCTTTGATTACGGTATTGTGTGTTAGGTTTTTTATCCTCAGTCTTTTTTGCTGCGCGTTCGTACGCGTTAATAATTTCCTGAACAAGCGCATGACGCACCACATCCGCTGATGTTAAGCGGCAGATTGCAATATCATTGACCCCATCTAAAACACGAACGGCATCTTTCAGACCAGATGTCTTGTCATCCGGCAGATCGATTTGAGTTACGTCGCCGGTGATTACAATTTTAGACCCGAAGCCCAGCCGGGTTAAAAACATTTTCATCTGTTCCTTTGTTGTGTTCTGCGCCTCGTCCAAGATGATAAAGCTGTCGTCCAAGGTTCGACCACGCATATATGCAAGAGGGGCTACTTCGATAGAACCCCGCTCTTGATACTTCTGAAAAGTTTCCGGACCCAGCATGTCGTACAGCGCATCATATAAGGGACGCAAATATGGATCAACCTTGTTTTGCAGATCACCCGGCAAAAAACCCAGTCGCTCGCCCGCTTCCACAGCCGGTCTGGTTAGTATGATCCTGTTCACCGTGCGATCACGAAACGCTGCTACTGCGGCAGCAACCGCCAGGTAGGTTTTTCCTGTACCAGCAGGACCTACACCGATGGTAACGGTATTTTTCTGGATCGCCTTCATGTAAGTCTGCTGCCCCACGGTCTTGGCTTTGATCGGCTTTCCTTTTGCCGTGATACACACCACATCTTTCGCCATCTGCGTTACCTGTTCATCGTTTCCCTCCCGGACCAGTGTGATCAGGTATCGGACTCTTTGCTCATCAATCACCTCGCCCTTGGCTGCAAGAGTCAAAAGACCTTCCAGTGTGCGAACAGCATCATCAACCGCTTCCTCATCACCGGTTACTTTTAATTCCGTACCACGATTGACAATGGAAACGGACAGCGCATCCTCGATTCGCTTGATATTTTCATCAAAGGATCCAAAGACAGCAATCAAGTCCTCAACTCGATCGGCGTTAACATTTCTTTCAGTTATTTTCCTCATATTGATCTATTGTCTCCTCAATTCGTACCCTCCCGATCATTTCACGGCACATGTATGTACCATCCAGGCAGTCTATACCATTGTGACGTGTCAGATCATCGGAGCCGCTAATAATCTCCCCTGCCACCATTCTCTGGTTCAGATAGTATTTTGTAAAGTCGTTTAAAATTTCCACTGTCTGAGTCTGCGGCACCGTTGTTTCCTCAACGGCATCGGTCATCCAAGTTTCTGTCACCAAAACCACAGGAAGCTGGAAACCGCCAGGAAGGGTCAAAACATTCTCTTCATACATTTTACCACAAGTGGTAGCAGAAATTCCACTACCTTTATAGAAATTTATGCGTTTTTTTCCGATGATCAACGAATATTTTTTTGAAACGGACTCAGTTGTCGTTCTTTGCATGTAGTTATTTGGCGTTATGACCTGTAGATTGCGCTGTGTATTGGCAAAAATGTCCGCCTCAGATCTTGTTCCATGGATGCAAATTCCACAATCAGAATAACCGGATACCAAAAGCTCCCCAGCTCGTACAGCTTGCCCGATTTTGCAAAGAGGTGTGCCGCTGGATACTGTCATATCGGTGATGACCCCATCTCTGGAAGCAATAATACTGGAAATACACAGTGGCGTTTTGGTACCTTCCGTCTGCGTCTTTTCCTGAACGGAAATCACAGCGGTGCAGCCATAGGTATTCACCCCCAGCCATTGAAGCTGGGGCAGCTGGGCCAGCAAAGCATTCTTTACCTTTTCACTGCGTATCATCCGCCGGGATGCTCCAAATCCAATACCGCAGTCGGCAGCGGCTTCAATAATCATTTGTTTGGGAACGGTATCATTCCCCACCACCTGCACAAACATAACCCGACTTGGAACGTACAACGTCAGGATAAAAATAAACAGCATACCTAAAAGCAAAACCGGTCTTTGCAGCAAGCCGTGAAGCGTCCAATACATCCCTCTGTTTCCCCGAATGCTCAATCGGCAGCCTCTATGATGAATAAGTCTGGAAAGTTTTCCATAGTCCCTTCGCTCGATCTCAAAGTTAACAGTCAGATCATCCACCTTAAGCACACGGCTGACAACAATCCCTGCTTCGTTTATCCTTTGAAGCTCTCGCAGCGGATCTGCACCAACCAATTCTACATCCACGGTTCCCCCAATAGAGCTCCAAAAATTCATATTCCTTTCCCCCTGATCAAATGGAGTGAATCGATCTGTCCGCTGATGACCAACTGCTGAACGGTCATTTTGGTGACCTCCAAGCAGGAACCGCAAATGCAAAGGATACCATATTTGACACGGATCTGAATCTTTTCGGTATCATACGACAGAATACCTCGGTGAACCTCAATTAACACACGCCGGTCGGAATACAGCTCAACGATAGATCGTCCGGGCAGTGCTTCGTTCTGAAGCTGCGCAGCATCTGTAATCCGTTCGATCATTTTCTTGCCATTGTTCATATTCCACCTCCCTGCCTCTACTCTATGAAGACAATGGGATGAATTTTCCGAGGAGTGCATATACTTCATCGGGGTGATTGACCGTGACAAAGAAACAAAGTATTTTAAATGCTGCCATGGCTGTTCTGGGGCTGCTTGCTTTAATTTTTGATAGTGCCACCGCCATTCGCGGCGTCAATGAGGGAATTAGACTTTGTCTTCAAGCTGTATTTCCTTCCCTGTTTCTCTTTATTTTTCTATCCAACATTTTGATTTCCTCCATCACATCTTGGACCTCAGCCGCTCCAAGGAGAAAAAATACACCGTTCAACATTTCTCCCGGAAGAGTTGGTCTGCTCGTGATTGGGTATCTGGGGGGCTATCCGGTGGGTGCCCAAAGCACTGCGCAAGCATACCGGAACCATCAACTCAGCCGCTACACCGCTCAACGGCTGGTGATTTGCCTTAATAACCCGGGACCGGCGTTTATATTTGGAATCACGGCATCGGTTTTTAGCGAAAAATGGATATCCTGGGTTCTATGGGCAATTCATATCCTCAGTTCCTTACTGCTGTTTTGGCTGCTTCCTTCCGACTCCGAAATCAGTAATGAACATTCGTCGTACATCAAAGCTGAGACCACCGCCGCACTGCCCCGAACATTGCGTACAATGGCACTTATTTGTGGGTGGGTCATTCTTTTCAGAACCATAATTTGCATCGTACAGCGTTGGTGCCTTTGGCTTCTTCCTAATGAATGGAAAATCATAGTTTGTGGATTACTGGAAATGACCAATGGTTGTTTGTCATTAAAGGAGATCGACTGTACAGGGCTGCGTTTTTGCCTATGTGCACTTTTTCTCAGCTTTGGAGGTATGTGTACGGTAATTCAAACTTATGCTGTAAGTGAAGGATTAAGCTGTCGCGGATATTTGCCTGCAAAAATGTTGGAGGGAGTATGCAGCTTCATTTTAGCATATCTTATTCAGCTGCTTCTCTTTTCCGGAAATCAGCAATTTCGCCTACCCTCACTTCTTCCCGTTATTGTTATAGGAATTGTGCTAATCGGGACCACGTTCTTCAGAAAAAGAAAAAATAACAGTAGAATTTTATCGGCAGTTAGTGTATAATAAGCATATTAAGTATGCAGAGGTATTGATCATGCTGTTTAGAAAAAAGATTCCCCGTTCTTGTTCGTATTGTTGTAATGGTACTTCTTTAGCCGACGGGCAGATTCTATGCATCCGCCGCGGAGTGGTTTCCGGTGTTGAAAAATGCCGAAAATTTAAGTATGACCCTTGCAAGCGTATCCCCCCAAAACCAAAAGCGTTGGATTTTTCCCAGTATGATGATCGGGATTTTTCTCTGTAACATCCGTATATAGCAGCACCCGGAAAGTTTTTGCTGAACTTTCCGGGTGCTTTACATTTTTGTCACTTGAGCATTTCTAAAAAATCATCTTCCGTCAGAATCGGAATACCCAATTCCTTTGCCTTTCGTTCTTTCGAGCCTGCATTCTCACCGGCAACGACATAGGTGGTCTTTTTGGATACGGAACCAGTTGCCTTACCGCCCAATCGCTCAATCTGTTCCGTTGCTTCATCACGGGTGAACTTCGATAACGCTCCTGTAAGAACAAAGGTCATTCCCGCAAAGCGTGCGTCTGCAGTGACCTGCTTACTGTCAAAATTGACACCCGCTGAGCGGAGCCGTTCAATCAAATGCACAGACTGTTCCTGTGCAAACCAGCTTACAATATATTCTGCCGTAACAGCCCCCACGTCCGGCACTGCCGTCAGTTCCTGCGCAGTTGCTCTACTCAGAGCATCCAAAGAGCCAAAGGAAGCTGCCAGAACCTTACCAGTCTTTACGCCAACCTGACGAATACCCAATCCATAAATCAGTCGGCTTACATCCTGCTGCTTACTGCTTTCAATGGCCGTCAAAAGTTTTTTTGCAGCAGTATCGCCGGATTTCCACAAACTCTTTAAATCATCTATTGACAAATAATAAATATCCGCCGGGGACTGGATATGCCCTTTCTCAATCAAGGCATCCACAATCGCACCGCCCAAGCCCTCAATATCCATAGCATCACGAGATACAAAATGGGCAATATTTCTTGAAAGCTGAGCAGGACATTCTACACCCGTACACCGCAAGAAGGCACCATCATCGTCTTTCTGTGTGGGGGCACCGCAAATGGGACAGTTAGCAGGCAGAAAATAAGGTTCTGCCCCTTCCGGACGCTTTGAAATATCCACTTCTAATATTTCCGGAATGATCTCACCTGCCTTACGGATCCGCACCGTATCTCCGATGCGGATATCCCGATCAGAAATAAAATCCTGATTGTGCAGTGTTGCGTTGGTTACTGTCGTTCCTGCCAGCCGAACAGGACTGACCACCGCTTTAGGGGTCAGAACGCCGGTCCTGCCCACCTGAACAACAATATCCTGCACAACCGTAGGCTTTACTTCCGGTGGATATTTATAGGCTGCTGCCCATCGTGGAAATTTAGCGGTCGTACCAAGCTCATCACGCAGCTTCAAATCGTCAGCTTTGATCACAGCTCCATCGATATCGCATGGAAGCTGCTCTCTAGTTTCGTTGATTTGCTCCACTTCACGGATGATCGCATTCTTGTCACTAAGAATTACCGAGGGAATCACCTTGAAATGTCGCTTCCGCAAATATTCCAAGCTTTCCGAATGACATGAAAATGCGGCAGAATCTGACAACTGGATGTTAAAAATAAAGATATCCAAGGACCGCTGCGCTGCGATCTTCGAATCCAACTGGCGAAGCGAACCGGCAGCGGCATTTCTGGGATTAGCGAAGATTGGTTTCCCAGCAGCCTCCTGACGGGCATTGAGCATTTCAAAACTCTTCTTGGGCATATAAACCTCACCGCGTACAATCAAACGTCCCGGCGTATCGGGAATGGTCATAGGGATCGAACGTATCGTTTTGAGGTTTTCAGTAACATCCTCTCCAACGGTTCCGTCACCACGAGTAGCCCCCCGGATAAATTGACCATCTAAATATTCCAGTGCCACTGACAAGCCGTCAATTTTGGGTTCAACCGAGAAGAGACACCCCTCGTTCCCTTCCGTAATCTTACCCAAAAAATCTGTTAATTCCTCGTATGAAAAAACATCCTGCAAACTCATCAGTGGTACCGGGTGGGTCACTTTTTGAAACTCGCTCAGCACTTCGCCGCCTACACGTTGCGTTGGTGAATCCGGTCTGGTCCACTCCGGATGCTCCTTTTCTAAATCCTCCAGTTCCCGAAGAAGATGGTCGTATTCAAAATCCGGCATCTTCGGGTCGTCCAGCACATAATAGCGGTAGTTGGCCTCTGTCAAAAGCTCCACCAATTCTTCAATTCTCTGTTTTATTTCCATAAAGTCCTCCGGTTTGTAAATAAGTATCCGGTACATCACCAACAATGATGGTCTCTGCCACCACAACCTCACTGGATACGGTAAAGCTGGAAGTCCGACCCAATACCAAAACAGAAACATCCACCAGTACACACATGTTCAGCTTATGCAGAGTTTGATTGATACCGGCTTGTGTGAAATCACTGCTGAAATAAGCATCTGAGTTGCGTATTGAGATGATTTGGACCGGAATCGTGATTCCCCGTCCGGAAAAAATCTCCGGCAGAAACAGACTGCCCAACGGTATTCCAATATCGGACTGATCCAGTGCCAATATTTCATCATTGATCAAATTTAGAGTATTGGTCTTCAGACGGTTGACCTCACTCATGTTAGTCTTTAATGCAGTAATGCGTCCATCTAAATCCTTTTCAAAATATACGATTCGGTCATATTGAATATCCCCATTTTCCATCTGACCATCAATGGCATCGTTGATCAGATCGGAAGTGGCATTCATGACCTGTGTTTGCGCCAGTTCAATAACAGGGGCATTGAATTTGTAGCGAAAAAACAGTAAAAGGGCCGACACCAAAATCGTAAGTATCGCAATGATCCGAACCAACTTGCGAATGATACGCCTCATAGACACCTCCTCACCGTGGTATCAATGAGAGTATATGCACAAAGTCTGCTGTTATGAACGCTTTTTCATATGGACGGATGCGGTTTTCGCCATCAGTTTCTTGGTTCCCATTTGATCGAAAGCGATTTCCAGAAGGGCATCCCCTCCCATTGGTACTACAGTCAACACCATTCCCCTGCCAAACACACGATGTTCTATCAATTCACCGGGACGATATTCAGGGCATGGCACAAAAGATTTCTGCTCCTGTTGTACGGTACGCAGGGAATATCCGCTGCCGGAAGAGGCATAGGGTCTGTCAAACGAATTAGCGGAGGATTGCGGATGATATCCACCGCCCCTGTACAGAAGGCAACGTTCCGGTATTTCTTTTAAAAAGCGAGAAACCAGTGCGGCACTGGTTCTTCCATACAGCATTCGCTGATTAGCATGAGTGATCGTCAGCGTCTGCTTTGCTCTGGTAATTGCCACATAGCACAGTCGGCGTTCTTCCTCCATTTCCTCTGGATCACCAATAGCACGCATTCCAGGGAAAAGACCATCCTCAAAACCGGTGATAAACACATGCGAAAATTCCAACCCCTTTGCTGAATGCATGGTCATGAGTATCACCGTGTCATCATCTTCGCTGTATTCCTCAATGTCAGTATACAGTGAGATTTCCTCTAAAAAGCCCGAAAGGGATGGGGCATCCGCATTTCTGACATAGTTCTGAATGCTGGATTTTAACTCCCGAACGTTTTCCAAACGGGTTTTGTTCTCCTCCGTGGGCTTCTGCTCCAGCATCTGTACATACCCCGTCCGGCTGATCAGTTCATCATAAAATTCAGGAAGTGGCATTCCCTGATCAAGATCGGACGCCAAGCCTTCGATCATTGCCGTAAACTGCATCAGCTTTTGCGCCGCTTTTTCCAGCGGTCCATAGGAATAAGGGTCTGAGACAACCGAATATAGCGGCACGGACTGTGCATCTGCCAGCCGTTGAACGGTATCGATTGTTTTTGCCCCCAGTCCTCTGGGGGGATTGTTGATAATTCTTCTAAGCCTCAGATCATCCATCCGATTATTGATAACCTGCAAATACGCAAGAATATCTTTGATCTCAGCCCGGTCAAAAAAGCGGGTTCCTCCAATAATACGATAAGGAATATGTTTTGCCCTCAGTGCCTGTTCCAAAGCATTGGATTGAGCATTGGTGCGGTATAATACGGCATGGTCACCGTAACGCTTTCCATCGGAGCGTTTTAATATCTGGTTCGCAACAAAATTCGCTTCATGAAGCTGATCTGAGGCTGTAAAGACCATCACAGGATCTCCGGAGGGATTTTCTGTCCAAAGCCGCTTTCCTTTTCGTCCCCGATTATTTGCGATCACCGCATTGGCAGCGTTCAGAATACATTGTGTGGAACGATAGTTTTGCTCCAAACGAATGGTCCTGCAAGAGGGATATTGCTTCTCAAAATCCAGAATATTCTCAATGGTCGCTCCACGAAAGCGGTAGATACTCTGATCATCATCGCCCACAACGCAAATATTCCGGTGTCCCCCTGCCAGCAGACTGGTCAAAAGATACTGCATATGGTTGGTATCCTGATATTCGTCAACCAATACATATCGGAACTTGTTCTGATAATATGCCCTCAAATCATCATGCTCCCGCAGCAAGCGAACGGTCATAAAAATGATATCATCAAAATCCAGCGCATTGTTTTCAAAGAGCTTTTTCTGATAAGCCTGATACGCTTTTGCAATGCGAATTGCTTTGAAATTGTTTGCCCGCTCAGCACAATCCAGCATTTCATCCGGTGTGCAGTAGCTGTCCTTTTCACGACTTATGGCAGCAAGAACATATTTCACGGGGAAGGTTTTGTCATCCAGCCCCATATCCTTCAGTATCCCTTTCATAACACGTTCAGAATCTGCACTGTCATAAATAGTAAAACGTCCCGAGAAGCCCAGCCGGTCAA
The DNA here is from genome assembly GCA_964513605.1 of uncultured Oscillospiraceae bacterium. Classification (GTDB taxonomy): domain Bacteria; phylum Bacillota; class Clostridia; order Oscillospirales; family Oscillospiraceae; genus Faecousia. The sequence continues at coordinate 43,550 of CAZENN010000003.1, forward strand.
TATTCCTTCGCAGAATGCGGCAGCATGCAGAGTGAAAAGTCATGGCCCAGACACCTTCCGCCTGAACGCCCACCATGTTATTCAGTCTCTCCTTTAGTTCATTGGCAGCCTTATTGGTAAAGGTGATGGCTATGATATTCCACGCTGCTACAGCATTTACCGAACATAAATGATCCGCACGGCTTTGTTCAAGATCAGAAACGGTTTCCGGCAAATTTTCCAGAAATGCTACATCACCTTCTGTGATGAAATCAGGGATCATCTGCGAGTCGCTGCCGGAGCCAAAGCGAAGAAGATTTGCAATTCGGTTGATCAAAACCGTTGTTTTTCCGCTGCCAGCACCAGCCAAAAGGAGCAGTGGACCTTCAGTGGTCATCACCGCCTCTGTTTGCATGTCATTCAGATTGGGAAATTGTGATGCAATGTATTTGCGTCGAGCCTCATAAAATCGAGTGTATAATTCTTTTGTCATAGAAAACACCTATCTGTATATAGTCAGTGCTATTTTATCTCATTTTGACCGAAAGGTAAAGGATAAATTTTAACGGCTACCCCAGCATCACTCTTAAGGCATTTAATGCTTTCTTCTCTATGCGTGATACCTGCACCTGGCTGACTCCCAAAACCTTCGACACACGATCCTGTGTCAATCCATGATAATAGCGCAGTTTGATCACCAGTGCATCCCTTTCCGGCAACTGTCCAATTGCTTCACTAAGTGCAATTCTTTCCAGAAGCTTTTCCTCCGTTTCTGTATCTGCAAGAAGGTTTTCAAGGGAAAATCCATCTTCTCCCAATTCTCTATGTATTGACTCAACGCTTGCAGTCGCAGTTTCAGCCAGCGCAATTTCTTCCGGTGTCAAGCCGGTTTGCCGCGAAATCTCTTGCAGTGTTGGTTCCCTTCCAAGGGCAGATGTCAAATGACCTCGAATGTTTTTGATAGTAGCAGCCTGTTCTTTCAGTGTGCGGGACACCTTCACCGCCCCGTCATCTCTTAAGAAGCGACGGATCTCACCGGCAATTTTGGGAACTGCGTAGGTTGAAAACTGGGTGCCAAATTCCAGGTCAAATCCATTGATTGCCTTGATAAAGCCAAGACATCCCAGCTGATACAAGTCTTCCGTTTCGGTTCCCCGTCCTATAAAACGCTTTGCAACAGACCAAATCAGCCCGGAATTTTCTGCAATCAGCGCATCGCCTGCTTCCCTGTCTCCGGTCTGTGCCCGGCGAATCAATTCCTCCGTGCGAGTCATCTTTTACGCATCAGCTTTCGACGCATATGTACCGTAGTTCCCTTACCTTCCTCTGATGTAATTTCAAGAGTGGTCATAAAGCTTTCCATAATGGTAAAGCCCATTCCGCTCCGGTCTGATCCCCCAGTGGTATACATCGGTCGTCTCGCCTGTTCAATATCCGAAATTCCCACTCCCTTGTCCTTAACTACGATATCAAGGGTTTGTCCTTTTAATATTCTGCATCGAACCGTCACAGTTCCAAGTGTGTTTGGATAGCCGTGAACGATAGCATTGGTTACCGCTTCTGATACTGCTGTACGAATATCACCCAATTCTTCAACAGTTGGGTCCAGCTGTGCTGCGAAACAAGCAACCGCAGAGCGTGCAAATGCCTCATTACTGGATTTACTTGGGAATTCCAGCGTCATATAATTTTCAAATTTCATGATACTGCCTCCTTGATTTGTACTAGTTTGTCTACACCCGATGCCCGAAATACCTTCATCGGCTGTTCTCCAATTCCCGCTAAAACCAATGTTCCTTCTATTTGTGTCATACTGCGCAGTGCGTTGATCACCACTGCGATACCGGACGAATCTATAAAACTGACTTCCTTGAAATCCAATACGCAAACCGACGGCGTGTAGGCTTCGATTTTTGCTGCAATTGACTGAATATACCCTTTGGCGCAATGATGATCGATCTCACCGGTGAGGGCAACCGTTAAATGACCGTCCTGCAGGAAGCTGGTAAAATGCATAGATAGGTTCCTCCTTCATTTTTAGCAAGAACAGTATAAAAAAAACCGGCTGTATTTACAGTCGGATTTAGGTTGAGTTATGATAAAAAGAGTCCGCCGGTAAAGCAGACCCTTTTTAACAATGTTACAGATTATCGATATACACTTAAAGCTTCATCAGTGAGGCTTCGCTTTGCTCCAGCTGTGCAATCAAATCCTTTGTCTTTGCAGCCTTTTCACGCTCGGAATTGACAACGGCCTCCGGCGCGCGGGAAACAAACTTCTCGTTTGAAAGCTTCGCCTCAAGAGAGTTCAGGAACTTGCGAGAGCTTTCCAGCTCTTTGCGCACTCGCTCCAGTTCCTTCGCAACATCTACCAATTGTCCCATGGGGATGTACAGCTTGGCATCGGCAGTGGTAATGGTCACCATTCCATCCAGCTCAGCAGGCTCGGCATCCAGCATGGTCACAGCATCCGCATAAGCAAGACGCTGCAGGAAGCCTTCACCTTCGGTAAAGATTTGAGGCTTTGAGGTCAACACGAACAATGCTGCCTTCTTACTGGGGGGAACATTCATCTCGGCACGGCGATTACGGATCGCACGAATGGCTTCCATAACGGACTCCATCATAGCTTCCTCAGCCTTGAATGCCAGATCTGCGTGGTATTCCGGCCATTGCGCCACGATCAGGGCATCCCCCTCATGGGGAAGGCTCTGCCAGATCTCTTCAGTAATGAAGGGCATAAAGGGATGCAGAAGGCGCAGAACCTGATCCAGTACATAAACCAGAACCGACAGTGCTGTATCCTTTCTGGCGGTATCCTCAGAATACAGACGTGCCTTTGTCAGCTCAATATACCAGTCACAGTAGGTATCCCAAATAAAATCATAGACCTTCTGGACTGCAACGCCCAGCTCATACTTCTCAAGATTCTCAGTGACCTCAGAAATCAGCGTATTCAGCTTGGAGAGCACCCACTTATCAGCAATTTCCAGCTGGTCAATACCAGGGAGCTGATTCTTCGCATCCTCGCCCAAGTTCATCAGCACATAACGGCTGGCATTCCAGAGCTTGTTGGCAAAGTTACGCATTGCTTCTGTCCGCTCCACATAAAAACGCATATCATTTCCGGGAGAGTTGCCGGTGACCATGTTCATACGCAGTGCGT
>CAZENN010000004.1:0-45048 GCA_964513605.1 uncultured Oscillospiraceae bacterium
AAAGAATACTTCAACAAAAATTTCAAAAAATAATTCAAACAGACAACCCATTCCTATTTCTCCTTAGCGTTTCCTGATGGATATGTTGCATAAATAGCCCGATAAATTGTTGTTTACAGGACAAAACGTAGGGACCGGCGTCCTCGACGGTCCCCCGAAAATGCGACGCATTTTCGGATTTTCCGAAGGAAAATACCAGGTAATTGCCTGCGACAATGTGATTTCGTTCCGAAATCACCGGACCGTGGTGCTCAGCGCAGCTGATTCAAAAAACCGATTGCCGGGGGGGCAATCGTCCCACAATTTAGGGGACGCCGGTCCCTACGTTGGGTATTCTCTAACTTTTCTGCACAAAGATTTAGTGAAGAATGAATAGTGAATAAGTAAAAATCGACATCCTTCTTTCGAAGAATGTCGATTTTTGGCAGAGGATGAGGGATTCGAACCCCCGCGAACGGAGTCAGAGTCCGGTGTGCTACCGTTACACTAATCCTCTACGTCAGGCGCATATATGATTATACTCACATTTCCAAAAAAGTCAAGCACTTTTTTCAAATCCTGCAAACTTTTTTCCGCATTCCCGGGTCAGTCATAGCTTTCCCGGGAATGGGGGATTTATTCGCCTTCTTTTCGGATGACCGCACCGATGGTTTTGAAAATGATCTTCCAGTCCACCAGGAAGCTGCGATCCTGGATGTATTGCAAATCCATCTGCATCCATTCATCGAAGGATATGTCGTTTCTTTTCGGCTGAATCTGCCAGTAGCAGGTCAGACCGGGGGTGACGAACATTCGCTGCTTCTGATCCTCCGTGTACAGCTCCACCTCACGGGGAAGGGCCGGACGGGGACCGACGATGCTCATATCGCCTTTAATGACATTCCAAAGCTGGGGCAACTCATCCAGGCTCACCTTCCGGATAAAATGTCCCACCCGGGTGATTCGGGGGTCATCCTTTATCTTGAAAGCAGGACCGTCCATTTCGTTGTCCTTCAAAATATCCTTCAGCCGCTCCTCCGCATCCACATACATACTGCGGAACTTATACATTTTAAACTGCTTACCGTCTCTGCCGCAGCGAATCTGAGAGAACACCGGACTGCCGTGGGGATCGTCAATATAGATCACCACAGCCAGCACCAGCATCACAGGCCACAGCAACAGCAATGCCAAGGCGGAAAAAAGGATATCCTGTCCCCTGCGAAGGAACCAGTACACCTTCTTTCTTCTGAGCTGCTCCTTCCGGTTCAGCTTTACCAGATCTTTCCCCGTGCCTTCATCCTTCCGGTCAGCAGGGCTATATGTTTTCATGGGTACATAACCTCTCAATAATCAGTAATCGACCTGTACTGTGTAATTTGCGTTATGTTACCACAAAAAAACCATTCCGTCAACCCTTTCCCTGATTTTCCCACGGAAATGGCACACCTTCCAGTACCTGACAGCGGATATATCGAAAGGTTTCCTTCTCACCATGGTCCTTCAAAAAGGTCAAAAGATGTTCCAGCTCCCGTCTGGTTTGCCGATGCATCAAATCCTTTTCCCGACTGCGCATCAGATAGCCCAAGGGTGAGCCGGGGGTATACCTTTCCCCCTCATAGACCTTACAGGCCGCAATTCGATCCGCGATCATTTCCGCCAGATAACGCCGGGGCACCGGGACTGGCTCATAGGTTCGGGTCTCAAGGTTCATATCGGTCCAATACTCATAGTGATGCCGGTTTCGACCCTTATGGTGCATCCAAGACTCGCTGTAGCCCTTATCCTCCCGCTCTGCCCCATTGGGACTGCGGACGCCCTGATAGTACCGGGCACCATTCCAGAATTCCACCGGGGCATATTTAGAAAGGTCATGGGTCAGCCCCTGCCAGTAAAGTCCCATGGCAAAGCAACCCTTCATCACCAAAAATCGGTGGGTGGTTATGGTTTTAAAATGCTTCCATGCTTTCATGCGTTCCCATCCATTCATCGTAAAAACTGCTGCAGAGCATTCCGCAGCAGTTTTTCTGTAATTTAATCCTGAAACAACGGTGCGGTATATACCCCTGCTTCAATGAGGCGGCGGAAGCTTTCCGTCACCGCAGGCTTATCCTCCCGGTAAGTAACGCCGAACCACTTATCCCCGGTCTGGAGCACACGGACATTGACCCGTCCCTGCTGCAGCAGCTGACCGACATAAATTGGCAGCAGATACTCTGCCTTCAAAGGATTCTCCTTGGCAGCTCCCTGGAAGAACTCCCGGAAGCCCTGCTCCAAAAGCTCCATGAACTCCGGACGCAGTCCCCACATATTCATAGAGACAAGGCTTTCGGCATCCACACTGACACCATCCACCGCTGCGCCATCATCGGTTTTGACAATGTTGCTGGTCTCCACCACATTGGTCAGGAAGCCCTTTTCATCCATTTGGCAAACACCTCTGGTGACACCGCCGTTTTCAGAAAGGGTGTTTTTCAGGATGAAGCCTGCCATGGCATAATCCTCCCCTCCCTCGGACAGGAAAGCATGGAGCTTGACAAAGGCCTCCTTACCATAATAATCATCGGCATTGATGACCACAAAGGGACGGTCTACCACATCCCGGGCTGCCAGGACTGCCTGGCCGGTTCCCCATGGCTTGGTTCTGCCCTCGGGAACGGTAACGCCCTCTGGCACCGCATCCAGACTCTGGAAGGCATACGCCACTTCCACGCCCCTTTTGGCGCAGACTGCCTCAATGCGGTCTCCAATGATCGCCCGGAAATCTGCCTCGATATCCCGGCGGATGATGAATACGATCTTATTAAATCCGGCCTCCAGCGCATCATGAATGGAATAATCCATGATGATCTCGCCGTTAGGTCCGACACTTTCCAGCTGCTTGATGCCGCCGCCGAAGCGTGATCCAATGCCTGCAGCCATGATAACCAATGCTGTATCCATTTTCATTACACTCCTTCTTTATATCTCAGGTTTTGCCCTGAAAATTTCTATTTTTAATAACTTTTCCAATGACCTGCTGAAACAGCTCCAAAATCAGCTTTTCCTTCATAAGAAGCAGCGTTCCTCCGTAGCCACCGAAAAACAGCACCGCCGAAATCAGCAGCGTCAAAAAGCTCCCCATTCCCAGCAGTGGGACCCAGAGGGACATGACAGAGCCTACCAACACAGCCGCCAGCAGCTTCCAGTAGGAAACACCGGCAAAGGCTTCCCTCGCCTGTTTCCCCAGCACAACGAACTGGACCACCAGTACCACCAGCTCTGCCACAGAGGTTGCGGCAGCGGCACCGGAGGCACCCCAAATGGGAATGAGAATAAAGTTCAGCACCACATCCACCACCGCACCGGAAACGATGGACCAAAGCACCACCTTTTCCCGACCCAGAGGGACCAGAATCTGAATACCCAGTACATTGGAAAGCCCGATAAACAGCAGTGTGGGCATAATCCACTGCATCGGTACGATAGAGCCTGCATAGCTTTCGCCGGACAACAGGAAAATTCCCTGCTTCGCAAAGAAGATGAAATACAGCATCATGGGCAGGGCCGCTACAAAGACGAAATTCAATGCCTTATGGGTGATCTTTTTAAATTCATCCATCAGCCCCCGTTCCACATAGTAGGATGCACGGGGAAGCAGCACCGCACCCAGCGAGGTCACGATACTGACCAGAATACTCTTGATGCGAACCGCTGCATGATAATAACCCACGGTCACATCATCGGTCATAAAGCGCAGCATAACAGTATCCAGATTGGTATACACCGTAGAAGCGCAGGCCATGGCAAAGAACACCGCCACCGCCTTCAAATGGGGCTTAAAATGATAGCCTCCCACAGGGCGCAAGGTGATATATTTGCGGCTATGGAAGAAATTGAAAATATTGGAGGCGGAGGATGCCAAAATGGTGATGCCGCCATAGATCACATAATCCTCCTGAGAATGAACCAGCGCAAACATTGCCGCCAGCGCAACCCCTTTGAAGATCACAGATCGGATGGTTATGTAAGTATACTGCTCCAAAGCCTTATACAGCCACTCCATACCAATGGTATTAAAGATAATGGTCAGGCTTACCAGCAGGTATAGGGGACGGTCTTCCTGAAGCTGTGGCACCAGCCAAAGGGCAAGGCACAAAACGGCATAGGAAATGGCACTCATCACCAGATTGATGATCAAAAGCTCCTGCGCCGTCCTGCTCAGGGCACGGCGGTCATCCCGAACCTTAGCACAGGCCCGGATTCCGTAAGTTGGGATACCCAGCATGGCGAACATCAGAAAATATTCGATCAGCGACGTAGCGAAGGATACCTTTCCCAACGCCTCCGGCTGCAGAACACGGGATACATAAGGGAAGCTGATCAGCGGAAACAGAAAGGACGACATGGTCAGTGCCGCATTCATAATAAAGTTCAGCTTCAATGATTTCTTTTCTGTCATATCAACAACTCAAATAAAATGTCTTGTACCACTGGGCAAAGCTCCGCAAGCCCTCTCTCAGCGGTGTAGCAGGTCGAAAACCCATATCCGCTTCCAGAGCCGTGGTATCCGCAAAGGTCACCGGCACATCACCGGGCTGCATGGGCACCAGCTCCTTGTGGGCTTCAAAATCATAATTCTCAGGCAGTACACCGGCCGCCACCAGCTCCTGCTGCAAAATGTCCACAAAATCCAGCAGATTTTCCGGGCTGCTGTTTCCGATGTTATAGACCCGATAAGGGGGCAGGGGCAGTCCATCCTCACCGGTCTGCTTTTCCGGTGCACGAACCATGACCCGTTTCACACCCTCCACGATGTCATCCACATAGGTAAAATCACGCTTGCAGTTGCCGTAATTAAAAATCTGGATGGTCTGTCCCTTCAAAAGCTGATTGGTAAAGCCGAAGTATGCCATATCCGGACGTCCGGCAGGACCGTAGACCGTGAAAAACCGCAGACCGGTGGAAGGGATATTATAGAGCTTGGAGTAAGCGTGGGCCAGAAGCTCATTGGACTTTTTGGTTGCGGCATACAGGCTCACCGGATTGTCCACCCGGTCCTCGGTTGAGTAGGGGACCTTTTTATTGGAGCCGTAAACGCTGGAGCTGGATGCATAAACCAGATGCTCCACCGGATGATTGCGGCAAGCCTCCAAAATATTATAAAATCCGATGATATTCGCCTCAATGTACGCATCGGGATTGGTAATGGAGTAACGGACACCGGCCTGCGCCGCCAAATTCACCACCACATGGAAGCCCTTGCTCTCAAACAGGGCTTCGACCAGCACACGATCCGCAATGCTACCTTTGACAAACTCCCATTTTGAGCCGGGGGTCTGCTCCGCCAGCTTGTGAAGCTGCTCAAGGCGGTACTCCTTGATGGATACATCGTAATAATCATTCATATTGTCCAAGCCGACAATGGTAACATTCTCCACCGTCCGCAGCAGCTCTTTCACCAGATTGGCACCAATGAAACCTGCCGCACCGGTGACCAGAATGGTTTTTCCGGTCAGATCGATATTAGGACTCAACATTTTATTTTCTTTGCCTCCAATGGGTATGTCACATTCCTTATGTGGCATTGTACCACGTTTTCCATCCAAGCGCAACCGCTTTTTATTTAAGCAGTACGAATGGTCACAGAGGTGATGACCGGCTGCTGTGCCTCCGGGATGGTTCCATTGTTATCGGAAGGGGTGGCACTTTCGCAAACCGCATCCACGACCTCGATGCCCTCTGTCACATAGCCAAAGCAGGCGTACTGACCATTCAGATGGGGGCTGTCCTGATGGACGATAAAGAACTGGGAGCTGGCACTGTCAGGCAAATTGGTTCTCGCCATGGAGATGGCACCTCTGGTATGCTCCAGGGGATTTTCGTGACCGTTGGCGGTGAACTCGCCCACGATGCTGTCTGGGGTGTCAGCCGCATTCTTCGCCGCACCGCCCTGCATCATAAAGCCCTCGATGATTCGGTGAAAGGTCAGCCCGTTATAGAAACCGGAATTTGCCAGGTTTACAAAATTCTCCACCGTTACAGGAGCAGCCTCCTGATCCAGCTGAACAGTGATGGTTCCATAATCTTCGATCACAATATCCGCATAATATACCGCTCCAGCCTCCAGCTTTTCCTTTTCTTCACCGCACCCAAAGAGGCACAGCAGCAGCATGGCAGACAGAAGAAGCGCAAACAGTCTTTTCATACTTTTCCTCCAATTTTCATTCAAAACTCTGCTTGTGTGTAATACTCTTATTATACCCTCTTTTCATCATCTGTCAATGAAGCTTTTCCATTGACTTCCCTTTTCAGCTGCGCTATACTGGTACAAAAGCGAGGTGGAAGCCATGGAATTTACAGCGTATTTCCCCATCTGGGAGCAGCTGACGCAGGAGCAGCAGCAGCGGATCGCCGGGGTCATTGAGTACCGAAAGGTCACAAAGGGGACCCACATCCACGACAGCAGTGCCGACTGTCTGGGGCTGGTGCTGGTGCGCTCCGGTCAGCTAAGGACTTATATTTTATCAGAGGATGGGCGGGAAATCACCATCAGCCGTCTGTTTGAGTACGATGCCAGCGTCCTCAGTGCCTCCTGCGTCATGCCGGATATGCAGCTGAATGTGATGATCGAAGCAGAAAAGGACAGCGAATTTTGGAGCATCCCTGCCTGTCTGTTCAAAAATCTGTCGGATGAATCCATTGCCGTTTCCAATTACGCCCGAAATTTGCTGGCCGGCAGCTACTCGGATCTGATGTGGCTCATGGAGCAGATCATGTTTAAAAGCCTTGACAAGCGGCTCGCCGGCTTTTTATTGGAGGAAAGCCGGCTGGAAGGGTCCAAAACCCTGAAGATCACCCACGAGACCATAGCCAATCATCTGGGCACCGCCCGGGAGGTGGTGACCCGGATGCTCCGTTATTTTCAAGGCGAAGGCATGGTGGAGCTGTCCAGAGGAACGATTGCATTGCGAGATATAAAAAAACTGGAAGCACTTAGTGCATAAAAAACAGGGAGAAGCCACTGCCTTTCGTGGTTTCTCCCATTTTATGTTTTTTATGACAGCATCGCTTCGATGGCGGATTTGGAACGAGCACCCACCGCCTGATTGACCACTCTGCCATCGTGGAAAACCACCAGCGTGGGGATGCTCATGACTCGGAACTGACTGGCCAGCTCCGGCTCCTCATCCACATTGATCTTGACCACCTTGATATCTTCCCGTTCCTCGGCGATCTGCTCCACAAGAGGAACCACCATCCGGCAGGGTCCGCACCAGGGAGCCCAAAAATCCATCAGCACGGGACGATCGGAATTGACGACCTCTTCCCGGAAATTATTTTTATTCACATTTACAGCAGCCATATGCTTGCCCTCCTTGTTTCTTTTTTGTACCCTTAGGATAACCGATTTAAGGAAATCCTTCCGTGACAAAATCACAAAAAGTCAGCAGACTGCTTTCGTTTTCTATTCCCAGATAATATTCAACACTTTGGTATTCAGTTTTCCGTCTATCTGCTCCACCAGGATCTCTGTTTTTCCTTTGGAGTATGCCTCCGGATCACGCTTGAGCTGTAAATCCACATAATTGAAATCATAGGTGTCCCTCACCGAGGTATTCTCCTTTTTTCGGGAAACGGTATAGACGCAGTAGGAGTATTTCAGTAAGCCTTCCAGCTGCTTGATGTAGGGAACCTGCAAATGCGCCGTTACATTGAGTACCATTTCCAGAGACCTGGTCTCAATATTCTTCTCCGCCGCGTCGATGTCTCCATCCAGCAGATGGGCATTGTACCGATAGAAATCCCTGTAAAATCGCAGATTGTCCCCACCGTACAGCTTTCGCACATGGCGGATGGTATTGGGGAAGCTGCGATACAGCTTGATCAAAAAATGCAGGTATTGATACTGATTACGCAATGGCGTATTCAAATGGAAATAGAAAGGAAACAATGCCTTATTCTCCCGAATGACCTTCTCCTCCTGCCGGCAGCCATAGACGCCATGGAAATGAATCCGCACATCAGGATCATAAACCAGCTGGTCAAAGTATTGTTCCGTCAGCTGGGTATTGGGGCTGAATTGGCAGAAAGACATGGTGGTATAGGACACGCCCATATCCAGCATATCCATCACCAGCTCCAGGGTCTGGTTCACATCCTCCTCCGTCTCCTCCGGGAAGCCGTACATAAAGAACAGAGCCACCCGGATATCCTGATCCAGAATGAAACGGACCATGTGCTTTGCTTTATCCAGGTTCAGGTTCTTGTTGATCAGCTTCTGCATCCGTTTGGAACCGGTCTCCACCCCCAGCTCGATCTGAACCATGCCTGCCTGCTTCATTTTCAGAATCAATTCCTCTGTGATGCAGTCCACCCTTGCGGTGCATCGCCAGCTGATCTTCAACCCTTCATCGATGATCCGGTCACAAACCTCGGAAACCAGCTTCTGATTGACGGTAAACGCGTCATGGGAAAACCAAAAGCCACGAATACCGTACTTCTCATAGTGATACTTGATATCCGCAATGATCCGCTCCGGGGATTTCAGTCGATAAGTCCTGCGCCAGAAATAGCTGGAGCAGCAGAAGCTGCAGCTATAGGGACAGCCACGCCCGGCATCGATGGGCATAAAATAGTATTCCTTTTGAAGGTCCGGGTCCGTCTGGGGCAGCACAAGCCGGTCATCCCATCTGGGCAGGGTATTCAAATCGCACAGAGGCAGCTGAACATCATTGTGCAGAATTTGCCCTTGCTCCCGGTAATACACACCGGGAACCCCATCGGCACTCCCTTCGCCCCTTAAAAGGGCACTGAACAGGGGTACCACCAGATTCTCCCCTTCACCGGTGCTGATATAATCCACAAAGGGCATGGCCTCCATGGTCTGCCGGGCTGTGCCGGAGGTCTGAGGACCGCCTAACACCAGGATAGTCTCAGGGGCACGGGCTTTCACCTCTTTGCCGATTCTCAGCATGATATGATAATTGGGCCACAGGCAATAAAGGGAGACACACCGGGGCTTCCGTTCCAGAATCTCCCCGGTGATATCCGCAATGAAGACTTCGTAATCTCCACCGTAGCTTTCCAGTTCACCGAAACGCAGTACACCAACATCAAAGCCGGCATCCAGCAGCTTGGTTGCCAGCAGCAGCGTACCATTACACTCCCGGCGCAGTGTCAGCTCCGTGGTTGAATTGATAAACAGAATATCCATCAAGGATCTGCCTCCTTAGTCTGCACACCTGGCGATCTGAACCAGCATTTCTACGCAGCGTTCCATGTCCTCCACAGGAATATACTCAAAGCGGCCATGGAAATTTTCGCCGCCGGTGCACAGGTTGGGACAGGGCAAGCCTTCAAAGCTGAGTCTTGCGCCATCGGTGCCGCCACGGATGGGAACTGTCTTCGGCTGGATGCCCACGGCTTCCATGGCCTTTTTCGCCCGCTCCACCACATACATGCAAGGCTCGATCTTTTCACGCATATTGTAATAGCTGTCCTTTACGGTAACGCTGAGCGTACCCTCGCCGTATTTTTCATTCAGGAACTGGCCGATTCGCTGTAAAACACGTTTCTTTTGGTTAAACTTTTCCATATCATGGTCCCGGATGATATAGCGCAGGGTGGTTTTCTCCACGCTGCCGGTCATGTCGATCAGATGGAAAAAGCCCTCATAGCCCTGGGTATACTCCGGACGCTGCTCCACCGGCAGAAGTCCATTCAGCTCCATAGCGATGAGCTGGGAGTTGATCAGCTTATCCTTGGCAGAGCCGGGGTGGATATTGCGCCCGGTGACGGTCACTTCCCCCCAGGCGGCGTTAAAATTCTCGTACTCGATCTCCCCCAGCGTGCCGCCGTCCACGGTATAGGCATAGTCCGCTCCAAAGGCCGGGACATCAAATAGATCCGCTCCCCTGCCGATTTCCTCGTCGGGTGTGAAGCCCAGCTTAATGGTGGCGTGGCGTCCCCCCTCTGCCAGCAGACGCTGGGCAGCGGTCATGATTTCGGCAACACCTGCTTTATCATCCGCACCCAAAAGGGTGGTGCCATCGGTGAGTACCAGATGTTTTCCAATATGGGCATTCAGGGAGGGATAGTCACAGGCTTTGAGCCAAATTTTCTTTTCCGCATTCAGGCAAATGTCTTCCCCGGTATACTCCACCACCCTTGCTTGAATATCGGCACCGGAGCAATCGGGAGAGGTATCCATATGGGCAATGAGACCAATGGTGGGAAGGTCAGGATCACCGGGAATGGTGCCGGTGACATAGCCGTTTTCATCCATTTTTACATCGGCAATGCCCAACTGCCGCATTTCCTTTACCAGCTCCTGCCCCAAATGAAGCTGACCGGCGGTAGAGGGGCAGGCTTCGGAGGCTTCATCGGACTGGGTATCAAAGCTGACATAATTTAAAAAGCGTTCAAGAACTGTTTTCATAGCGGACTCCTTTTCTTGAATTAAAAAATCCCGAATGCTGACGCATTCGGGATTTTTATTGGAGCGGGTGACGAGGCTCGAACTCGCTACCTCCACCTTGGCAAGGTGGCGCTCTACCGGATGAGCTACACCCGCGGAACAGGTCGTATTATATCACACATTTCGGAAATGTCAACCCCTGTCCCGAAATTTTTTTATTTTTCCTATAGTGCGTCCTTCGAATAGCGGGTGAAGCCATCACCCAGTACCTGATGGGCTTCCTGAACGATGATGAAAGCGTTGGGGTCGATGTCTGTGACCAGTTCTTTTAGCTCGGACAGCTGCTGTCGCTTGATGGCAATGAGCACCACCTTGGTCTGCTTGCCGGTATATGCGCCCTCCCCGTAAAGGAAGGTGGTTCCCCTGCCCAGCTTCTCCCCCACCGCCTTTGCCACCGGTTCATAGTGGGCGGTGATGATCATAGCCACCTTGGAGTAATCGAACCGGTAGATCACCGCATCCATGACCTTGCTGGTCAGAAACACCGCCACGGCGGTATAGAGGGTTTTGGTCACGTCCCGGAAGACCAGTCCTGTCAGTACCGCCACCGCCAAGTCAATGAACAGGCAGATCTGTCCCACCGGCACATTGCGAAACCGCAGCTTCAGCAGACGCACCAGAATGTCCGAGCCTCCGGTGGAGGTACCGCAGGCAAAGACAGCGCCGATACCGGCACCGCACAGCAGGCTTCCATAGATCAGTCCCAGCAGCGGCTCTGTCTGGGGGACGGGGATGGTGGAGAATAAATCGATGAACAAGGAGCTGGCCGCCATCCCCAAAAGGGAGCCGATGAAAAATTTCTTTCCGATCTTCAATCCCCCCAACAAAAACAGGGGCAGATTGAGAATAATTTGAATGAGACCCACAGAGATCACCGGTATCCACTGCCGGATGACCATGGCAAGACCGGAAATACCACCGGCGTTCAGCTCATGGGGCAGTAAAAACAGGTCAAAACCCAGAGCGAACAGGGCACTGCCTAAAATCGTCGTGGGAATCCAACCAAATTTCTTCCAAAGACTTCTCATGCTGCGTTCTCCCATCAATTTTTCATTCCTCCGGACTAAACATCAAAGCTGGTCTGCTTCTCCGGGGCATCCTCGTCCTTACGCAGCGCACCGGCTGCCGGGATGGTTTTGGTGCGGTAGCGGCTCTCGTTGGTGATGCCGCTGTCCTCCAGCAGGGTAACGTGGCTCAGCACCGCCTTTTTCTTTAAGGACATCACGCTGACACCTTGGGTATTTCGGGTGGTCTTGGGGAGCAGCTGGGCGGTGGAGAAGATCAGGCACCGTCCGTCACTTGCATTGGCTGCCAGCTGTACATCCGCCTCAAAGCTCAGCACCGCCTTCACCGGACTCTTATCCGAATAGGCACCGGTGAGCTTACGCCGGTTGGTCTTGGTCTCATAGGCAGACAGCGGAACCTTTGCCGCCTTACCGTTTTCAAAGAAGAACAGGACAAAGCCCTTATAATCCCCGGGCAGAACCACCTTCAGCACCTTTTCCTCCGGGTCAAATCCCAGCTTCTGAGGCAGATAGTCACCCAACTGGGAAGCCTTGCCGTCGGCAAAGTCAGAAAGACGGGTCTTATAGCACTGATACCGATCGGTAAAGACCAGCAGCTCCGCCCGGTTGGTGGTCTCCCGGGAGAAGTCCAGGCTGTCGCCCTCCTTGAGCTTCTGTTCACCGGACATCCGCAAGGACTGGGCGGTGATCTTCTTGATATAGCCCTCCTTGGAGACGAACAGCGTCACCGGGTAATCCGGCACCGGCTCCTCTTCCTCCTCCGGCTCGATCTGGGCGGACTCATAGATGATCTGAGTCTTCCGGGGCTGACCATACTTTTCCGCCACCTGCTGCAGCTCTTTGATGATGACATTTTTCAGCTTTCGAGGGCTGTCCAAGGTCTCCTGCAGCTCGGCGATCTCCTTTTCCAGCTCCGAAATGGCCTTGGTCTGCCGAAGGATGTACTCTTTATTGATGTTGCGCAGCTTGATCTCCGCCACATAGTTGGCCTGAATTTCATCAATGCCAAAGCCGATCATCAAATTGGGGATGACCTCGCTTTCCAGCTCCGTCTCCCGGATGATGCGGATGGCCTTGTCGATATCCAGCAAGATCCGTTCCAAGCCCTTCAGCAAGTGCAGCCGGTCCTGCTTCTTTCCGATTTGGAAGAAAATTCGGTTCTTGACACACTGGGTCCGCCATGCGGTCCATTCCAGCAGGATCTCGCCGACACCCATAACTCTGGGCATATCGGCAATGAGAATGTTAAAGTTACAGGGGAAGCTGTCCTGCATGGGAGTCAGCCGGAACAGCTTTTGCATCAGCTTCTCCGGGTCTACGCCACGGCGCAGGTCCATGGTCAGCTTTAAGCCCCCCAGGTCCGTCTCGTCACGCATATCGGAGATCTCTTTGATCTTACCAGCCTTGATCAGATCCGCCACCTTGTCCATGATGACCTCGGTGGTGGTGGAATAGGGAATCTCGTAGATCTCGATCAGGTTCCCTTCCTTTTTATAACGCCATTTTGAGCGAAGCTTGAAGCTGCCTCTTCCGGTGGTATAGATCTCCCGGGTGGTGGCTTCATCAAAAAGCAGCTGGGCACCGGTGGAAAAATCCGGTCCCGGCAAAGTCTCTAAAATATCGTGATGGGGATTCTTCATCAGGGCAATGGTGGTATCGCAGACCTCCTTTAGGTTAAAGGAGCAGATATTCGATGCCATGCCCACGGCGATGCCCTGATTGGGTGCCACCAGCACATTGGGGAAGGTGGTAGGCAGCAGCTTCGGCTCTTTCATGGTGGCATCGTAGTTGTCCACCATCTCCACGGTGTCATAGTCGATATCCCCAAACAGCTCAGCGCAGATGGGCTCCAGCTTTGCCTCCGTATAACGGGCGGCAGCGTAGGCCGTATCACGGGAGTAGACCTTGCCGAAGTTACCCTTAGAATCCACCAGAGGATGCAGCAGCGTTTCATTATCCCTTGCCAGACGAACCATGGTCTCATAAATCGCCGCATCGCCATGAGGGTTGAGCTTCATGGTCTGACCCACGATATTGGCAGACTTGGTTCGCTTTCCCTTCAAAAGTCCCATTTTGTACATGGTGTACAGGAGCTTCCGGTGGGAGGGCTTGAAGCCGTCGATCTCCGGAATGGCACGGGAGACGATCACGGACATGGCATAAGGCATATAGTTCAGCTCCAAGGTCTCGGAAATCGCCTGCTCGGAGGTGGAGCCTACCAATCCCACAATGCCATCGGTATTCACTTTGGGCTTGTTATCAGTTTCTTTATTTTTTCTTGCCATATCTGACTCCTATCCTACGAAATATCCGCAAGCTCCACATACTTTGCGCCGTTTTCCGCAATAAAGTTCTTCCGCTCTGACAGGCTGTCACCCAGCAGGACATCAAAATAGTAGGCGGTCCGGGCGGCATCCTCCGGCATGACCTTAATGAGGCGGCGGGTCTCCGGGTTCATGGTGGTCATCCACATCATTTCCTTGGTGTTCTCACCCAAGCCCTTGGAACGCTGGATGTCCACCTTTTTTCCTTCCAGTTCCTTCAAGATCTGGACCTTTTCCGCCTCATTGTAGGCAAACCAGGTCTGATCCTTGCAGGTGATCTCAAACAGTGGGGACTCAGCGATATACACATAGCCATCCCGAATCAGCGTCGGACACAGGCGGTAGAGCATGGTTAAGATCAGGGTGCGAATCTGGAAACCGTCCACGTCCGCATCGGTGCAGATGATGACCTTGTTCCAGCGCAGGTTGTCAATGTCGAAGCTGGAAAGCTCCTTGGCTTTCTTGCCCTGAATCTCCACGCCGCAGCCCAGCACCTTCATCAAGTCGGTGATGATGGGGCTGGCGAAAATTTTATTGTAGTCTGCTTTCAGGCAATTGAGAATCTTACCACGGACGGGCATGATTCCCTGAAATTCCGAATCCCGGGCAAACTTAACGCTGCCCAATGCGCTGTCACCCTCAACGATATACAGCTCACGCCGCTGGGTGTCCCGGCTGCGGCAGTCTACGAATTTCTGGACCCGGTTGGAAATGTCCACTGCGCCGGAGAGTTTCTTCTTAACGTTGCTCTTGGTCTTTTCCGCGGACTCTCTTGCCCGTTTATTGAGCAGGATCTGATCTGCCGCCCGGTCTGCCTCCTGCTTATTCTCAATGAACCAGACCTGCAGCTGCTCCTTGAAGAAGGCGGTCATAGCCTCCTGGGTAAACTTGGAATTGACAGACTTTTTGGTCTGGTTTTCAAAGCAGCCGATGGTGGAGAAGCAGTTAGTCACCAGCACCAGGCTATCCTGAATGTCCTGATAGAGAATCTTGTTTTCGTTCTTGGTATACTTATTGGAATCCCTCAGGTACTTATCAAAGGCCGCCGTAAAGCCCAACCGCACTGCCCGATCCGGACTGCCGCCGTATTCCAGCCAGGAGGAATTGTGATAATACTCCACATGGCTGACCTGCTTACTGAAGCAGAAGGAGGCAGTGATTTTCAGCTTCATTTCCGGACGGTTATCCGCATCCCGACCCCGACGCTCTGACTCCCAGAACACCGGCATGGTAAAGGCATTATCCCCCACCAGCTCCTCAATATACTCCTTGATTCCTTCCTCATAGCAGAAGGTCTCTTCCTCGAACTTCTTCCCCACCTGATTGCGGAACTTAAAGGTAATGCCCTTATTCACCACCGCCTGACGGCGAAGCACATCCCGATAATATTCCACAGGGATATTGATGTCGGTGAACACCTGACGGTCCGGCCGCCAATGGAAGATGGAGCCGGTCTTTTTCCGATCCGCCGCCACCTTTTTCATGCCGCCCACGTTGCGTCCCTTTTCAAAGTGGAGATCATAACGGTATCCATCCCGGCGGATGGTGGCATCGAAAAATTCAGAGGCATACTGGGTGGCGCAGGAGCCCAGACCGTTTAAGCCCAGAGAATACTCGTAGTTTTCCCCGTTTTCGCCGTACTTACCACCGGCGTACATTTCGCAGAACACCAGCTCCCAGTTATACCGCTTATATTTTTCATTATAGTCCACAGGGCAGCCACGTCCGAAGTCCTCCACCTCCACGCTCAGATCCTCATAACGGGTAACGATGATGGTATCACCATGACCCTCCCGGGCCTCGTCAATGGCATTGGAGAGAATCTCAAAAACCGCATGTTTACAGCCCTCTAAATCATCGGAGCCAAAAATAACCGCAGGACGCTTTCGCACCCGTTCCTCATTTTCCAGCATGGTAATACTGGAATTTCCGTATTGCACTTGTTTTTTAGCCATAATAAATTACCTGCCATCTAAATCCATAGTAAATCTTTCATATTATATGCATTTCCAGGAATAAAGTCAAGGATTCGGTCAAAGTTTGTGGAAGATGGGCTTTCTGCCTTCAAAGGTGCAGACGTAGCCGAAAATGTCCTTCAAAATTTCACAGGCACGGTCAGAATACTGCCCCACCCGGCTGGCGGTGTGGGCATCTGAGCCGATGGTGACGATCTGCCCCCCCAGCTCCTTGAAGCGGCGAAAATAGGGGGCATAGGGAAGGAAATCGCCGCAGCGGTCTACGCCGCTGGTGTTCATTTCCATACCCTTTCCCTTTTGGGCAAGGGTGCGCAGGATCTCATCCAGCAGTTCCCGATGTTCTTCATAGGGCACGGGACGGGGACCGGGATGGGCACGGCATTTGCTGATGTAGGTCAGATGGGCAAGGACATCAAAATCCTCATGGGCACGGACGCAGGCCAGAGTCTCCTGCAAATACCGCTCCTCTGCCTCATGGATGGTCTTACCCTCCCAATAGGGCTGGAAGTATACATCTAAATCATCCACAAAATGGACGGAGCCTAAGACGAAATCAAAGGGAAACCGCTGCAGGTCCTTTTGAAAAATCTCCACGTTATCCGGGGACATTCCAAACTCCATGCCCCGGCGAATAAGAACCTCCGGGTGGGTCAGGCGTTCATAGGCTTCCCGGTAACGCCGGGTGTCAAACACCATGGTCTGCTCTTTGGCTCCCTGCTCATAGTCGATGTGGTCTGTAAAGCAGATCTCCTTCAGTCCCATAGCAGCGGCAGCCTGAACCATCTGCTCCGGGGCATCGTGACCGTCAAAGGAGACGGTGGAGTGCATATGAAAATCAAACATCTTTTATTTCCTCCCAGAATTGGCGGAATGCCGTGGGCAGTGCCGCCTCATTTTCAATTTGTTCCCGGGTCAGCCAGAGGCAGTCGCCGGCAGGCTCTGCCACCTCCAAATAGACCCCCTCCATATCCCAGCGGATATGGGTGAAAATATGCTGCCGATGCACCTGCCGAAGCAGCTCTTTGGGTCTGATGCCCATATTCTGCACCGCTTGTAAAATAGCGGTGGTGTCATGCCAGCCGCTGATATTAGGAAACTGGTAAAGCCCTGCCAGAAGTCCGGTATTCGGTCGTTTTTGGAGGGCATAGCGTCCCTCGCAGGAGAGAATCAGCACCGTCCGCTGTTCTTCCCGGCGTTTTGCCTTTGGCTTCTTCACCGGAAACGTCTGAGCTGTACCATGAAGCGCGCCGCCACAGAAAGCATTACAGGGGCACTGCTCACATCTGGGTTTCCAATTTGGTCCGCACACCGTTGCCCCCAGCTCCATCAATGCCTGGGTAAATGCCCCGGCCTCCTTGGGATACACCGCCTCCAACGCATCTCTGACCTGCCGCCGATAAGCAGGGCTGTCAATGGGGGTGGGGTCCTCCGTCAATCGGGAGATGACCCGAAGCACATTGCCGTCCACCGCCGCCTTTGGCTGATCGAAAGCAATGGAGCAGATGGCCCCGGCGGTATACTCCCCTATTCCGGGCAATGCCAGCACCTGGGCATGATCCTTCGGGAAGCTGCCGCCGTAACGCTCCATGATTTCAATGGCGGCTTTTTTCAGATTGCGGACCCGGCTGTAATAGCCCAGCCCCTCCCAGAGCTTATGCAGCGGCTCATCCTCTGCCTGTGCCAATGCCTCCACGGTGGGGAACGCCTGTAAAAAACGCTGATAGTAGCCCTTCACCGCCTCCACCCGTGTCTGCTGCAGCATGATCTCCGACAGCCAGATATGGTAAGGCTCCCGGCTCTGTCGCCAAGGCAGTTGTCTTTGGTGCGCCTGATACCAAGGAAGCAGCGCACCGGGCAGTTTTTCAAAGACCTGCGTTTCCATCACGGAGGCACCTCCTTGTCTTTTCTTTTCATTTTAACATCTGTGTCAAGAAATTTTCTAAATGTTTGTTTTTTTCTTAAAACCGTATGGTATGATAATGGTGATCACTTAACAGGAGGCAGTTATGAAGCACAAAAGTCGTGTATTTGCGCTGGTGTATACTCTGGTACTTGTAGGTTTCACGGTCTATCTGCTGCTGGACACCTTTTCCATCAGTCGGGTATACCAAAAAGTGTCGCCCTCCGTCACCTCTGCTACAGAGATGTCATCAGAAGCCACCATCACAGAAAATAGCTATTGCGATGAGAATATCCAAATCACTCTCACAGAATACCGGGAATATGATACCACGATTTACGTTGCTGATATTCAGCTCAGTGACCCAAGCTACTTAAAGACCGCCTTGGCTGAGGACAGCTATGGGCGCAACATCAAGGAAACCACCTCGGATATGGCGGCAGATCACGGTGCCATTCTAGCCATCAACGGAGATTATTACGGCTCCCGGGAGTACGGCTATGTGCTGCGAAACGGTGTGCTGTACCGGGAGGACGGTGCTGATGACCGGGAGGATCTGGTCATAGGCAGTGATGGCAGCTTCTCCATCATTCAGGAAAAGGATACATCTGCCCAACAGCTGCTGCGGCAGGGGGCTCAGCAGGTGCTGTCCTTTGGTCCTGCTCTGGTGATGGAAGGCACAGTCTGCGTGGATGAAGATACGGAGGTGGGAAAGGCCACCAGCTCCAACCCCCGCACCGCCATTGCCATGGTGGACGAGCTGCATTATCTGATGGTGGTCTCCGACGGACGAACCAGCCGAAGTGAAGGGCTGTCCCTTTATCAGCTGGCAGGGATTCTGAAAGACCTGGGTGCCGAGATCGCCTACAATCTGGACGGCGGCGGTTCCTCTACCCTGTGGTTCAACGGGCAGGTCATCAACGAGCCGGTGAACCGTGGCAGCAAAATCAGTGAAAGGAGCGTCAGTGACATTGTTTACATCGGATACTGATCACAAGCTGCGCCGCTCAGCAAAAACCTGTCTGGTCTATTTGCTGACCGCCTGCTTCTGCGCCCTTTTCGGAGGGATCTATGAAAGCTTCAGTCATGGGGTCTATTCCTACCCCATGCTCTATGCCTTTGCCTATCCCCTGGTCGGCGGTGCGCTCCCCTTCTTGATTTTGGGGCTGAGCCACTGCAAAGCCTACCCCCATCCTCTGTCTGCCGCCACATATCACTGCGGTATTGCCACACTGACGCTGGGCAGCATCATCAGGGGCGTTCTGGAAATCTACGGAACCACAAATTATCTGACTGTCTGCTACCTCTATGTAGGTACCGCACTGGTTGGGATTGGGTTTGTCACCTGGTTTGCCGATACATTTTTTACGAGAAAGCAACGGTAGACATTACGCCTTGAATATGCTATGATGAATCCATCTTATATATTGAGGTTGATACCATGAGAAAACGTCTCATCCCTTTCCTCCTTGGCATACACGTCCTGTTTTGCTGTGGGATTCCCGTCCTCGCCAGTCCTGCCGCAGAAGCGGAAGACATGAGCAGCAACGTCCAGATCAGCGGAATCGGATACGAACGCTTTGACTTTCTTTTTGACGGGGACCTGCTGACCACCCACACCTCATCGGGGGATGTCTCCATTTCAGTGTACAGCGAAGAGGATATCGGCTATCTGTATTTGATTTTTGATATGGAATATCCCGGCTATGTGATTGAAAATATCGCAACCGGAAGTCAGGTTCGTGTGGAAGGTTATGGGTGTCTGCATGAATGCATTGACCTAAGCCAATATTTTGACCAATTGCCCACCGCCGTGACCATTCATTTTGAAGGCAGCGTGAGCCTGAATGAGCTGACGGTTTATTCTGAGGGTATCCTTCCGGAGCATGTCCAGCAATGGTCGCCGCCTGCGGAGGGAAAGACCGATATTCTACTGCTGAGCACCCACGGGGATGATGAGCAGCTGTTTTTCGCCGGACTGCTGCCCCTTTA
The DNA here is from genome assembly GCA_964513605.1 of uncultured Oscillospiraceae bacterium. Taxonomy (GTDB): domain Bacteria; phylum Bacillota; class Clostridia; order Oscillospirales; family Oscillospiraceae; genus Faecousia. Next base: position 19,656 of record CAZENN010000004.1, read on the forward strand.
CGCCGGGGAACGGGATGCCACTGTTCAGGTGGCGTATCTGACGGATCATCGGAATTTGACCAGCGAACGGGTCCACGAAATGCTCAACGGTCTGTGGGCAGTGGGCTGTGATGTGTACCCGGTCTTCGGGAGCTTTGCGGATTTTCGGATCGATGATCTGCAAAAAACCTATCAAACCTACCGGCAGCTTGGCGTTACAGAAGATGATCTTCTGGAATTTACCGTGGAGCAGCTGCGGCGGTTCCGTCCTCAGGTGGTAGTGGGACATGACATTCAGGGAGAATACGGACACGGTATGCACATGGTCTATTCAGACTGCCTGATTCAGGCTCTGGATGCAAGCAGCGATGATGCCCAATTCCCGGAGCTTGCCGAGAAATATGGGGTCTGGGAGGTTCCAAAGACCTATCTGCATCTTTATGAGGATAATCCCATTGTCATCGATTATGATCAACCACTGTCCCGTTTCGACGGTCTGACTGCCTTTGAGGTCACTCAGCAGTTGGGCTTTCCTTGTCACAAAACCCAGCAATATACTTGGTTCACCGGCTGGCTTTACGGTAAAAGCCGTGAGATCACAAAAGCCAGCCAAATCCGCACCTATAACCCCTGCCAATTTGGTCTATACCGCTCCACCGTTGGTCCGGATCTGCTTCAATGCGACTTTTTAGAGAACATCACCACCTATGCCGAGCAGGAACAGATTCGGCTGGAACAGGAGCGATTGGAGCAAGAACGGCTGGAGCAGGAACGGCTGGAGCAGGAACGGTTGGAGCAGGAACGGCTGGAGCAGGAACGGCTGGAACAGGAGCGGCTGGAGCAGGAACGGTTAGAGCAGGAACGGCTGGAGCAGGAACAGCTGGAGCAGGAACGGCTGGAGCAGGAACGGCTGGAGCAGGAACGGCTGGAGCAGGAACAATTAGAGCGGAAAAACCAGAACTGCCGCCGCATGATTGCAGTTGCACTCCTTTCCTGTACCACAGTAGTCCTACTGCTCATCATCTGCATCCGCCGCAAAAAACGCCCGTAAAAGGTCTCTCAGAAAAATTTTCGAAAAAATCGAAAAAACACTTGCATTTTTCAGAGTGATGTGATATCATACTCAGGCACGTTGAGAGACGCTTGCATGCGCCGATAGCTCAGTTGGATAGAGTGACTGACTACGAATCAGTAGGTCGGGGGTTCGAGTCCCTTTCGGCGTACCATCTCCGTATGGAATCATTGATACAATGGTTCCATACGGAGTTTTTCTTTTATTGCCCCTATACACCCAAAACTGGGTGTTTTCATAGCTATTTGACCATTCTCTTGCGGCTACCCCGCAAATGAGGATGGTTTTTTCTATTTTATGCACCCATGTCTGTCACGATTGCGGTTGGGGTATCCACTAATCGTTATTCTTATGGGTAATCGTTATCATTTAGTGCTATCGTAAAAAGTAGTTCTTATAGAACTAGTAACTTGCTCTAAAGGTTTCTGTATGGGTTCATGCATCCCGAGTATAATTATTATGGAACGATTTGATAGTTCCGAAAGGAGGGATTTGCATGGATCTGTGTGCGATCGGAACTAGAATCAAAGCCGCCCGTGAGAAGGCCGGGATGACTCAGGAAGACCTTGCTGCGGCCCTAGAAATGAGTCCGACCCACATCAGCGTTATTGAACGAGGCGTTAAATCCCCCAAGTTGGAGACACTCGTAAATATCGCTAATACCCTCAAAGTATCTTCGGATATGCTTCTGCAAGATGTCGTTACCTATTCTGCGGATGGCATCGCCTCAGAACTGTCGAGTGCGATCTCGAAGCTGCCCAAAAAAGACCAAGAGCGAATACTCAATGCGATCCGCGCGCTAACTGAATAATCCCTGGGGGTTGTCTCAAAACGATCATTTGAGGCAACCCCTTCGTTATAGTGCACAAAACAGTTTGATAAATTGGAATTTGATGAGCGTAACGTAGGGATCGGCCTCCGGACGGTCCAGTGATTTCGGAACGAAATCACATTGCCACAAGGCAATTAGTGGGTATTTTCTTTCGGAAAATCCGAAAATGCGTTGCATTTTCGGAGGACCGTCCGGAGGCCGGTCCCTACGTTAAACAATCATTTATCGAGCAGTTTGCACAAGGTACGATCTTAATAAGACAGCTCTTTTTTTACATCTGCCACGCTTCGACAGCATCTGACAAGCCCTATCGTTTATATTAGTTCCAACAGAACTAGTTGCGAGTTTCTTTAGCTCAAGTTCTGGTAACTGTGGCCGCAGTTCAAAAATCATATCAAAAGGACTGATTTATATGAAAACGATAGAACAAATCAAAGAGCTCATGGTGGGTAAAACCGTTATTGAGGATCTAGCCGATCTGCTCCGTGCAAACGATAAGGAGTTCGTAGAGAGCGAAAAGAAGTATCTGACAGCGGTTGAAATACTCCGTACCAATCTCCCGGCGGACCAATCTCCCACTTTGGATGAGTACCTAACTGCCTGCGAAACCGATGTAATCTCTGTTGTAGCTTATGCTGGGTACTTAGGATTCCGTGTAAATCTTGAGAATTTCCATCACCCCATCGGGATCGACTTTGTCCGGCTGGATACCATCGACTACCTCAAAGACCACCTGTTTGGCCATTTCCCGATCAATTGCCACAATGCTCAAGTTTATGACGCATTCAACAAAAGCCTGCCAGAGGCCTTACGGGAGCCTCATAGCGACATCCGAGACTACTTCACGCACCTTGAATGTGCAGGCCCGAAGCTGGCCCATTACGCCGGTTACATTATCGCAAACCATATCCTTCCCTGGGTAGAACCCGGGTATCGTGAGGACTACTGCCAAACCCTTGCTTTCTCTTCTGAGACTGAGAAGTACATGGGAATATTGCCACATTAAAAGAATGTCACCTCTAGGAAGTTGTCGTTTTTTGTTGTGCGGCCAGCGAGCGCACGGCAAAAACAGCACCGAAAACTCAATGCTGTTTTATATCAACCTTCAAATGTCGATTTAATTCTTTCCCTGTCATATTCCAGTATCCATTTATTAAACCTTGTGTAGGCATCTATAATTGCAGATTTTTCCGATGCAACTAAATCGGCACCTCTATCATCATATAAGTGAAACATTATTTTGCAATTTGACCAAAGCCAAAATACCGATGCTGTCAACAAATGTTCGCCGCCCAAATCTGAAATAATAATTTCTTTTAACAATACTTCTTTCGAGAAATCCGTTATTGACAAATCCCAAAAAAGCATTGCAGTATTGCCTTGATCATCTTCCAAAATCACTTCTCTTTTATCTATTTCCTGAGGATACGGTAATTTTGCGACTGATAAAATATCTTTTATTTTTGCTTTCAATTCCTGTTCATCAATATAGTACAGTCGTATTGCAAGTATATCGGGTGGGGCAGATAACGAATTCATTATTTGATTGGTTTTGTTAAGACAATGTTCTATATATAGTGGATTAACTGTGTGCTTCTTCGAATACACATCGAGGTCTGAAGAATCGCCAATATCAAAGCGAATACCGATCGGAGTAGAATAGAACACCGGGAATTCGATATCCTTCATTCCAAAAGAATTTAAGGTATGATAAAAGCAATTTGATAAATCCATATTGTCACCTTCTTTTATGCATTATATGCCAATTTTATGATTTTCGGATTAAAAATCATAAAATTCCGTCTCATACAGTTCTTAACGCACCTTGGTGCTATAAAAAGCTTTTTAATAAGAGCTAGTATAACGTTCCCAAGAAGTCGGCTGCAAAGTCGCTGCATGTCCGTTTGTAAAGGATATTCCCTGCTGCCATCGTTGTTGAAAACTCCCTCCCTGCCGGTGCAGAGAGGGAGTGATTTTTATGCGTTGGCCTTTTCGTAGCCCAGCATAGCGGCTTCGATGACCTTATCCATATCGTAATATTTGTACTCGCCCAGACGACCGCCGAAGATGACGTTTTCATCCTTGGCAAGCTCGGCGTACTGCTGGTACAGTGCCTGATTCTTGGCATCGTTGACGGGATAGTAAGGCTCCATGCCCTCCGTCCACTCAGAGGGATACTCCCGGGAGATGACGGTCTTGGGCTGGGTGCCGAACTCGAAGTGCTTATGCTCGATGATACGGGTATAGGCAGGCTCCCGGTCGGTATAGTTCACCACTGCCACGCCCTGATAATTGTCCGTATCCAGCACCTCGGTCTCAAAGCGGACGGTCCGGTACTGGAGCTTACCCAGCTTGTAGCCGAAGTAGGCATCGATGGGGCCGGTGAAGACAACCTTTTGGGCCAGTGCATCGTATTTCTCACGGTGCTCCAGATAGTTGACCCCGGTTTCAATGTCGCAGCCGGCAAAGAGCTTTTCGATCAGCACATTATAACCGCCGATGGGGATACCCTGATACAGGTCATTGAAATAGTTATTGTCATAGGTATAGCGCACCGGCAGACGCTTGATGATGAAGGCAGGCAGGTCCTTGCAGTCTCTGCCCCACTGCTTCTCAGTGTAGCCCTTGACCAGCTTGCGGTAGATATCCGTACCCACCAGGCTGATGGCCTGCTCCTCCAGATTCTGAGGCTCGCCCTGCACCACCTGACGCTGCTCGTTGATGATCGCCTTTGCCTCGGCAGGCGTGGAAACACCCCACATTTTGGAGAAGGTGTTCATATTAAAGGGCATATTGTACATCTCGCCGTTGTAATTCGCCACCGGGGAATTGGTATAGCGGTTGAACTCCACCAGATCATTGACGAAGTCCCAGACCTTGCGGTTGCTGGTGTGGAAAATGTGGGCTCCATACTTATGAACGTTGATGCCTTCCACGCTCTCGCAGTAGATATTACCGCCGATATGGTCACGCTTTTCGATGACCAGGCACTTTTTCCCTTCCTGAGTTGCCAGATATGCGAAGACCGCAGAATACAGACCTGCGCCTACCAGCAAATAATCATATTTTTTCATTCTATTGCCTCCAGTGGGATCTCCCCTACTAATTCTTTTTGAAGAAGCCGCGGAATTTGCCGCCCTTTGCCTCTTTTTCAGATGCCGACTGCTTTTCAGGCTCCGGCTGCTTTACAGGTTCCGGCTGCTTTTCAGGTTCCGGCTGCTTTTCAGGCTCCGGCTGCTTTACAGGGGGCTGGGGCGCAGGCATCATAGACTTCAGACATTCATCCATTTGCTTGCGCAGCTCTGCCGCCTCCTTCCGGCTCTGTTCATTCAGAGCAGTGACCTGGGTAACCTTCTTTTCCAGTTCTGCCAGGCGGCTGGACATACCGATGGTTTTACGCTCAAAATCCGCCCGAAGGGTATTGATGGTATCTTCATTGATCTTACTGGGACACTCCAGTGCATTGATCAGCCACTGCATAGCGCGTTCCTTCTCGATCTTAAGCAGCTGCTCCACCCAGTCATAATCAACAGGCTGGTAGGGGCGATCCGAATCCACCACATCCAGAGGGTTCTCATAAAGACGGCTCTCAAGACCCAGAGTCCGGGCAACGGTCTCAAAACGAGTCGCGCCGCGGCTCTTGTTGACCAGTGCCGCATAGGGACGGTGGTAGATAATACCGAAGCAGGTGCCATGGTGAGAGTCGGTCAGCAGGTAGGAACAGTTCTTGATATAGTACAGGAACTGCTCGGAGGTTACCTGGGGCAAAACCTCGCCGGTCGTCCACTTCTCCCTGATGCGCTTATACTCCTTCAGATCCAGAATGGTAATGATCTTCAGACCCTGCCGCTTTGCAATCGCCCGGGCCGCCGCCTCCTTCTCGGGAGTGGGATCCAGAATATAGCACAGCAGATACTTTTCATCAATGGGATCCTTCACGCTGTCACACAACCGGTCATAATCCTTTGCCTCACAGAGGAATACCGGATCGAAAACCTGCTGTGCCTCGATATTAAAGCGGTTTTTACAGACATCCACACCGCTTTGTTCCCGGACGCTAACAGCATCAAACCGGCGCAGAAAATCACCGGCGGTCTCAATAACCTTTTCATCCGCATAAAAATCATCGCGTCCGAAGGAGGTGGAGAAGGCAATTTTCTTCCGATTCTTGTCCACAAAGTCCAGGAAAAAGGTATACCCCACCAGCTTGGTGGTATCACCGGTCCACATCTGGTCCGAGCCCAGCATGAATGAATCGCAGAACTGGTTGAACTCATACATTTTGTTGAAGCCACGAGTCTTTCCAACCTTAAAGTATCGGGCCAGGAAATCCACGGTAAACTGGATCTCCTTTTCCCAAGGGGTGCCATTGACCTTGGCAATGGGCACCAGCAGAACCTGCTTGCCCATATTCTCCAGGATGGTGCCCAGTGCATAATAGGTCAGAGAGCTGCCGTAGTTGGAGGCAAACCACCAGCCTACGAGACCCACATCGTAGCGCATACCACGACCGTACCACAGTGCCTTATGATACCCCAGACGGTCCAGATGGGAGAAAAAGAACTTTCTGCACCGGTGCTCTTCGGTGGGTTTGCAGAGCTGACCGTTATAGGGTGTGACAGCACTGAGGGGAATCTTCTCGCACAGCTTCATGTCCGCCCGGATGTCATCAAAGAGGCGGCCACCCTTGGGGGAGTTTACCAGCACCAGAGAGGTGCCCTTCCGATCGTCAAAATCGGGGTTGAAGCGGTGAACCTGCCAGCAGTCTGCCATGGTGATATCAGCCACACGGTCAGCCTTAGCGTAGGGACAGGAGTAGCAATTCTTACGATTGATAATGCCCTCCAGGAATCCCTTATACCAGACCCCCTCATCCCAGGCGGCCTTCTTAACATCACCGTTTTTCAGATAGAGCACTGTGGGGGTTGACCAGTTATAGTACTTCTTATCCCGGAAGTCCACCTTAGCGATTTCCTGACCGCCGGAAAATTCCTTGATAAAGGACTGATAGGCAGTGACGGAGTTGGAGCCATGGCAAACCAGATCCGCAGTATACAGATTGGGGTAATCCTTACCCAGATAACCGTAAAGACCGGCAATCTGGCAGGGGCAGCCGGTATAGAGCACAGCTCTGCCGGCATCCAGATATCGCTTTGCGTCCCGATAGGTCAGCTTGGTATCACTTTGTACATACTTAGAGCCTCTCAAAAGTACCAATTCAGACTGCGACACCGCCCAGCGATGCTCTACGAACTGGTAATCCTCTGTATAAGCGGCACCACAAACAACACCGCCCTTTTTCAGGATATGGTTTGCCAACAGCGAAAACATACCTCCGGATGAGCTCTTCAAACGGATTTCATCCGAAGCCCAAACCGCATAGCTCTCCGGCTGGGTGTGCAGCTGCAACGGTTTCAAAACCGGGCAGACCTTCTCGCACAGACCACAATTGACACAGCTATCCGTTACCCTCGGGAAAATGAAGCCCTCATCATTATATTCCATTCTGATGGCGTCTGAAGGACACTTGTTAAAGCAGGCACCGCAGCCGGTGCATTGCTCAGCCGTGACCTTCCGAATGGTTTTGTCCATGGGAATATCCTCCTAATTAATGGGGTTATAAACTGCCTCGCTTAACACTACGCGCATAAATATGATATCCGACATCTACAGAGCCTAACAGTTTGGTAAGTCCATAACGATCGATTTGCTCACCGAGCGCTTTTAGGTGCTCCTCAGGCTTCTGGGTCTGTGAATCCCGAATGTCCACAACCACGAACTCCAGCAGCCACTGCAGGAACTCCTTACCGTATGCATCCAGCCACCCCTGTTCTTTCCAATACTGGCAGATGATCTCCGTAAAGGAAAGATGCTTACGGATTCTTTCATCGTAGTCGCCGGCAAAGAGCCACATCAGGGAGCCTTCCCGGTGCCAACGGTAATGGTACAGCTTATCGGGCAGGAAGCAGAAATATTTGGCATGGGGATATACCTGCAGCAAAAACACCATATCCTCGCCATGCTTCACATCCTCACGGAACTCAATATGATTGGAATCCAAGATTTCCTTACGGAAAGCTTGATGCCACAGGAAGGGTCTGGTACTGGGCTCCCCAAAGAGAACCTTGGGTGTAAACTCCCAGTAGCGATGGGTATGGGTGTTGGTGACCCAGTAATACCAGTCCGTGGGGTGGGGATGGGCATGAGGGAAGATCTCGGTGCTGAAAACCACAATATCCGTGGGAGCTTCCAGCTTCTCGATCCACACACGCTCGCAGGCATCCGGGGTCAGGTAGTCATCGGAGTCCAGGAACATAATATACTCGCCCCGGGCAGCCCGCAGACCCGCATTACGGGCAGAGGAAACGCCTCCATTGGGCTTGTCAATGATGCGGATTCGATAATCCTGCTGGGCAAACTGCTGAAGGATACTCAGGGAGCCGTCGGTACTGCCGTCATTGACACAGATGAACTCCACATCGTTCAGCGTCTGATTGACACAGCTGGTCAGGCAGAGGCTCAAATAGTTTTCAACGTTATAGACAGGAATAATGACAGAAATTTTAACTGCTTGACCGCTCATCTCTTAATCCTCCGGAACACTTTTTTACAGCCGTATTTGACAGTATAGCCGAAGCCATGATCGCGAATGCAATCCATACCGCCACGAATAATGTTGCCGTGACGACCATCCATAGCATCAGCAGATGCGCCTACACCGTTTTCGCCTTCCTCCCAAACATAGTCTTCCGGCAGTTCTCCAGCCTTCACCTTCACCTGGATCTCATGATAACGGTCCGGATCCTCCATGATCTGGTGCACACGACGCCACTTATACCACTCGAAATAATCCTTGCGCAGCATACCGTCATGAAGGTGGTTGCGGAAATCAGCACTAAATCGCTGAATAAATTCTGCCTGCAGAGGCTCGGACAGACGCTCATAATTCCAGCTGTAGCTGTCAAACTTAATACGAACCATCACCGGCTCAATGATTGCCTTATCCAAAGGTCTTTCGTTGAGAAAACGTGCCATCTCATCATACTCATCGCAGACACAGTAGACCTTTCCGGGATTGTTGATAGAGGAAGCCTCGTTATCCTGACGGTAGTGCAGGAAACACTCTTCCATCAGACGAATACGCTTGGCGCAGACCCATACCTTGAAGTTAAAGCTGGTATCCTGGAAGGATGCACCGGGGGTATTATTGAAGCGAATCTTGTTACCGCGGATAAAGTCCTTGCGATAGATAGCGGACCAAATGGTGGGCTTGATGTTGAAAAACTCCACCATTTCCATTTTGGCCTTAAAGTCCTTCATCGGGCACAGAGTACGACCACTCATAATACGCGAAGCGATGGGGTTGGGAATGCTCTTTTCCTCGCCCTTGGAATAGTAGTAATAGAAGCCGGCCTTCACCACATCCAGATCATGCTCCTTGGCGCAGTGATACAGCTTTTCAAACATATCAAGATCCGCATAATCATCGGACTCGATGATGCCGATATACTCACCAGTAGCCTTATCGAAGCCTTTATTCATACTGTCACCGTAACCGGCGTTGGGCTTGTCAATATAGCTGACCCGGGGGTCCTTAGCGGCATATTCCTTGATAATGTCCAAAGTGGAATCCTTGGAGCCATCGTTCACACAGATGATCTCCAAATCCTTCAACGTCTGATTAACCACACTGTCGAGACACTGACGCAGGTACTTCTCCACATTGTAGCAGGGAATTACAACTGATACTTTTGGTGTACTCATTCTTTCGGTCTTTCCTTTCCTATATAGTACTATGGTCATTTAACTAAGCATATTTATACAGCTTGAATTATATCATATGCCACGGAAAATAGCAAGTAAAAACGCATTTTGTCATTTTGGTAATTCACTAGGGAAGAATTTGTTTATGTTTCTTATTCCATTTTTGCGTTTATCAACTGACAATAAGTGTATCCGTCTTCCTCGTAGGTGTCAAAGATTCCCATGACTGTGATCATTGAATTGATTTCCGGATAGTCATCAGGATAAGTATAATCTCCCTCCAGGACAAACTCGATGCCTTGCGAACAACACGAAGTAGCATCTGCAATGAGGCAGGCATAATAATATTTTCCGGTTGTTTGATCCTCATATACCCCGAAGTTACCGTTCATTTTAATTTTCTTTCCCAGGTAATCACCCGGAGAGGCTAGCATATTGTATACCTCGGAATAAATCATTGTGCTGCTCAGTTTTGTCAAATCAACATCATAGCTTTCCTCATTAGCGGTATTGGATGCTTCGGTGTTTTCGCTTTGCTGTGAGTCATCGTTTGAATTTTCACAGCCTGCCATAGATAGGATCACCAGCAGAGCCAATATGACAGAAAGAACCTTTCTCATTTTCTAATGCCTCCTTTTATTACGCTGATAAGTGTAAATATGCCAAACACAATAAGATCCGCAACAACAATGGTGGAGCCGACAGGTGTACCTGCAAGAATAGACGCAAGGATGCCGATAAACGAGCAGCAAACTGAGATAACGGCAGCACAGAGTGTTACACTCTTAAAACTCTTACATACCCGCATTGCGGAAAGAGCAGGAAATACGACAAGTGCGGATATAAGAAGAGACCCGACCAGATTCATCGCCAATACGATAACCACCGCAATGACGGCCGCGAGCAAGAAGTTATATATCCTCACCTTTGTTCCGGTCGCCTGAGAGAAGCCTTCATCAAAGGTAATGCAGAAAATCTTGTTATAGCACAGGGTAAACACGATGACAACTGCCACGGACAACCCGGCACACAACCATACCTCTGTTTCGGTCAAGGTAAGAATGGAGGTCGAGCCAAACAGCGTCGTACATACATCTCCTGCTACATTACCGGAAGACGATGGGAAAACACTCATAAGCATATACCCGATAGCAAGTGCCGACACCGAGATCATGGCAACGGCGGCGTCTCCCTTGACCTTCGCGTTCTGACCTGTACATAATAGCAAAATAGCGCAAAGAATGGTGATCGGCAATACGATTGCCATTTCATTTGTCAATCCAACCACAATGGCCACAGACATCGCGCCAAAAGCTACATGGGAAAGACCGTCTCCGATGAACGAGAATCGCTTAAGCACCAGTGTAACGCCAAGCAAAGCGGAACACAACGAGATCAGAACACCAACGATCAGTGCGTATCTTACAAACGGAAATTCCATATAAAGAGCGAGCTTCTCAAACAATTCACTCATTCCTGCTCACCCCCTTTGGTGGGTGTAAGACCCTTGGCAAGGCTACTTGCCAGATAGGTGTCTTTTGTTCCGTAGAATATTTCCTTGCCGATGTATAAGATATGGCTTGCGTAAGTAATAGCGGCATGCAGATCGTGTGAGATCATAATAACGGTGATGCCGTCTTTTTGGTTCAGCTCCTCAATTAACTGATACATTTCAAGCGTTACCTTCGGGTCGAGTCCCGAAACCGGCTCATCCAGCAGTAAAAGTTTTCCGGTGGCGCACAATGCCCGTGCTAGCAGGACCCTCTGTTGTTGACCGCCGGAAAGCTCACGGTAGCAGCGTTTATGAAGCTGTGATATATTCATCTTTTCCATTGCCTCACGCGCAAGCGTCTTTTCCTCCTTACTGTAGAAGGGACGTGAGCCGCATCGCCCCTGGCAGCCGGAAAGCACAATTTCATATACGGATGCCGGAAAATCCTTTTGAACAACTGTCTGCTGTGGAAGATAGCCGATCTCATTTTGTCTCAGTCCGTCTCCCATCTCAACCGTGCCGCCTATAGGCTTGTGAAGTCCCAAAAGGGTTTTCATCAAAGTTGTTTTTCCACTTCCGTTTTCACCGATAATGCACAGATACTCTCCCGCATGAACGAAAAAACTAAGGTTGTTTATTATTTCCTTCCCATCATAACCGAGGGATAAATTTCGGCAAATAAGCTGAGCCATCTTTCTTCTCCTTACTGCAATGCTTCTTTCAGCACTTCAAGGTTACTTTCCATAACGCGCAGATATGTGGTGCCGCCGTCAGCGTCCTTTGCTGTTGTCGTCTGCATGGAATCCAAAATCAGTGTTTTGGCGTTTTTACCGGTACTGGTGCTGATAATCGTTTGGGCAATGTCTGCGTCAGAACCTTTTAACGTGATGACAGAGGTAAGACCCAATTCATCCACTTTCCCTGCAAGAAAGACAATGGTATCAAAACTCGCTTCACTTTCTGCCGAGCATCCTGAGAATGCGGCATAATATTCAATTCCGTAATCATCCGTAAGGTAACGGAACGGAAAACGGTCAGCAAACAGAAGCGTATTCATCGAAGCCGCCGAAACCGCTTCCGAATATTCCCCATCAAGGTCCGTTAACTTTTGGCAGTAGCTTTCCGTGTTCGCGGTATAGGCATCCGCATTTTCCGGATCAAGCTCACATATTTTTTCGTTGATGGTTTTGCAGATGGTCTGAGCGTTCCTAAGCGAAAGCCAAACATGTTCATCGTATTCGTGCTCTTCCGCTTCTTCCACATGTTCTTCTTCGTGCTCCATACCGTCAACCATCTCTTCCTCCTTGACGGCATCACCCAGAACATCCAAAAGATTGACAATGATCATGTCCTTATTCGTTGCCTGAGCAAGAACATCATCCACCCATTCGTCCGATTCTCCGCCGACATAAACAAACATGTCGCAAGCTGATATCGTAACAATATCGTTTGCTGTAGGCTGATAGCTGTGAAGATCCACACCGTTATCGAGCAGCAGTGTGACCTGCGCATTTTCAATCTGATCTCCAAGAATTTGTTTCACCCAGTCGTATTCAGGAAAAATGGTAGTAACGATAGATAACTGATCGGCAGAACGCTCTTTGCTTCCGCACCCACTCAGCACACCGGCAAACAGACACAGAACAATCAGAATACGAATGATCTTTTTCATAAAAATAAAAACCTCCGAATCAAAATAGAATACTGCTTTTAAAAAACCAATCACGATATACAGCGAGAATGGCAAAACCATCCCGTTTCTATCAAAAGGGCGCAAAAACACCGGGGATACGGCATAGCCGAAAGCTCCCCCATTCAAAAATGGGCAGACCTATCCCCTGTTTAGCAGCATCTATTTAATTCAGAAGTTCTACTTTAAGCGCAATAAGGGTGCCTTGCGGCAAACATTGCGCAAAGCGGTGGATAAACCGACAGCTTGTGTATGTCAACGCAAGCGCAAAGGCGATTGCCAAAGCACCGGACATAACCATTTTAAGGATCCGACGAGCAGACTCCATCTGCTGACAGATTTGACAACCGATACCGACACATTCATGATCCCAATCGTGTGTGATAACAGTTACGGAAAGCATCATAGTAAAGAAAATGGCAATAGACAGAACCAATGCGATGATCCTATTTTTTCTTGTCATGATGCTTTCCTCCTTCCATACTGACTTGGAACACGAACTGCAAATTTCCTATTCAAATGATAAATTTCCCATGCCAGTATAGCATATCGGCATGGATAAATCAATCCATTCGGCAAAATACAAATATTTTTAATTACTGTTCTTCTTTCAGGATATCTCGTATTGCCTGCATTGAGGCATCTACCGACGCAATTTCAAAAGCGCAACGCTTTAACTCCTCTTGAATTAGCTTCTCATGAGGAATGTTCTTTTTATATTTCAGACGATGCTCTAAGGTTGCCCAAAAATCATTGGCAATGGTACGCACCTGAATTTCCGCTCGCAGTCCATTTCCGGGACCGGTAATAACGCTGAGCAGCAAATGGTAACTGCGGTAGCCGTTTGCTTTGGGATTGGCGTAATAATCCTTTTCTTTGGCAATTTCTATTTCTGCCTGTTGCATTGTCTGGTATGCATTGCCGTAAAATTCTTCATAGGTCAAGCTCCGCACCTCCTTGATGAATAACACAAGAAAAGAAATATTGCACAAATCAACACTGCGGTAATTCATTTCATAACCGATCTGCCTTTTCATTCTGCCGTTCGATGATCGCAAATATTGTATAAAAAGGAACAAGGGCACACCTGAACGGCATACCCTTGCAGAACAATCAGTTATTCCAACACACTCCGTTATCATCTAAGGTCGCAGAGCTGGAAGATTCTGAGGAAATTGTGGCAGATTTGCTTCCAAGATAAACGACCATTGCGGAGAGATTTTCCGGCATCTTTACGGTAGCGACAACCGTTCCGCTCACCTTCACGGTAAGATAACTGCCGGAATTCAACGAAACAGACTTCTTTGTCGCAACGCTTGAGAAGTTGGAACAATGGGTTGCCTCACTCGTCATTCCGCGAGAAGGCATAATTGCGACAACAGAGCCGCCCGAATATTCATATCCCTGCTCGGTATCAATGGCAGAGTTGCCGCTTGAGTCAGAGATCACTACGGTGTTACCACCCGAGAATACAATGCCCTTATACGAAGTCCGGCTGTTCGAATCGATACCGTCACCGGAACAGAAAATATAAACCGTGCCGCCGCTGATCTCAATGGCGATATCCGAGGTAGTCGTGCCGTTAATACCATCGTCAGAAGCGAGTACCGATACATTGCCGCCTGAAATGACCACCTTGTTTCCTTCAAGTCCCTCATAGCTGTTTGTCACACTGACCATTCCGTTGGTGATCTTCAGGGTTCCGTCAGCGTGCAGACCGTCATCGTTGCTGTATGCGGTAATGACACCGCCGTTTACGGTTACGTTGCCTGTGGGTGTCTCTCCGTTTTCAAGTGCTGTATCATCATTTGCGTGAATGGCATCGTCATAAGACTTTATATTGATCGTTCCCGCATTGATCGTGATTTCATTTCCGGCCTTGATTCCTTTGGTGGAATAGTCGCCTTTGTCCGAGTTGCCATCGGACATACCGCCCATGCCGCCCATACCGCCGTGTCCGCCCATGCCATTATCCTGAATGGAGGTGGTATAGTTGGTCCATTGGTAGCTGAGACTGTTGCCTTGGCTTATCAGCGCGAATGTGTCGTAGCCGGTGTTAGGGGTCAGATAATCCGAACCCACAAGATAATCTTCATCCTGCCCCTGTTCCATATCCGATGAATAGATAAAGAACTGCATCTGACTGTAATCGCTCATTTTAGGGAAGGAATAGTAATAATAGTTATATCTGTTTCCGGATACGGTGGAATGATATTCCGCGTTCACCCAAACATAATCGTCATCCGAATTGTAGTATTTGACGGAATAGTTGTAGCTGTTGCTGGTAAAGCGGATATAATATTGGTTTTCATCGACCGCCGTTACCTCAGATGAGTAATTGGAATACTTGTCAGTATAGATATTCAGCTCTGTTGTGTCGTCTTCCACCACAACGTTGTAGGCGGCGTCGATACCGTCACAGGCGGCGTAAACGGTATGCGTTCCGCCGGCGACCGTAACCGTTCCACGCTGGTTTCCCTTTTCGGAAATATCGCTGTTGGTGGTCTTGATGCCGTCGCCCTGTGTAGCGATCAGGGTGGTTGTCCCCTCTGTGATCTCAACGCTGTCGTTTCCTTTTAAGGCGTTATCAATGCAGGCAACCAGGAGCGTAAGATTTTTGACCTGAAGATCGTCTTTGCTGTGAATACCGTTGTTGCTTTCAGACACCAGGGTAAGACTGCCCTTACCGCAGATCTCAAGGTCAACCATCGAGTGGATCGCTCCTGAATAAACGGTTTCGTCGGTGGCGTCAACGGCTTCACGGATATCATAGATATAATTTTCAAACTCAGATTTTGCGGTGATGGATACCTCATCGCCGCTCATAACCAGAATCGGATTGGTCGTATCGCTGACAAGGGAGAAGCCTTGCAATTCCAAATCGAGCTTATAATCGTCACCCACATCGATCACGATGTTTCCTTTAAGCTGACCGGAAACGGAATAGACCGAATCCTCGCTCAGCGTTGTGAAGGTCAGCGTGTTTCCGTCCAGGGTATAGCACCCCTCCGTCCCCGAAACACAGGTAACGGTCACATCTACGGTATCCTCCTCGAAATAACCGGCATAGGCGTTCAGGTCATCCAGGCTTTCGCCGAAGGTCGTACCGTCATCACCAAGGTCGGCAGCGGTTCCGTCAACGGCAGAGCCACCGTTGTTGTTTGATGTGCCGGCATTTGCAGTGGGATTGTTATTATTGTTTTCGTTTGCGCATCCGCTGAGCACGGCAAACATCATAGCGAAGATCAGAAATACAGATAAAAGTCTTTTCACGATTGCAGCCTCCTATATCAAAGTTCCGCAGCATGAGCCTCCTGTTTGGACACGGTGATCTCAAGATTACCGTTTCGGCAGCGGATTTTATCGATCATCTCTTTTTCTCTGGATACATCCCGAAGCGTCACATCGTAGGTGAGCTTAAACATGCTGCCCATATTGGTGCTCTTTACACGGGCAAGGTCGTGGGAGGTGGTGTATTCCTGAAAGATGTCATCAAAAATGCCGGAATAATCCAGATCTTCCGGAATTGTAATGGTAAAGGTTTTGTAGGTCTCGGAATTTTTCTTTGAGCCGAAGTCAAGTCGGTTATAGAGCACGAACATAGCGCACATCACAACGGTAAAGAGTACCGCAAAGCCCAGATAGCCCATGCCGGCGATCAGACCTGCACCCATTGCCAGGAACAGCGTGCAGATCTCTTTTGCCGTTCCGGGAGCAGAACGGAAACGCACCAAACTGAATGCTCCTGCCACTGCTACGCCGGTGCCGATATTGCCGTTGACAAGCATGATCACAACACAGACGACCGCCGGGAGCAATGCCAGTGTTACAACAAAGCTCTTGGTATAACGGGTGCGGTACATATACGCCAAGGCCATCACAAATCCAAGGGCAAGGGAAAAGCCCAAACAGAGCAGAAAATCGGTCACACTAATAACCGTGGTCGAATTCAAATCAAATATTCCTCTAAATAAATTTTCAAGCATGATATGTTGCCTCCATCATAGTTTTGCGCGCCCCGTATAACTGTGGGAAAATCATGGTTTGATATGCCGTTCCGTATTTCGAGAACGACGTTTTGTATATGTGTTCTTCGGAAAGAACGTGGGTCATCCACAGAGGAATGCCGCCGGAGCATTTGATCTCCATAAGAACCATTCCTTCCGGCAAAAGGGGCGTTCCGTACGCCTCGGACTCCAAAGACAGATCCTCCTGTCGGCAAAGGATCGTATCGTCAAACGTGACACGAAAATCCGAGCCGTCGATAGAGTAGAAGGCCTCTCTTTCATAGGAAAGAAAAACGGCAGGGTGCAGCGTCTCGTAATGATCAATGAAATAATCTACTTCCTCAGAGATCTGCGTGTGCTTATGGCAGGGACGTTCACGGGCGACCCACTCCATAGCCTCCTCTTCGGGAAGAGAGATTCGCCGCTTATACACAACCGATTGATACTTCTTTTTCAGCTCCACAAACACGGTGCTGTCCGGAGCGGCTTGGCTGTAGCTCCGAATGCGCAGCTTTTCTTTGTATGCCGGTTTTTCTATGGATCGCCGAATGAGAAGATAGGAATCGGTGTCGTAATAAATATTGCGTATGGTGGTCCTCCCGTACTTATCCAGCTTCATATACGGCTTCATCGCCTGCAGTACTTTCTCTTTTTGTTCCATCGTCAGCATATATTTCAATTCATATCTTTTAAATACGGTTTGAACGACCATAGAAAAATCCTCCTGTACTTTTGATGGTACCATTGTACCAAAGGATTATTGAAGAAAAATTGAATATTCCATTCTCTCTTTACAGTTTTTTTGCCTTGATTTTACAAGGGAATTTTGGCTGTAAACTCCACCTTACCGGAATAGCATCTGACATCGATCTTTCCGCTGTGTGTTTCAACGATGGCTTTAGCGATGGCGAGTCCGAGACCGTAGTGCTTATCTTCACCGGTTCGCGCGGAATCTACACGGTAAAAGCGTTCAAACAGATGCGCTCTCTGTTCTGGGGGAATCTCGTCACCGCTGTTGATGACGGACAGAACCGCATTGTGCCTGTCTCTCTTAAGGGAGACAATGACCTCCGTTCCTCCGATGCCGTGCCTGATCGCATTGTCGATCAGTATGGAAGTGAGCTGCTTAAGCTGTGTGCTGTTGCCGTTGATCTGGATGTTTTCCTGGACATCACTGATAAGCGTAAGACCGTTTTCATAAGCGATCGATTCCATTGGCAATATCTCACCGCAAGCCAGTGTAGACAGGTCAAGCTGCTCCATTGGCGGCGTGACGTTCTCTGTTCTTGCCAGATCCAAAAGCTGCGTGATCAGCGCGGACATTCTCTCGTTTTCATATTGAATGTTTGCGATCCACTGGTTGTCCCCGATCTCTCTGGACAAAAGATCTACGTTGGCATTGACCACCGCGACAGGCGTTTTCAGTTCATGCCCCGCATCGGAGATAAACTGTTTTTGCTTTTTGTGACTTTCCTCCAATGGTTTGACGATCCGGTTGGCAAGAAAAAAGGAAAGGAAAAACAGTGCGACGATCGCAATGCCGCCGATGATCAGGGTGTATTGGAACACCGTATCCAGGTTCTCTCTGGCAACCGTGTTGTCCATAAAGGCAACCAACATATATCCGTCCTTATCTGCCTGATAATAGACAAGATTTTGCATGATACCGCTTTCATCGTCTTTGCTTAAAATACTCAGTGCCTTTTCTTCCAGCTGGGCATCGCTATAAATTCCGGAATCATCGTTACCCACAGCAAGAACCCTTCCGTCATAGGAAACCGCAACGGAGTAGAAGATCGACAGCTTAAATTGATTGGTATCGAAGTGCGGACCTCTCTTGTCGAAGGCGGGGACGCCTGGAGCATATATCCCCCCCTGGCGTTCCAGTGTGTAAGTATCCACATATTCCTCCAGCATTTCAAGGTTTGTCGTGGATACTGCCGTATAGCTGGCAATGAGAATGACGCCCAGCGTAATGATCCACAGCAGGGTAAGCGTCAGCATAATGGCGAAGACGATCTTTATTCTTGATTTTTTAAACATCGTCACACCTCAGCTCATAGCCGATGCCCCGTACCGCCTTGATCTCGGTTTTTGCTTTAACAAAAGTCAGCTTTTTCCGGGTGAAGGACATATATACTTCTACGTTATTGTATTCCGCCTCACTATCAAAGCCCCATATCTTGATCGCAAGCTGTTCCCGGGTCAGTATTTGCCCCTGATTGGCGATCAGATATTCAAGGATGCGGTATTCCTTTTCGCTGAGCCGCACACTGTTTCCACCGCAGATCAGTGTGGAGCTGTTGGTATTCAGCGTAATATCCCCAAAGGTTAATGTACCGTCCGAGGTATTGATATTTCGTCTGCCAAGGGCGCGAAGCCTTGCCAGCAGCTCTCTGGTCATGAACGGCTTGGTCAGGTAGTCGTCCGCACCGCAGTCAAGACCTGTTACCTTATCGTCAAGATCGCTTTTCGCCGTAAGCATCAGGATCGGTGTCTTGATGCCCTTTTTGCGTGCTTCTATGGCGATATCAAACCCATTCATACCGGGAAGCATAACATCCAGAATAACGATATCATAAATATCGCTCTCAACAGCCGCCAAGCCGTCAAGGCCGTTGGCATAATGATCTACCTCATATTTTTCAAGACGCAGAATTTCGCACAATGCCTGAGCCATTCTTTTTTCGTCTTCCACAAGCAACAGTCTCATTTCGACACCTCCATTTCTATTTGAATCTCATTATACCACAAAAGATTGAAGAATGATTGAAGAGATCGAAAAGCGGCAAACAAATCTCCCTGCTGCCGTTCTTGTAACATAAGAAAAGATGGTATAGCGACTTGCTACACCATCAATTTCTTTGCACTCGTCAATCGGCTGATCTCACAGAATATTCAAAACATTCTTATGAGAAGTAACCCTTTCGGCAAGCCCTTTTCGTTTTTGAATTTACAGATACTGCTTCATTGCCTCAGAAGCGTTGGCAGGATCATCGGAGATGGAGACGGTGATCTCCATGTTGTTGACCTTGGCAAACTCCGCGCACCAAGTCACAAACGCCTCACCATTTGCAGGGTTGCTGCCGATGGTCTTGTACAGATTATCGATGTACACATGGGTGATATCGAAGTTGCCGGCATGAAGGCCGCTGAGGAAGCCCTTGAGCATATCCAGACTGTTGATCCCGTATTCCTTGGAATCTACCAGACGGACACGATAGTTCACATCATAAGTCAGCTTCTTGCCATACTCGATGCAAACCACATCGCCGTTGGCTTCGTTCACTGCCTGATGGATGGAGTCGATCAGCTTCTTCGTCTTACCGGAGCCCTTCAGCCCCATAATAACATGAATCATAGGAAATATCCTCCTTTGCTTTGCCATAACTGGCTATATGGTAATTCTACCAGCTATCGCCGGATTTTGCAACTATAATTTGTGAAATTAGCAAAGGTTTTTTCGATGCCCTTTACTTTATTTCGTAGCCGGGCTTACCCAGCAGCTGGAACATATTCCGCTTGTACATTTCCACACCGGGCTGGTTGAAGGGATTGACCCCCAGCAGGTAGGCAGAAACGCCGCAGCTGAGCTCCAGGAAGTAGAACAGCTCACCCAGCTTCTTATCGTTCAGCTCGCCCACGTCCATGGTGATGACGGGAACACCGCCGTCCACATGAGCGGCCATGGTGCCCAGATATGCCTTCTCATCCACGAAGTCCAGAGTCTTGCCTGCCAGATAGTTCAGACCGTCCAGATTCTTATAGTCGGTGCCAATGGTGTAGGTCTGCTTGGGGGCATCGAAGCGAACCATGGTCTCAAACAGATTCCGCTCGCCCTCCTGAATCATCTGACCCAGAGAGTGCAGGTCAGCAGTCAACTCAGCAGTGGCAGGGAAAATACCCTTCCCATCCTTGCCCTCGGACTCACCGAACAGCTGCTGCCACCAGCCGCCCAGCATCTTGAAGCCGGGCTCGAAGGACTCGAACAGTTCGATCTTCTTACCGTTGCGGTACAGCAGGTTCCGGATGGCGGCGTACAGCCAAACAGGGTTCTCGAAGGAGCGGATGTTGTAGATCTCCTTCGCCTCATAAGCCCCCTGCATCATGGCAACGATGTCGATACCGGCAACAGCCAGAGGCAGCAGACCCACGGGGGTCAGAACGGAGAAGCGGCCGCCCACATTGGGGGGAATGACAAAGGTCTCCCAGCCCTCTTCCGTTGCCATCTGACGCAGTGCGCCCTTGGCAGGGTCGGTAATAGCATAAGTACGCTTCTTTGCGCCGTCGGTGCCGTACTTGCGCTCCAGCATCCAGCGCAGCGCACGGGTGGCGATGGCAGGCTCGGTGGTGGTACCGGACTTACTGATGATGGCGATGGAGAAATCCTTGCCCTCCAGCAGACGGCACAGCTCATTCCAGTGACGGGTGCTCAGACCGTTACCCGCGAAATAGATCTGGGGATTGCCCTTACCCTTTCCGATGTTGTGGTTGGGACCCTGCAGCAGCTCAATGGCGGCACGGGGGCCGAGATAGCTGCCGCCGATGCCGATGACCACGAACACATCGCTGTCAGAGCGAATCTGATCCGCAGCCTTCTGGATGCGCACCATTTCCTCAGTGGGCTCATTGACGGGCAGGTTCAGCCAACCCAGGAAATCGTTACCGGCACCGGTGCCTTCGTCCAGAGTCTTATGGGCGGCAAAAACCTCCTGCTCCATAGCCAGCAGGTCGGGCAGGGACAGATCGCCCCATACATTTGAAATATCTACTTTGATCATGACAAGCAGACCTTCCTTTCATTTATGTCTAGTCCACTATATGTTACCGCAAAATGGGCGCAAACGCAAGCATAAATATAAAAGTTTAAAAACTTGTAAAAAAAATTGCCATGCCCTATGGCTTTTTTTGTTCAGGCTATGTATAATAGAGGGCGTAATCAATCTACACACAGGAGGAACATACCTATGAAATACGGATTTGGCGTGGATCTGGGCGGTACCACCGTGAAGATCGCATACTTCGACACAAACGGCACCATGCTTTCCAAGTGGGAGATCCCCACCGTCACCGCCGGCGGCGGCAAGCAAATTCTGCCGGACATTGCGGCTTCCATCGAAAATTACATGAAAGAAAACAACGTGGATCATGGCTCCATCGTGGGCATTGGCATTGGCGTTCCCGGTCCCGTGGACGGCAAGGGCGTTGTTAATAAGTGCGTAAATCTGGGCTGGGGCGTTTTCAACATCTCCGAGACCCTCAGCCAGCTGACCGGCTTCCCCGTAAAGGCAGGCAACGATGCCAATGTTGCCGCTTTGGGTGAATACTGGAAGGGCGGCGGTCAGGGCTGTGAGAACATGGTCTTCGCCACTCTGGGCACCGGTGTCGGCGGCGGCATTGTTATTGACGGTCATCTGCTCCACGGCGCGCACGGCTCCGGCGGTGAGATCGGTCATCTGGTACTGAACCGGGATGAGACCGAGCAGTGCGGCTGCGGCAAGCGTGGCTGCGTTGAGCAGTATTGCTCCGCCACCGGCATTGTTAAGATGGCATACAAGCATCTTGCCTCCACCGACGCCTTCTCCTCCCTGCGGATTTTGGAATCCATTTCCTGTAAGGACATTTTCGATGCCGGTAAGGCCGGTGACGAGGTTGCCCTGCAAATTCTGGACAAATACTACGCTCTTCTGGGCGAATTTCTGGCAGACCTGTGCTGTGTGGTGAACCCCGAGGCAGTGGTTCTGGGCGGCGGCGTCAGCAAGGCCGGTCAGATGCTGCTGGACGGCACCAAGCCCTACTTCCTGAAGCACGTCTTCCACGCCGCCTCCGACGTCCGCTTTGCCCTCGCCTCCCTGGGCAACGATGCCGGTGCTTACGGTGCCTTCAAGCTGGCTCTGGATGCCTTCGGCTAATATCGATTATTTGCAGGAGGTACCCCTATGCTGGATGTTTTATTCGTAAATGCTGCCTATGAGCATTCCATCCGCAGAGAGGTCAACGGCACCATGCTGCTTGCCACCAAGCTGCTGCAAGCTGGCTTCCGGGTGGATATTCTCAGGTTTTACCAGATCGAACACTATCAGAAGGACTATCCTGCTTTTATCCGGGAGATCCTGAAAGAAATCAGGGCGCGTCAGCCCAGATGTGTCTCCTTTTACTCCCTCTGGCCTGATTATCATATCATGCTTCGTATCGCCCGGGAGCTGAAAGCGGCGGATCAGGACATTGTGATCGTCTTTGGCGGTCCACAGCCCTCTGCCACCCCTGCCGAGACCATGGACATGGCACAGTATATCGATTATCTGTGTACCGGCGAGGGGGAAAATACAGTGGTTCCCCTGTTCCGGTACATTCTGGGAAAGCAGGGCGACTGTGCCGATATTCCCGGGCTTTACTACCGCCGGGACGGAGCTGTGGAACACAACGGACAGCTTCCGCCGCTGTGCGATCTGAATACCCTCCCCTTTTGGGATGAGCGGCTGATTCCGGAGCAAACAGACCCCAAGCTCCCCACCCCCTACTACTATATGCCTGTGGATGTGGGCAGAGGCTGTCCTTATAACTGCACCTTCTGCTGCACCAGCTACTTCTGGCGCAGAAACTATCGGCTGAAGACCCCGGAACGGATACTGGAAGAAATTCGGCATTTGCATGATAAATACGGCATTCGCAGCTTTTCCTTTTCCCACGATGCCTTTACCATCAACAACAAGCTGGTAGAGGCGGTTTGTGACAAGTTGATCGAAGCGGATCTGGGGCTGTCATGGAAGTGCTCCACCCGGATGGACTGCGTCACGGAGGAACTTCTGCTGAAAATGAAGCAAGCCGGTATGACCTCCATCCAGCTGGGTGTGGAGACCGGCTCCAAAAAGATGCAGAAGCTGATCAATAAAAATCTGGATTTGGATCGGACCGTGAGGATGGTGGATTTTCTCATCCGGAATCAGATCTACTGTGTCCTTTTCTTCATGTACGGCTTCCCGGAGGAAACGGAGGAGGATCTGTCGGACACCCTGAATCTGATCTTCTCTCTGATGGACCGGGGCAACCGATACTTCACCATGTCCTTCTGTCAGTTCACCCCCAACACCACCATCACAGAGCAGTATCTTGATCAGCTGGAATTTGACCCGGAGATCAAAATTTTGTACCACAGTACCTTTGGTTTCCACGAAGAGGAGGAATTGATTCGCCGCAACAAAGCCATCTTCCCCTTCTATTACACCTTGAGGACCCCTGTGCGCAATAACTATCAGTACCTCCATTTTTTAGTGGAGCTGAATATGAAGGCCGCCCGTCCTGCCCGGCAGCTTCGCAGGCTTTACAGTGGAAACTATCTGCAATTCTATCGGGATTTTTACGAAGCCCACCGGGAGCTTTTATCCGGAGACATTGCGGCGGCGGAGCGTTGGTTCGATTCCCACCCTCTGGAGGCATTGCTCAATATCACAGCCTATCGCAACGACTCCTTTCGGAAGCAGCTG
Organism: uncultured Oscillospiraceae bacterium; assembly: GCA_964513605.1. Lineage (GTDB taxonomy): Bacteria > Bacillota > Clostridia > Oscillospirales > Oscillospiraceae > Faecousia. The sequence continues at coordinate 43,976 of CAZENN010000004.1, forward strand.
GAGGGTCTGCTGCGCTACAGCTACTGCCTGCATCAGGTCTATGAAGCACCGGAGGATGTCTCCATTCAGGACATCTTCGACTTTAACTATGTGGATCTAAAGCTGGGACATCCCATCGAAAGCTACAGCCCCGGTCGCTCCGAGATTTTGATTCAAAAAATCAAGGGCAAAACCGAAATTCAGGTTCTGAATATCCATTGGGGTGAATGATCCGTAAAAGTCCTTAAAAAGGGTTTGTCTCAAAACGATCATTTGAGACAAACCCTTTGTCATTTTGAATTGGAATACCCCCAGCGTGTCATCCTGAGCGCAATGGAGCGAAGCGGAATGGAGTCGAAGGATCTTTCGTGCCGAAAACGGAGGAAATAGATCCTTCGACTTCGCTTCGCTCCGCTCAGGATGACAACGTTTTGGTCGGTGCGCAGATCCTTCGACTCCGCTCGGGATGACAACGCTTTGAGACCTTCAAACAACCATTTGTTGGGCAGTTTGCACAAACTGCTTTCTTAAAGACAGCCCCAATTATTGGAGTTCAAAAGTCATAGAAGCCGATCACCGGAAATCCTCATTCCGATCTTTACACAACTCTGCCATTTTTAACGGTGTAGTATTTGTAACAATAATAGAAGGTCCCGTTGTATCCGAAATCCACCTTTCCGTTGTTTACATAATACCAAATACCATTGTACTTGACCAATGTGGTGGTTTTGGAAGCCAGCTTTCCTTTGTAGATGTAGTACCAGCCGCCGTAGTGGTTGACCAGCGTGGTGGTATTCGATGCCACCTTTCCATTGACCACATACCACCATTCTCCATTCCATTTGACCAAGCCGGTTGTGGATGAAGACAGCTTTCCGTTGACCACATACCACCATGACCCGTTATACTTGACCAAAGTAGTAGCAGAGAAATCCACCTTGCCGCCACGGACATAATACCAGCCGCCGTAGTGGTTGACCAGCGTGGTGGTATTCGATGCCACCTTTCCATTGACCACATACCACCATTCTCCATTCCATTTGACCAAGCCGGTTGTGGATGAAGACAGCTTTCCGTTGACCACATACCACCAT
>CAZENN010000005.1:0-36667 GCA_964513605.1 uncultured Oscillospiraceae bacterium
CGTGACGGGAGTCAACGCCCAATTTGATATGCAGCTCGACGGTCTCGTCGAACTTAGCAGAAGCACCCTTCACAACCAGATCCAGGGCTTCGTTGGGATCATACTGTACAGCGCGATCGATCAGCTTCGCGCTCTGCTGATACTTTTTGCCTCTAAACACTTTGTTATCCTCCTATATAGTGGTGATGCGGAATAATCCTCCCACATTTCCCGGAAAAACCGGGGTAACGATTATCAATTAGTCAACAACGGTGACGCCCATGGAGCGGCAGGTGCCAGCAACCTGAGTCTCAGCAGCCTCCAGAGTGTGGCAGTTCAGATCGGGCATCTTGGTCTTGGCGATCTCAGTGATCTGAGCCTTGGTGATGGTACCGACCTTGGTTTTGTTGGGAACGCCGGAGCCGCTTGCCAGACCGATGGCCTTCATGATCAGCATGGGGGTGGGGGGAGTCTTGGTGATGAAGGTGAAGCTGCGGTCTGCGTAAACGGTGATGACAACGGGAATCTTGTAGCCCTCCATGTCCTTGGTACGGGCGTTGAATTCCTTGATAAAGGCGGCGATGTTAACGCCGTGCTGACCCAGAGCAGGGCCTACAGGGGGAGAAGCAGTAGCCTTAGCGGCGTTGATCTGCAGTTTGATAATACCAGTGACTTTCTGTGCCATGATAAGCACCTCCTGAATAAAATGTGGTAAGCATGCGCAGTGCGCATCGTTTTCGGGGCTTATAACCCCTCCCACGTTCCGATCGGAAAAACCGATCCGATTCGTTTACTGGGAAATGACCTCAACCTGGTCAAGCTCAAACTCGACGGAGGTTTCGCGGCCAAACATAGATACGATCACGTTGACAGAGTTATTATCGACCTCGATGCTCTCGACTGTGCCGGTGAAGGAAGTAAGAGGACCGTCCAGAATACGAACAGTATCGCCAACCTCATAATTGACGATGATTTCCTTCTTCTCAACGCCCATGGCGTAAACCTCTTCGTCGGACAGGGGAGTGGGGTCGTTGCTGGAAGTGCCCACGAAGCCGGTCACGCCGCGGACATCTTTAATAACATGCCAAGTGTCATCACTGTAAACCATCTTTACCAGCACATAGCCGGGATACACCTTACGGTCATAAGTCTTGCTTGCGCCGGACTCTGTAATTTCCGTAACGGTCTCCAGAGGAATGGATACCGCAAGAATCACATCCTGCAGGTTACGGCTTTCAACGGTCTTTTCGATGGTAGCCTTTACAGTGTTTTCATAACCGGAATAGGTATGGATCACATACCACTTTGCAGCTTCTGCCATGGCTGGTACCCTTAGGACTCAACCAAGGAGAGGAGCTTGGTGATACCAAGATCAGCCACAAAGTCGAACAGCCAAATGAATACGCCAACGACAAGAATACAGGCGATGACGATCAGGGTGTTCTTCAGGACCTGCTTGGGGGTGGGCCAAACGACCTTCTTCAGCTCACTGCGGAGCTCACGGAAGTACTTGCGGACCTTGCCCCAGGTTCTCTTAAACCAATTTTCTTTCTTGACTTCAGCCATTTTTTGGGGCCTCCTTACTTGGTCTCGTTGTGGGTGGTGTGCTTTCTGCAGAACCTGCAGTACTTCTTCATTTCGAGACGGTCGGGATCATTCTTCTTGTTCTTCATGGTGTTGTAGTTTCTCTGCTTGCACTCAGAGCATCTCAAAGTGACTTTAACGCGCATAACGGCACCTCCTTAAAACTTGCCTCCCTGTATCACCCCGGCTATCAAAAATTTAGAAAGCGGCTAACTACACAGCCGCTACGGGGCTGAAAAAAGGGCATAGCAAATAGACCTTTTTTCACAGGTAGAGTCATTCTATCATAAATCCTCCCAGCCGTCAACATCTTTTTTGCGGAAAAATGCAGGAATTTCAGAAAAAACATTTTCTTTTTCGGTAATATCCGTTATAATGGATAGGAATGAATGACACAGAGGCATGGCTGTTTTGCCGGTTGGAAGCTGGCGGCGGCTGCCGAATTTAAACGAAAGGAAAGAGAAGGTATGAAAGTAATGGCGGTTGATTATGGTGATGCCCGGACGGGAATCGCCATGTCCGATCTGCTGTGCAGCATTGTGGGTTCCACCACGGTAATTCATAGCCGCAGCCAGGAGAAGACGATCCATTCCATTTTGGAGCTTGTTCGGGATAATGGGGTGGGAGAGATCGTAGTTGGTCTGCCCCGGAACATGGATGGCTCGGAAGGACCGCGGGCGCAGCTGTGCCGTGAGTTTGCAAATCAATTGGGCGAGGCATCGGGGCTGCCCATTGCTATGTGGGATGAGCGCAGAACCACGGTGGAGGCTCATCAGATCCTCTCGGAGCATAATTATCATGGAAAAAAGCGAAAAAATACCGTGGATGCTGTGGCAGCCTCTTTGATTTTAGAAGGCTACCTGGCATTTCGAAAGCGATAAAAGGAAGCAGGGGTCGGCTCACAAATTTTCGGTGAGTCAACCCCTGTCCATATTTTTGCAGCATAGCTCGCGCAGACCGATGACGATAAGCAAGACTCCAAAGATTTTCCGGAGCAGCGGTGTGTTTATCTGATGAAAGTTCCAGGAGAAAAGGGCAGCAGTCAGGCACCCGGCGATAGAAGGCAGCAGCAGCTTTTTCCACGGTATCCCGCCCCGGCGGCTTCGCATGATCGTTGCTAACAGTGCGGCAGGGACAAAGAACATCAGATTGATACTCTTGGCTTGTACAGGGTCCATTTCACAAATCAAAGTCAGCCACAGCATTAGAAGGCTTCCTCCACCGGTCCCCAGACCTGTGAGAAAACCCAATACAGCACCTGCGGCAATGGAGATAGGCAGGGATGTCAGCATAGATACCGAATTCCCCCATACAAAATTAGTGCGCCAAGGATGCGATGAAGCCACAGCAATGGAATTTTTCGCCCCAGCAGTGCGGCGGCGATTCCGCCGGGAATGCTCCCAAGTAAATAGGGATAGGCCGCTTCCCAAGGAAGATCCCATCCGGTGGAGATTCCTAAAGAGACCAAGCAAATTGGAAGCATGATCACAATGGAGGAAGAAAAAACCTCCTGCTGTGTAAATGCGCCGCTGGCGGAAAGCATGGGCACCAGTACCATACCGCCGCCGGCACCGAAAACGCCATTGATCCCACCGGCAGCACCTCCTGCCAGAATAGAGAAGAGAGCTTTTCGTATCTTCAAAAAAATCGCCTCCTGTGGAAGTGTTCTCCACAGGAGGCGAAATTATTCAGCTAAGATCAGAGACTGTGATTTTAGGTGCTGCTGCCAAGAATAATGTCCCGTTCAACATAAGAAGTGTTCTTCTCAGTTACGGTTATGGCATCGTTCAAAGCAGTCTGCCAATCGGAAATCTGCTCAGACAGCAGATCCTCAGTGACCATATAATCACGATAATTGGTCTCACTGTCCCCAGAGAAATACATGACATGATAACCGTAATCAGTCTGAACAATGCCGGTGTTGCCGACCTCGCGGGTTTCATCGAAGCACCAGTCCTCAAAGGCGGTGACCATCTGACCGGGATAGATGTCCTCGTACAGACCGCCGGTTTCGGAAGAACCGGTGTCATCGGTCATCTCAGTAGCAAGAGCGGCGAAGCTGTCCTCAGTCATGTCGCCTTCTTTCCACTGCTCCAGCAGGCCCTCAGCCTCGGATTTGGCGGCTGCCTTTTCCTCATCGGAGTAGGTGGTAGTGCCATAGTCGTCGGTGGTGCCGCCCTGATAGCTTACGAGGATGTGACGTACACTCTTCAGTGCGTAGGTGTTGTCGTTGACGCTCTGGAAGATCACAACATAGTAGCCCTTCAAAGTCTCAACTTCATTACCATCGGCATCGGTGGAGGTGGTGGAGTAGGGCAGGGCGGCGATATCGCCTTCCTTGCGAGCCTCATCACGAATCCACTCCTGAACAGAGGTGTTGACGCTGGAGTACAGAACGTCCTCGTTTTCGGTGCAGGTGGAGTACTTGATGGTTTCGGTGGTCTCCTCGGTCTCTTCGGTGGTCTCGGTCTCCTCAGTGGCCTCGGTCTCCTCGGTAGCTTCGGTCTCCTCGGTAGCCTCGGTCTCCTCGGTAGCCTCAGTCTCCTCAGTAGCCTCGGTCTCCTCAGTAGCTTCGGTCTCCTCGGTAGCCTCAGTCTCCTCAGTAGCTTCGGTCTCCTCGGTGGTCTCAGTTGTTTCGGTCTCAGCGGCTGTGGCTGCCATTTCCTTCTCAAGCTCAGCGATGGCAGCATTCAGAGCGTCAACGGTGTTGTTCTCCGGTACAGCCAGTGCCTCGGCGGCTGCCTTCATGTCAGCCTCAGCCTTGGCGATCTCTTCGTCGGAGTATGTGGTATTACCGTCATCATCCGTGGTACCGCCTTCTTTGAACGACTCAACGTTCAGGTAGTAGCTGGCATAGGTGTAGGAGTTGTACTCATACGCGATGTCCTTCTCAAAGTCACGAAGATCAGCGTCGTCGTAGCTGCTCTCCAGCTGCTCCGTATAAGCGGAGTAGTAAGAGCTGGCAAGAGCGGTGACTTCATAGTACTTGCGGTAACTGTCCTCGTTGGCACCGTTGCCGTAGAGAGCTGCCAGATAGTCACCCGCATCGCTGTAGCCGTAATACTCTGCGGAGCTTTCCAAGCTGGCGAACAGTTCCTCACTGGAAGCATTCTCTTCTTCGCTCAGCGTATGTCCTGCGGCTATAGCGGCATCATAAAGAGCGTAGTTGTTCTTTGCGCTGTTCAGTGCGACATCCAGGAAATAGTCAGCCCAAGTGGTCTGTGTTTCCTCATCATACATCTGCTTATCAATGGAGACGCTGGTATCCAGGAAATAGCTCAGATAGCTGCTATACTGGTTGCAATAGTTGTTAATGGCGTCGATGTAGAAGTAGTTCAGCTCTACGGCGGAAAGCTCGTGATCACCAACTACGATGGCGGTGGTCATTTTTCTTGCCAGACTGGAGATGGGGGATCTCAGTGCCATACCTGCCACCAGGCAGACGCACAGGACCAACACGATCCAGAAGGCAGCCGTGTAAACTTTCAGTTTCTTTTCTTCCTTCTTAGCTGCCTTCTGCTTTTCAGTCATGTTGGCAGCGGTTTGCTCCTTGCGGAGCTTTTTTTTGCTGGATGCACTCATGGTTATCAATTCCTCTCATTTATCCTATTGGTAGAGTCCCGCCAATTAGGTTTGACGCATAGACCCGATGATTATAACCGATTTGTGCCAACCTTGCAAGTGGTTTTCGCACATAAATCACAGAAAAATAAAAAAATTTACAAATAACTATGTTCAAACTGCTTTCTAATTGGCAAAAGAAAACGTGGGAAGCCGAAACTTCCCACGCCTTGACCCACTTTGGCCGTATGCATCCAATTATGACCTGCACAAAATGGCAGGTGGGTTGCCGCTCCCAACCATTACTGCTCCCAACATCCGCTCAACGTCAAAGCGTAAGCGGGAGGTCTGCAAACAGGAAGGGAAACTAACGTCCCGTTAAAAAAATGTGGGTCCAAAAGGACGCATTACGCACCAAGCAGGAAATGAATTATTCCGCACTGTTTTCGTCTTCGTAAAGCTCATCCATGATGAGTTCGTAAACGGTCTGTAATTCATGAGCGTCCTCCACCGCACACAGGATGCTTTCACCATCATCCTCCTCTACGGATTTAAGGATGCTGACCTGAAGCTCATCACCATCTTCCGCACCGGCGGGAATCACAGCAAGGTAAACAGAGCCATTGTACTCTATGGAAGAAAGCACCTCAAGTTCGTACTCTGTACCATCTTCGTCTATGATGGTCATATAATCAGAACCGTAGTCCTCTGTCATAGTTTACGCTCCTTCCAGAATTGTTGTGCCACTATTGTACTTCCTTTTTAAAATAAAATCAAGAGGAAAAACATAATGTTCCGAAAATACCTGATGAGGTGTCGGTGGAAGGAGAGCGCAGCGTTTTCAGCAGTAGTATGACCCGAAGCACCGATTATCATACATTATGAAGTATTTCCGGTGTGTATGCATGAATTTTTACGAACTGGCAACTTCTTTTACCTGTTTCATGCTCAGCCCGATGCGCTGACGTTTTTCATCTACTTCCAGAACGACCACCTTTACCACATCACCGACCTTTACAGCCTCGCTGGGGTGACGCAGACGACGTTTGCTGACCTGTGAGATGTGAACAAGACCGTCCTGATGAACGCCAATGTCAACGAAAACGCCAAAGTCAATAACATTGCGGACCGTACCGGTCAGAACCATACCGGGTTTCAGATCCTTCATTTCCAGAACATCCTTGCGAAGAATCGGTGCAGGCAGCTCGTCTCTGGGGTCACGACCGGGCTTGCTCAGCTCCTTGGCAATGTCAATGAGGGTCAGCTCACCGATGTCGCAGTCGGCGGCAGCTTTTTTGGTTCCATATTCCTCCAGCAGTCGGGGCAGGGCAGACCAATCATCGCCCTTTTTGGTGCCGAGAAGGGTCAGAAGCTGCTTGGCCGCATGATAAGATTCCGGGTGGATACCGGTGTTGTCCAGCAATTCCTTGCTTTCCGGCACACGCAGGAAGCCGGCAGACTGCTGAAACGCTTTGGGTCCCAGTTTGGGTACCTTTTTCAGTTGGGTACGGTTGGTGAAGGGACCGTTTTCTTCCCGGTACGCAACGATATTCTTTGCAGTGGCGGCAGTCAGACCCGATACCTGCTCTAACAGGCTTCGGGATGCGGTGTTGACATCCACGCCCACGGTGTTGACGCAGTCTTCCACCACGCCGCCCAGAGCCGTGTCCAGCTCTTTCTGAGGGCAATCATGCTGATATTGCCCCACACCAATGGCCTTGGGGTCGATTTTCACCAGCTCTGCCAGAGGGTCCTGCAGCCGCCGGGCAATGGAAACGGCGGAGCGGAGGTTTACGTCAAACTCCGGAAATTCCTCAGCGGCAAGGGGAGAGGCGGAATATACCGATGCACCGGCCTCGTTGACGATCATATAGCTGGCATCCGGGAAGGAGCGAAGCAGCTCCACAGTCATGGCCTCTGTTTCCCGGGAGGCAGTGCCGTTGCCGATGGCGATGTGACGTACCTGATGCTTCCTCATCAGCTGGGAAAGGGTGGAGATCGCCTCCTGCTTCTTTCTCTCGCTGAAGGTGGGATACACCACAGAGGTGGCAAGGACTTTTCCTGTGGCATCGACCACAGCAACCTTGCAGCCGTTGCGGTAGCCGGGGTCCAGTCCCATCGTCACAAAACCTTTCACGGGAGGCTGCATCAATAGAGGCTTTAAATTCAATGCGAAATTGTGAATGGCTCCTTCATAAGCTCTTTGGGACAGCTCACTGCGGACTTCACGCTGGATGGAGGGGAAGATCAGCCGCTCATAGGCATCCTCTGCGGCAGAGCGTACAAAGGCGGAGACCAGCATGGTGGGCTTTAAAGCGGCACGGCACACCAGAGCGGCACCTTCGTTTCCGGGAAGTGCCACGGTCACCTTTAAAATGTCCTCCTTCTCACCCCGATTGATGGCGAGAATTTGGTGATCCAGCAGCTTGTTGACAGGCTGAGAAAAATCGTAGTATAGCTGATACACACTATCAGCCTCCGGATCGTTAGCCTTACAAAGCAGCAGACCCTTGCGGGTGACCAGATTGCGCAGATTCTTCCGGATGTCGGCATCATCGGAAAGATCCTCGGCGATGATATCAGATGCGCCGGCCAAAGCTTCCTCCACGGTGGCAACGCCCTTTTCTTCATTGACATAGCTCTGTGCCAACAGCGCAGGATCCTGTCCATCCTGAGCGAAAATTGCAGCCGCCAAAGGTTCCAGCCCCTTTTCTCTGGCAATGGAGGCACGGGTTCGCCGTTTTTGCTTATAGGGACGGTACAGATCCTCCACCTCTGCCAGGGTAACGGCTGCGTCGATGGCGGCGGAAAGCTCCTCGGTCAGCTTTCCTTGGTTGTCAATGGCGTTTTTTACTTCCTCTCTGCGCTCCTGAAGATTGCGCAGATAATTCAGACGGGTCTCCAGGGTGCGCAGGGTAGTATCATCCATAGCACCGTGCATTTCCTTCCGATATCGGGCGATAAAGGGAATGGTATTTCCTTCGTCCATCAAGGTAATGACGTTTTCAATGTATTCCTGCTTTTGCCCCAACTCCTGGGATAAAAGCTCAGCAATGCTGGACATAATCCATACTCCTTACTTACAATATAAATATGCGCTGTTCATACCGACACCGCTGGGAAGATATACCGGCGGTGAGGCTGATTATCCACGCATGATGCGCTTTCTTGCAATGTTGATGGGACCTTCCTGCATTTTGCTGATCCAGTTCAGGCTTTTGCCGCAGCCATAGGCGACACAGGAACCGGGGTCATCAGCGATTCGGCAGGGGATACCGGTGCGCTCCGTCAGCAACCGGTCCATACCCCAAAGCAGACTGCCGCTGCCGGTAAGCACGATGCCATTACTGGAAATATCGCTGACCAGCTCCGGAGAGGTGTTTTCCAGTACCGACAGAACCTCATCGGTGATCTGACGGGCAGGGCGGTACAGTACCTCCAACAGCTCCGTAGAGTTCAGAGTCAGTTCCTTGGGCATACCGGAATTTACATCCCTCCCCCGGATATTTATGGGGATCTCCTCCGGGCGGGGATGGACACATCCGATATTGATCTTGATATTTTCAGCGGTGGTCTGCCCAATGGCAAGACCATGGCGGCGGCGAATATAACGCCCGATGGCTTCGTCAAAATTATCACCGGCGATCTTAATGGAGGAGGAGGCAGCGATACCGTTGAGGGTCAGCACCGCAATATCTGTGGTGCCGCCACCGATATCCACGATCATATGCCCGGATGGACCGCTGATATCCAGATTGGCACCCAACGCCGCTGCTAAAGGTTCTTCGATCAGGTAGACACGCCGAGCACCGGCTTCAATGGCGGCGTTGATGACGGTTCGTTCCTCCACCTCTGTTACGCCGCTGGGGACGCAAATAACCACTCGGGGCTTGGGGGTAAAGAGTTTTTTGGATTTGGAGGCAGAGCGGAACAGTACCTGAAGCATCCTTACCGTCATTTCGTGGTCAGAGATGACACCGTCTTTCAAAGGGTGCATGGCGACCACGTTACCCGGTGTGCGCCCCAGCATATTTCGGGCAGCGGCACCAACCTCCAGAATTTTACCGGTGTTTTTGTCCACGGCCACAACGGAGGGTTCTCGAACCACCACGCCTTCCTTTCGTTCGTAGATCAGCACATTGGCTGTACCCAGGTCCACACCCAGGTCGTTTGAAAATAATTGCATATCTATCACCTACTGGTCGTTATTTATGATCTTTCGCCGCAGCAATGGCGGCGCAATAAACTTCTTTGGCACCGGCGGTCAGCAGTACCTTGGTACATTCACTGATGGTGGCACCGGTCGTAATGATATCATCCAAAAGTAAAATGCGTTTACCGGCAAAACGGGCTGGGTGTACGGCTTTATAGACCCCTAAGACATTGGCACGGCGGTGCGCCTCACCTTTGATGGTGGACTGGGGTGGGTTATCCCTGATTTTGCGCAGGCACCGCCGGGGCTTGGTTTGCAGTTCACGCCCCAATGCCAGACTCAACAGCTGTCCCTGATCATAACCCCTTCGCATCCTGCGCCGATTGCTGACCGGCACCCATGTGATCACATCAAAGGCGATCTCCTGCTCCCGAAGCTTTGCTGCCAGGGCTTGTCCATAGAATTTGGCGTAGTGCTGCTTACGGCTGAATTTAAACCGCAGCAGACTTTGGCGGACGTTACCCTCGTACCGCCACAACGCTGTGGTGCCTCGGGAGAAAGGAATCTTCCGCTTCCAATTGTGAAGCTCGGGAAGCTCTTTGCCGCACTGAGGGCAGAGATCCTGTTTAGGGTCTTCCAGCAGCTGGCAGCACAGAACGCATTTGGTGGGATACAGCAGCTCCCACAAAGACAGTATACTCATGTTACCTTACCTTGAAGACGCAGCTTCAGACCGGTGTATCGACGCCCCACCTTGGCATTTTGAACCATGGTCCCTACCGTTTCCTCCCGTCCCACAACGATCAGCAGCTGACGGGCACGGGTGATGGCGGTGTAAAGGACGCTGCGATTGAGCAGGTAACTGGAGCCATTCCACGCGGTCAAAACCACGGCACGGTATTCGCTACCTTGGCTTTTATGGACCGTCATGGCGTAGGCAGGTTCCAGTTCTCCCAGTTGGGTGAAGTCATAGCTGACTTCTCGGTCATCGAAAACCACGGTCAAGGTCTCCAATGCCGGTTCGATGGAACGAACGACGCCGATATCGCCGTTAAAAACGCCGGTGCCCACACTGCTGCCGTCGCATTTCTTCCACATTATATCATAGTTGTTTCGAATTTGCATCACCCGATCGCCCTCACGGAAAGAAAATTCTCCGTAGGCTCGCTCCTTTTTGTCAGGAGACTGAGGGTTCAAAGTGCTTTGCAGAAGCTTGTTCAGGCTTACGGTGCCCACACCGCCCTTTCGGGTGGGGCTTAGAACCTGTATTTGCTCCGGGGGGATCCCCATATTCTGGGGCAGACGGCGGCTGCACAGGTCCGCCACTGTCTGACTGACCTCCTGCTCGGAGCGACAGGGTAGAAAGAAAAAGTCGCTTTTCCGGTTCCGTAACTGGGGCATCTGCCCCTGATTGACCCGGTGAGCATTCATTACAATAAGACTTTCCTGAGCCTGCCGGAAAATTTCCGTCAGCCGCACTGCCTGGAGCTTTTCGCTTCGAAGCATATCGCTGAAAGGGAACCCAGGACCTACCGGCGGCAGCTGATCCGGATCTCCCACCAACACCAGCCGTTTGCCTTTTGGAATGGCCTTTAACAAATGGTAGAGCAAAGAAATATCCACCATGGACATTTCGTCAACAATGACAGCATCCGCTTTTAAAGGATCGGAGTCATCCTTTACAAAATACATGGTGCCGGTTTTTTGATCGATGGTGGCTTCCAACAACCGATGAATGGTAGAGGCTTCCTGCCCGGTAACCTCTGACAGCCGCTTAGCCGCTCGACCGGTGGGGGCGGCCAACAGACATTTTATGGACATTTCATCAAAAAGGGAAAGAATACCATTTAGTATAGTAGTCTTGCCGGTGCCGGGGCCGCCGGTGATCAAAAGCAGACCACTGCCTGCCGCGGAGCGGATGGCGGCGGTTTGAGTCTCGGAATAGTTCAGCCCGCTTTTCTTGCCTGCCTGGGTCACCAGCTTGTCCAGGTTTGCCGGTTCCCGGAAGGTGTTTTCCGAAAATTCAAGTAAACGCTGCGTGCAGTAGGTCTCGGCCTGATGCATATGAGGCAGATACAGAACCCGGATATTGGCAAGCTCAGAACGGATCAACCGTTCTGTTTCCAGAAGCCGCTCCACACCCTTGATGATGATCTCCGGCTCTACGCTCAAAAGCTGGGCAGTGACACCGACCAGCTTGTCCTCGGGCAAAAAGCTATGACCGGCAGAGAGATTATAGGTCAGCTCAAATAGAATACCGGCTTCAATGCGCCTATGATCCACAGCACTGACCCCCAGCTCAATGGCAAAGTGATCCACGGCACCAAAGGGGGCATCCAAGCCATCGTCCATTAGCAGGTATGGGTCATCGTAGAGCAGTTGGATGGTTTGCTCCCCGTAGAGCTTATAGCATCGTACCGCCAGCTCCGCAGGCAGCTGATGCATGGTGAAAAATTCCATCAGATGACGCATACCCACCCGCAGCTGAAATTCCTTTCCGATGGCCATTGCCTTATCCCGTGAAATGCCCGGAACCTCTGCCAAACGCTCCGGTTCCCGTTCCATGATCAGCAGGGTCTCCGTTCCGAAATGCTCCACCAGCCGTCCGGCGGTTTTTGGACCAATGCCTTTTATGATTCGGCTGGAGAGGTAGCGTACAATATCCACGTTGCTTTGCGGCAGGACTCGTTCCAAAAATTCCGCTTCGAATTGCTTGCCATAGCTTTGATGCGAATTCCAGCGTCCGGTGACCATCAACCCCTCACCCACAGCAGGCAGGGGGATGGTACCTACCACTGTAACGGTTTGACCGTCCACGCATCGCAGGCGCAGGACGGCATAACCGTTATCATAATTTTGGTAAACAACAGCAGCAATGCTGCCTTGTAAAATCTCAAGTTCCTGTTCAGCCAAGATGTTCTCGCTCCTGTTTCAGTAAAGTTGGAAGCTCTTCGTAGGTGCATAGGATCACATTGTGACCAAATCGCGGCAGTCTTTTTCGCTCCTGCTCTGATAGTCCGCAATCTACCAGCAGAAGGGGGCAGCGAACCAATCCTGTGTTGTAAAGCCAAAGGTAACGGCGAATCACCGGCTCCTCCATTGCGCCGCTTCTGCACAGGCACACAGCGGCGGCTCCCCGTTGACCGGGCAGCAGAAAACCGAACAGGATCCAAAGGACACACAGCCCTCCGAATGCCGCCAATATAGTCAATACGATAAAAGCTGCCATAAATCCCACCTCATCCATATCATATGGAAAAGCGGTCGGCAATGTTCCTCGGTGATATAGTTTACTATATTTTCTTAGGATTGAAAAGCCCTTTTTGCGAAAACTTTTTTTAAGGGGGGAGGACGTAAGCTGCTTTTGTTTCAACTGTGCAAATTATTCTTGAATTTGAAGCCAATATCGGGTATAATGAACGGGAAGTATTTCACAGGAGTCACAACTATGAAGGATCTGAATCTTCTTATCTGGCTGACTCAGCTGGGGGGATCTGTGGCGTTTCCGTTGGGAGGATTTATCCTGCTGGCGGTATGGCTGCATAACCGGTTTGGCTGGGGTAGCTGGGTGATCTGGCTGGGGGCGGCATTGGGGCTGATCCTCGCATTGGATGGTCTGCGCGTCAGTCTCAGGACGCTGGCACGAATGAACAAAAAGTCCGATGCTGAGCCACCTGCTGTGAGCTTTAACGAACACCATTGATCTGGGAGGAGGAAAACCATGGATTCCCGGAAGTTTATATTAAGAAAAACTGCCATCATCGCCCTTGGTCAAGTCCTTTGTGTAGGGGTGATGGTCGGTGTGTTTGCCCTGTTGGGATATTTTGATCGAAGCGTCCTGCTGGGCGGTATTTTTGGCGGTGTGATCGCGCTGGGCAATTTCTTTGTTATGGCAGTCTGTGCGGACTTAGCATCGGACAGGGCAGAAAAGGGAAATGTCAAATCCGGTCAGGGGTTGATTCGGCTGTCCTATGTGGGGCGGCTGGTGGTCATGGTGGTGCTTCTGTTTGCATTGGTTAAGAGCGGACTGTGCCATGTGGTGGCGACTGTGTTGCCGCTGGTATTTACCCGTCCTATTTTGACCCTGTCGGAATTTTTTGGAAAGAGGGATACGAAGTAATGGAAGTCAATGTAACCGGTCCATATATATACTATACGATCCCCATTTTTGGCGGCATCAACATCACCCAGACCACGGTTTCGCTGCTGCTGGTAAGCGTTATTTTGTGTACCGCCTTCATTGTGCTGGGCAGAAATCTGAAAAAACGGCCTGACGGTAAGCAGGTACTGGTGGAAAAGGGCGTTATGATGCTTCACAACATGGTAGTAAGCTCCATGGGCGAGCACAATGCCAAATTTCTCCCCCTCATTGGCACGATCTTCCTGAGCAGCATCTGCGGCTCTTTGATCGGCATGACCGGCGTTTTCCGCTCCACCACCGCAGATCTGAGTGTGCCTCTGGTCTGGGCGGTTTTGGTGACATTGATCATCTGGTATCAGAATATCAAGCACAATGGCTTTTTGGGCTGGCTCAAGGGCTTTACAGAACCGATTTTTATTATGACGCCCATGAACCTTCTTTCTGAGGTGGCACAGCCTCTGGCAATGGCGTTCCGTCATTTCGGCAACGTGGCAGGCGGCGGTGTGATCACCAGCATCCTCTACGCCGGTCTGTCCCTTGCGTCTTCTGCGGCTCTGAATCTGATCGCCTCCAACGGTACGGCAATTTCCATTGCCCTGATCGTGGCTTGCCTGCTGTTGATTTTGCTTTTCCGCAGAATGAAAAAGAAGCGAATCATTGTCCTTGCATTTCTCACCGGCTTGCTGGGCATCTTCGGATTACTGCAGGCTTTGGGAGTCGCCTCAGATATTCCTGCGCTGACCTTCGGCATTCCTGCGGTGCTGTCCCTGTATTTCGATTTATTTTCCGGCTTTGTCCAAGCTTTGGTTTTTAGTATGCTGGCAATGGCCTATATTTCTGCCGCCTGTCCGCCTCCCGAGGAGAAACAGGCATGAATGATGGTTCCTTAAAATTTAATAAATTCATATCTTAGGAGGAAAAATTATGGAATTCAATGAGTATTTTATGAAGGCGTTTTGCGCTCTGGCTGCCGGTCTTTGCATGGGAATCGGCGCGATCGGTCCCGCTCTCGGTGAAGGCAACGCCGTCGGCAAGGCTTTGGAGGGCATTGCCCGTCAGCCTGAGGCGGCCAGTGAGCTGCGCAGTAACATGATCTTGGGCTGTGCCGTTACCGAGACCACCGGTATCTACTCCCTGCTGATCGCTTTTCTGATTCTGTTCGCCATGTGATCGTTTCGTCCTTTCCCTATTTCAATAGAAAGGAGCGAAATAAGTGGAACAATTTGAAAGCTTTGTTGGCGTTAATTTCTGGACCGCGCTGTTTACTTTGCTGAACTTTCTTCTGATCTTAGCTGTGGGCACCAAGTTTCTTTGGAAGCCTGTGATGAAGATGATCAAGGATCGCCAGCAGGAGATCGACGATCTGTACGCTGATGCCAACACTGCCAAAACCAGTGCCAAAGCAATGGAGGCGGAGTATCAGCAGAAGCTGGCAGCCGCCAATGAAACCGGGGAGCGGCTGGTAAAGGAAGCGGTTGCCCGTGGTCAGGCCAGGGAGGAGGAGATTCTCCGCAAGGCCAATGCGGATGCCGCGGCTATTATGGACAAAGCCTCTGCCGATATTGCTATGGAGAAGAAAAAGGCGATCAACGATGCCAAGGATGAGATCTCCGACATGGCAATGGCGATCGCCGGAAAGGTGGTAGGCCGCCAGCTTACTGCCGCTGACCAGGGGAAGCTGGTGGATGATTTCATCAACGGACTGGGTGATGGCGTATGACGGAGGTAGGAAGCGTTTACGGACAGGCTCTTTATGACCTTGCTCACAGCGAGGGCGTGGAGGAGACTGTATTAAACCAATTGAATGTTTTATGCCAAAGCTTTCAGGCAGAGCCTGCTTTTTTGAAGCTGCTCAGCACTCCGGCTCTGACCAAGCAGGAACGCTGCGCCATCGTTGACGACAGCTTTCGTGGAAATCTGGAGCCTTATTTGCTGAATTTCTTAAAGCTTTTAACAGAAAAGGGCTATATCCGCCATTTTTTTCACTGCCGTGATGCCTACCGGGAGCATTATAACCGGGATCATGGTATTATGCCTGTGAACGTCATGACGGCGGTGCCGTTGACAGCGCAGCAGGAAAAGCGGTTGAAGGAAAAGCTGGAAACCATCACCGGAAAGACCGTGGAGCTGAACTGTCGTATTGACCCAGATGTTTTGGGCGGTGTCCGTCTGGATTATGATGGTAAGCGGCTGGATGATACAGTGGCGCATCGTCTGGAAGCAGTCCGAAGCCTCTTGAAAAACACCGTACTCTGACAGAAAGCAGGGACAGTATGGAATTAAGACCTGAAGAAATCACAAAAATCATCCGTAGTCAAATTAAGAACTACGAAAATAAAATGGAACAAAGCGAGACCGGTGTGGTCATCCTGGTGGGTGACGGCATTGCAAAAGCCAGCGGTCTGGAAAAGTGTATGGCAGGCGAGCTGTTGGAATTTCCCAATGGTTCCTATGGCATGGCTCAGAACCTGGAAGAAGACACGGTCTCCATCGTCATCTTGGGTACTGACAGCGGAATCAAAGAAGGCGATACGGTCAAGCGAACCGGCAAGGTCGTGTCCGTTCCGGTGGGCACGGGACTCGTTGGGCGTGTGGTCAATGCGCTGGGCGAGCCGATTGACGGCAAGGGTCCCATCACCGCCGAAGGATACCGTCCCATTGAATCCCCGGCTCCCGGGATCATTGAGCGTCAGCATGTGGATACCCCCTTGCAGACGGGCATCAAGGCCATTGACTCTATGATTCCCATTGGACGTGGTCAGCGTGAGCTGATCATTGGCGATCGCCAGACCGGTAAGACCACCATCGTCACGGATACCATCCTGAACCAGAAGGGGAAGGATGTGATCTGTATCTATGTTGCCATCGGTCAGAAGCGTTCTACCGTGGTGCAGGTGGTGGAAAACCTGACCTTAGGTGGAGCGATGGATTATACCATCGTGGTTTCCGCCACCGCATCTGAGCTGGCACCCATGCAGTACATCGCCCCCTATTCCGGCTGTACCATGGGTGAGCATTTCATGCATCAGGGAAAGAATGTGCTGGTGGTCTACGACGATTTGAGCAAGCACGCCGTGGCATATCGTGCCATTTCGCTGCTGATTCGCCGTCCTCCCGGAAGAGAGGCGTACCCCGGCGACGTGTTCTACCTCCACAGCCGCCTTTTGGAGCGCGCAGCCCATCTGTCCGCTGAAATGGGCGGCGGCAGTCTGACGGCACTTCCTATTATCGAGACTCAGGCAGGCGATGTTTCTGCCTATATCCCCACCAACGTCATTTCCATTACGGACGGTCAGATCTTCCTGGAGACCGAGCTGTTCAACGCCGGTATCATGCCTGCGGTGAACCCTGGTATTTCGGTCTCCCGTGTTGGCGGTGACGCCCAGCTGAAGGCAATGAAAAAGGTTTCCGGCTCGTTGAAGCTGCTGTACTCTCAGTACCGGGAGCTGCAGAGCTTTGCCCAGTTCGGCTCTGATCTGGATGCGGATACCAAGCAGCGTCTGGCACTTGGTGAGCGAATCGTGGCAGTGCTGAAGCAGAAGAACAATGCGCCTGTTGAGGTTGCTCATCAGGTTTGCATCATCTACGCCGTGACCAATGGCTATCTGAATTCCATCGATGTGGCGGATATTCCCGAATTTGAGGTGCGGCTTTATGAGTATATGGACAACCGTGCTATGGATGTGCTGACCGCCATCCGCTCCACCGGCAAGCTGGAAAAGGACACCGAAGAAGGTCTGAAAACGGCACTGTCCCAGCTGCTGCAGGAATTCGGCAAGCCCGAATAAGGAAGGAGGCACACCAATGGCCGGAGTTTCCACCAAGGACATCAAAAACCGGATTCGAAGCATGGAGTCAACCCGGCAGATCACCAAGGCCATGGAAATGGTGGCTGCCTCTAAGCTCCGCCACGCGCAGGCACAGGTTTTGAATTCCCGTCCTTATTTCGAGATCTTATATTCTACCATTCATGAGATCGCGGCATCGGCCGATGATTTTACTTCCCCGTATTTGACTCACCGTTCCACCGGTAAGGTGCTGTATGTGGCAATTGCCGGTGACAGAGGTTTGGCAGGTGGCTATAACAGCAACATTCTGAAGCTGGTCATGAGCCGCATTGAGGGTAAGGAGGCAACGATCCTGCCCATCGGCAAGAAGGCGGTGGACTTTTTTAAAAGCAAGAAGCAGCCTATTCTCACCGAAAGCTATGCGCAGGCGGCACTGCTGTCTATGAGTGATTGCTTCTCTGTGGCGAAGCTTCTGTCCAAAGGCTTCCTCAGCGGCGAGTATGATGAGGTCTATGTCGCTTATACGGATTTTGTGTCCGTTTTGTCTCAGACCCCCCGGGTACTGCGGCTGCTGCCCCTGAGTCGGGAGGCATCAAAGTCCGATGCCAAGCCACGGGAGATCGTTTATGAACCCAGTGCCGAAGATGTTTTTAACACAGTGGTCCCGGAGTATCTGGGCGGCGTGCTCTACGGTGCCCTTTGCGAAAGCCGTGCCTCCGAGCAGGCAGCCCGGCGAACCGCTATGGACTCTGCCACCCAGAATGCGGATGATATGATCGCCGATCTGCGTCTGAAATTCAATCAGGCCCGTCAGGCAGCGATCACGCAGGAGATCACCGAAATCGTTGCCGGTGCCAACAATTAGTAAGGAGTTGAATCCTATGGCTAAAAATATAGGAACTGTGATTCAGGTTGTGGGTCCGGTTCTGGATATTCGCTTTCCTGACAACCAGCTCCCTCAGCTGCTCAATGCCATCCATATCCCCCATGGAAAGGATACTGTTGTGGCAGAGGTGGCGCAGCACATTGGTGACAATGTGGTTCGCACCATTGCCATGAACTCCACCGACGGTCTGTGCCGGGGCATGGAGGCCATCGATACCGGTGCGCCCATTACCGTTCCTGTGGGAGATGAGTGTCTGGGGCGTGT
Organism: uncultured Oscillospiraceae bacterium; assembly: GCA_964513605.1. Taxonomy (GTDB): domain Bacteria; phylum Bacillota; class Clostridia; order Oscillospirales; family Oscillospiraceae; genus Faecousia. Next base: position 18,357 of record CAZENN010000005.1, read on the forward strand.
TTTCAATCTTCTGGGACAGCCCATTGACCATAAGCCCGATGTAAAGGGCAGTGATCGGTGGTCTATCCACAGAAGTGCCCCTGCTTATGATGAGCAGCAGCCTGCTACCGAGATATTGGAAACCGGTATCAAGGTCATCGACCTGATCTGTCCCTATGCAAAGGGCGGTAAGATCGGTCTGTTTGGCGGTGCCGGTGTTGGAAAGACCGTTTTGATTCAGGAGCTGATCTATAACATTGCTACTGCTCACAATGGTTACTCCGTCTTCACCGGTGTCGGTGAGCGGACTCGTGAGGGCAATGACCTTTATAATGAAATGACCGAGTCCGGGGTTATCTCCAAAACCGCCATGGTCTTTGGTCAGATGAATGAGCCCCCCGGAGCCCGTATGCGTGTTGGTTTGTCAGGGCTTACCATGGCGGAGTATTTCCGTGATGTAAAGCATCAGGACGTGCTGCTGTTCATCGATAACATTTTCCGCTTCACTCAGGCAGGCTCTGAGGTTTCCGCTTTGCTGGGACGTATGCCCTCTGCGGTTGGCTATCAGCCTACCCTTGCAACAGAAATGGGTGCGCTTCAGGAGCGTATCACCTCCACCAGAAACGGCTCCATCACTTCCGTGCAGGCGGTCTACGTTCCTGCCGACGACCTGACGGATCCGGCTCCTGCCACCACCTTTGCTCACTTGGATGCCACCACCGTTCTGGATCGTGGCATTGCCTCTCTGGGCATCTATCCTGCGGTGGATCCGCTGGATTCTACCTCCCGCATTCTGTCTCCAGAGGTGGTGGGACGTGAGCATTACGAGACCGCCCGCGCGGTTCAGAACATTCTCCAGCGTTATAAGGAGCTGCAGGATATCATTGCGATTATGGGTATGGACGAGCTTTCCGAGGAGGACAAGACCATTGTTAACCGTGCCCGTAAGGTCCAGCGGTTCCTGAGCCAGCCCTTCCATGTGGCGGAGCAGTTTACCGGCTATCAGGGTAAGTATGTGCCGCTGAAGGAAACCATCCGCTCCTTTAAGGAGATCATCGAAGGCAAGCATGACAACATTCCTGAGTCCTACTTCCTCTTTGCAGGCTCCATCGATGAAGTGGTGGAGAAGTTCCGGGGCGGTGAGGGCAAATGAAACCTTTCCCTTTGAAAATCGTAACTCCCGATGGCGTGAAGTATGACGGGGAAGTGGAACAGCTGATCGTTCGTACCACCACCGGTGACATCGGTATTTTGGCCGGTCATGTCAACTGTGTGGCACCCTTGGGAATGGGACGTGCTTCCATTCAGGTGGATGGAAAGAAGCGGTATGCTGCCTGCATCGGCGGTATGGTTTCCATGGTTAATGGTCATGCCAATCTGGTGCCGACCACCTTCGAGTGGGCAGAGGATATTGACAGCGAACGGGCAGAGACCTCCTACCAGAAGGCAAAGAAGGTATTGGATGATAAGACTGCTTCCGATACAGACCTGCGGCTGGCAGAGGCAAGACTCCGCCGTGCGCTGGTTCGAAAAGGCGTTGCTTCCATGAGGTGATCCAGGAGAAACCATGAGAGGAGTTAGTTTATGTTTGATGCAAAAAAAGTGAAGGATCAATGCGTGGCATGGATTCGGGAGTTCTTTGAGAATAACGGACCTGACTGTAATGCGGTGGTGGGCATTTCCGGTGGCAAGGATAGCTCCATTGCGGCGGCGTTGTGCGTTGAAGCGTTAGGGAAGGACAGAGTGATCGGTGTGCTGATGCCTCAGGGTGAGCAGCATGATATCGATGCGGCGTACCTGCTGGTGAACCATTTGGGAATCCGCCATTATGTCATCAATATCAAGGATGCGGTAGATGGAATTTTGAATAATCTTCCTGCTGATTTGGAAGTGACCAGTCAGACAAGGCAAAATATTCCTCCCAGAATCAGAATGACCACCCTTTATGCGGTCTCTCAAAGCAATAATGGCCGTGTGGTCAATACCTGCAACCTTTCCGAGGATTGGGTGGGGTATTCCACCAGATATGGCGATTCCGTAGGTGATTTCTCTCCCATGTCCTTTTTGACGGTAACGGAGGTCAAGCAGATCGGCTATCTTCTGGGACTTCCTAAGGAATTGGTGGATAAGACCCCTATTGATGGTCTGTGCGGTAAGTCGGACGAGGAAAACCTTGGCTTTACCTATGCGGAGTTGGATGTTTACATCCGTACCGGCTATATTGCGGATGAACAAAAGAAAGCCCTCATTGATAAAAAGCACAAGGCAAATCTTTTCAAGCTGCAATTGATGCCCGCTTTCCAGCCGGAGCTGTCCTAATTCAAAAGAATATACCGCTGCTCATTTTTCACAGATGAGCAGCGATTTTTCTGTTGCGACAAGGTTCTATAGAAAAATGTTTTGATAATATTCATAAATAATCAACTTTCCTCTTGTAAAATTTGCTGATTTGGCGTATACTATTGTATATTTTCTTTTTAGCAAGAGAGGTAATCATTATGCAATTGATTTCTGTTCGTGAGCTGTTTAAGAATACAGCCAAGTATGCCGATCAGCAGATCGAGGTTGGCGGCTGGGTACGAAACCGCCGCCCCAGCAAGCAGTTTGGCTTTATTGTCCTGAATGACGGTACTTATTTCAATCCTGTTCAGGTGGTATATAACGATTCCATTGAGAATTTTCAGGAGATCAGCAAGATCAACATTGGTGCGGCCTTGATCGTCAAGGGTACACTGGTGCTGACCCCGGAAGGGAAGCAGCCTTTTGAAATTCAGGCTTCCTCCGTGACTGTGGAAGGTCCCTCCACTGGTGATTTCCCCCTGCAGCCCAAGCGTCACTCCATGGAGTTCCTGCGCTCCATCACCCACCTGCGCCCCCGGACCAATACCTTCCAGGCAGTGTTCCGTGTCCGGAGCTTGGCGGCCATGGCAATTCACCAGTTTTTCCAGGACCGTGACTTCGTCTACGTCCACACTCCTCTGATCACCGGCTCTGACTGCGAGGGTGCCGGCGAGATGTTCCAGGTCACCACACTGGACCTGAACAATGTTCCCAAGACTGAGGACGGCAAGGTGGATTTCTCTCAGGACTTCTATGGTAAGCCCACCAATCTGACGGTCTCCGGTCAGCTCAACGGCGAGACCTTTGCCATGGCCTTCCGGAACATTTACACCTTTGGTCCTACCTTCCGTGCGGAAAACTCCAATACCACCCGTCATGCCGCAGAATTTTGGATGATCGAGCCTGAAATCGCCTTTGCGGATCTGAGCGACGACATGCAGCTGGCAGAGGATATGATTAAATACATCATTACCTATGTGATGGAGCATGCCCCGGAGGAGATGAACTTCTTCAACCAGTTTGTGGATAAGGGCTTGCTGGAACGACTGAACCATGTGGTCAATTCCGATTTCGGCAGAGTTACCTATACCGAGGCTATTGAGATTCTGGAAAAGAATAACGATAAGTTCGACTATCCCGTCAGCTGGGGCTGCGATCTGCAAACCGAGCATGAGCGTTACCTGACGGAGGAGGTCTTCAAGCGTCCTGTTTTCGTTACGGATTATCCCAAGGATATTAAGGCGTTCTATATGAAGTTGAATCCTGACGGTAAGACTGTGGCGGCGATGGACTGTCTGGTTCCCGGAATCGGTGAGATCATCGGCGGCAGCCAGCGTGAGGATAACTACGAGATTTTGGAAAACCGCATCCGTGAGCTGGGTATGAACCCGGAGGACTACGGTTTTTATATGGATCTGCGTAAGTACGGCTCTGCCCGTCACGCAGGCTTTGGATTGGGCTTTGAGCGTTGCGTCATGTACCTGACCGGTATGTCCAACATCCGTGATGTGCTGCCCTTCCCCAGAACCGTAGGCAACTGCGAGCTGTAATCCCGGAAATATAATCAACAGCAGAACCTGTCCGGGTTCTGCTGTTACTGCAAATGCATTCGGGAAGCGCAGATTTTTCAATTGTGAAGGATTACAGCGGATTGCATTAGAGTGTATCGATTACACACTGTGAAATATAAGAAGCGTCAAGGAGGCAGCAGGCAATGAGCAAAAAAGCAATATATCCCGGTTCCTTTGACCCGTTTACCAATGGTCACTTGGATATTGTTAAGAAGGCTTCGGCACTTTTTGATGAGGTTTATGTTATTATCGGTGTCAATGCGCAGAAGAAGCGGTCATTTGACGGCGAAAAAATGAAGGCGGCAATTGAAGCGACAGTGAATGAATATGGGATTGCCAACGTTCGTGTGGAAGTATTTGAGGGGCTTGTGGCTGATTATGCGAAAACAAACGGCATCAAATATATGATTCGCGGACTGAGAAATAATATGGACTATAACTATGAAGAAAACATTGCGGAGGTCAATAAGCTTATCAACCCCGAGATGGAATATGTTTATTTCAGAGCCGATAATATCGCAGTGTCATCTACTATGGTGAAGGAGCTTCATAGCTATGGACAGGATGTGTCAAAATACCTGCCCAGACCTGTTTACTCAATCATATAGAAAAATGATGAAATCTATGAAAAACGGAACGGTCACTCAACGGCTGTTCCATTTTTATGTGCATAAATTATTGACACAACGCTATCATAGTGTATAATAATTATACCAACAGATGATAGGAGGGTGATTTTGTGAATGAGTTGATTAAATATATCAGAGCCTCGGCAAATATGAATCAGGAGCAGTTTGCTTCTGCTCTCGGTACTACGGTGCAATCCATAAACCGTTGGGAGAACGGAAAGACACTCCCGAACAATATGGCACAAAAGCAGATATATCAGTTTTGCTTGGGCAATAATATTAACATAAGCGATCATATCATTAAGTCAAAGGAATTTCCCCATTCCGATGATAAGCTGATTTTGTATCACGGCTCTAAAAAGGGATTGCAGGGTGATATCGCCCCTGTCAGCCGTGAGGAATGCGACTTCGGACAGGGCTTCTATATGGGAACTACAACCCTGCAACCTTTAACCCTTGTATGCGCCGAAGTAAAGCCGAAGTTTTACACCGTTGAGCTTGATTTGACAGGATTGAAAGTTCTTCGTGTTGGCATTGATATGGATTGGGCTATGCTGATTGCCTACTTCCGCAAGGAAATGGAAGAAGCAAAAGGTACAGCCATCTATGACAAGTATGCGCATTTTGCAGATGGCTACGACGTTATCGTGGGTTATATCGCAAACGACCGTATGTATACCGAATTATCAAGATTCTTCAACCGTACCCTTACCGATGTGGCACTTATCAATTGTCTGTCTGCATTGGATCTCGGTATGCAGTATGTGGCTGTTACGGAGAAAGCCTGTAAGCAAATTAAGGTTGTTAAAGAGGAACAGTTGCATCCCCTTGAGCTTTCTGCGCTGATTGATCTAAGTGTTGCTCGCCGTAAGGAAGGTATTGCACTGGCAGAAGATATCGAAGTCAAATACAGACGTGAAGGCAAATTCTTTGATGAAATTTTGAGAGGTGGGTTAGATGAGTAAATCATTGCAACTTGCTCTTTGTGATACTCAGGGACAGCTTTTCGTGTTGTCTGCCAAAAACGGTTATGATAGTCAGGCGTTCGCAAAAGCGTTTATGACAACCGAAGTTGCCGCCGATATGGATAAGGATTTTCACCACGTTCAATGGGCAGGTAAGGAATATATCCTATCGCGTATTGAGGACGAACATTCCGAGCTGCTGTCAAAAGGCGAACCTTTTGATACCGAAACACTATATTGGATGGGCTACATTTACCGCTATTGGAATTTCTATACCGGAGAAAGCAGTAAGGAAATATACAAACAAGCACCTGCTAAAACAATGCAGATTGTGTATCTGATGTATCACACTATGAGTCCCGAACTTGCTATTGAAAGACTGAAAGAGTCTTATAACGAAAAACACAGTTAAATGGTTTGAAAACGTCTTCTAAAAACGAAGGCGTTTTTTTCTTGCCAAAACGGTGTTCCTTTTTCATTCTGTTTACACAATTCCAAGAAAGGAGGAACCGCTATGGCTAAAAGAACCGAAAACGATAAGTGCGAGGTTTATTTTGCGGCAGACATTCAGGAAAAACTCGGCATCGGCAAAACTAAGACCTATGAGTTTTTAGAAGATGTGTATATGCAGAAATCTCCCTTTACGGTTTTCAAGATTGGTAAACTCTATCGAGTACCGAAAGCATCGTTCGATAGATGGTATTATACCGATAATGTGTAAACCGTCCCCTATTACGGGGGTACATAAAACTGGACGGCCAAGGCTGTAACCCTGGTCAATCCCATTGCAATCTTCAGCCTTGCAACCTTGAATTGTAAATATGCTCTTTAGGCAATCGTCATAGACAATGATGGTTGCTTTTTTCTTGCCAAAAGTAAACTCCTGATTATATTTGCCTGTGTGATAAATGGTGGAGTAAAAGATGTCTATAAAAACAAAAAACAAGTGCTGTTTTCGAGCACTTGTAAGCAATTTGTTTCGTAGAGTGTTTCCCTTGACGAAGTGAGAAAACTCATATTTCACAGCTATAATTATACTTATTGTTGTCGGATTTGTCAAGGTGTAAAAGACGATATGTGTTGAATTGACTTGAATTTTATAATATTTAGTCGATTTATTCATATGAAAACTCAGAAAACTGACTATTTTTTCGTCTTTTCTCCGTCTATTTCTCCGTCAGCAAAAAAGTTTGAAAGGAAGGCTATTATGGCAAGAACAGGTGAAAACATTTACAAACGCAAAGACGGTCGTTGGGAAGGGCGGTTTATTTACACTTATGGAGAGGACGGCAAGGCAAAATATAAATATGTATATGCCAAAACCTACGCTGCAGTAAAAAACAAACTGATCCAAAGACGGCAATCATCAGAAACAGCAATGTTGCAAATATCTACTACCTCCGAAAAGTCAAAGTACGAATATTGGCTGAATGAGTGGTTAGCGTTAAAAAAATTGAAAATAAAGGATTCCACCTATATCCGCTATCGAAATTCAATTGAAAATCATATAAAACCACATTTAGGGAAATACCCGATTGATAAGATTGGCGCATCATTGATGGAAAGTTTTGTTGCGCATCTTACGACTAATGGAAAATTGAACGGAAAGGGCGGCTTGTCCGCCAAAACAATCTCTGACATATTGATCATCATTAAGGAGTCATTTCAATATGCTCGGAACCACGGGGTTGTGATTACGTGCAATTTTGACAACATAACGCTGAAAAAATCAGTACACGAGATGCGTGTTTTAGATTGCGCCGAAATGCAAATACTCATTGGGGTTTTGCTACAGGATACGGATTTATATAAACTTGGCGTGTTTCTCTGCCTGTTTACAGGAATTAGAATTGGAGAGCTGTGTGCACTTCAATGGAAGAATATATCCATTGAGAATAAGACCATTAAAATTGAGCAAACAATGCAGCGATTGCAAAGCAAGGATTCTAATGACATTCCAAAGACAAGAGTTATCATTACCGATCCTAAAAGCTTTGCTTCTGTTCGAATTATCCCGATACCTGAATTTGTTGTTGATGCCCTTAAGCCGTATCATAGGAGTCAAAATGCATATCTGTTAAGTGGTGAAAGCAAATACTATATCGAACCTCGTACAATGCAGAACCGTTTCAAAAGGTATTTACGAGATTGTGGGATAGAAGATGCAAATTTTCATTCATTGCGTCATACCTTTGCTACTCGTTGTGTAGAAGCAGGATTCGACGTGAAGACTCTAAGTGAAATATTAGGTCACTCCAGCGTGAAAATCACTTTAGATAAATATGTTCATTCCTCGATGGATCTAAAGCGAATGAATATGGAAAAGCTTCAATTAGCATTACCCTAAATTATTCGCCGTCAAAATCATAGTCAAAGAACAGGCACAAATCCCTAAAACACAAGGGACTTGTGCCTGTTCTTCGTCAAGGGAAACACTCTACGAAATTATAGTGAAGGACGGCGTTTTTGTTTGAGTAGTCAGGATAACAAGCAGTTAAATAAAGACGAATTGATTAAACGTCTTACAAACGAATTACCGGTATTGCGTGCCAAAATAGGTGTATCACAAGACGAACTTAGTAATATTATCGGCATTTCCAGACAAACTTATAGCGCTATTGAAACGGGAAAACGCCAAATGTCTTGGAACACATTCTTGTCATTAGTTTTAGTGTTTGGATGCAATGAAAAGACATCAACAATGATTGATGGTATGCAAATAATATCTCCCGAGTTGAGTGAGGTAATAAATATCAACAACAGAAAGGATATTGGATAATGCCTACATTTAGCAGAGGAAATGATTACGAAAAAGCGTGGCAAAAAAGTAACCAGCGTGTAAATCACGAATTGCAGTTGGCGCAAGGATTTAATGTTGCAGATATTTATTTGAATAGAACATATTTAGATAACTTTTCATCTGCTCCTATTATTCCCGCTAACCGTAATATTATGGATATTTCAAAAATCAGAACGATTGAAATATCAAAGTTGGTTTTTGATGAAAACGAAAAGTTTACCGATAAACTAATGAGCGTTTATTCGGCGTTACACAGTTTGAACAGTTGCGTTGCTCTTATCCTAAAAAGCGATGGAGATAAAATCCGCTTTTATATTGGAATTAGGTCTGAAAATAATACCGCAGTCTGTTGCGATGTACTTGAATCAACATTAAAGGGTAATTTCCCCGGTATTGTATTTAATCAAATGAACGTATCTGATACGCAGAATTTGATAAACGATATTAAAGGCGGCGGAATTAAAAGTCTGGCATCTGTTTCAATTGTACCCTCTATGCGCGAAGAAGAGAAAAGCGATATTTCTACATTCGTGCAGGGCGTGGAGAAATTCATCGACACGATGAGCGGCAAAACATATACAATGATTTGCTTGGCTACGCCGTTAGATCACCAAACAATGCAATTAAAAAAGCACGGATATGAGGAGCTTTACTCCTCTTTATCACCGCACGCTAAATTATCGGTTGCCTATGGGAAAAACGAGAGTTTAGCTGTTAACGAAAGTATATCCAGTAGTTTTTCAAAATCAGTTAATAGAAGTGTAAGTAATTCCAATAGTACAAGCACATCTCGTTCGAGTGGATCAAACTCAAGTTATAACAGTGGAAGTAGTTTTAATGCTAATTTCTCGGGCGATGGTTCGAGCTTTGGATGGGGTTCCAACAACGGATATTCCAACGGTTCGTTTGATTCCTATACATCAGGAAGTTCGTTCACTCAATCAATTTCTGATAGTGAAGGCAGCAGTACAACAGAAGGAACTACTAAAGGCGAAACAACTACGACAGGAACATCGAATACTATTACCTTAAACTTTGAAAATAAGGGCGTTGAAAGCTTGATGCAACGTGCTCAAGCACAGCTCGAAAGATTCAGAATTTGTGAATCTTTTGGTATGTGGGAGTTTTCCGGATATTTTATGTCAAGAGATATTCATACCACTGCGCTATCAGGTAATGCCTATAAAGCATTAATGACCGGTAAAGAATCAAATGTTGAAAGTGCTCATTTAAACATTTGGTCGATCAATCAAGCTGATTCGATCAACAGAATATTGGATAACATTTTGTATTTATCCCATCCCAAGGCAGAGATGCCGGCATTAGAGGGCGGATTTGAAAAACAGATCGTCACACCTACCAATCTTGTAAGCGGTTTTGAATTGCCAATGGTTATGGGATTGCCTAAAAAATCTGTTTCGGGTTTAGCTGTTGTGGAGATGGCTGAATTTGGCCGTTCCGTTGTTTATGAAAATAAGATTCCTAAAAGGAGTATTGAATTCGGTAATATCTATCATATGGGTGTTGTTGAAAAACCTCGCGTAAAGATGGATTTGGATTTGTTATCTTCGCATTGTTTTATAACGGGTTCTTCGGGTTCAGGTAAATCTTATGCTACATATCAGCTTCTTGAATCTGTGTTACAGCACAATGTAAAGATGATGATTATTGAGCCTGCCAAGGGCGAGTATAAGCAAATTTTCGGTGGTTTAAAGGGGATAAAAATATTCACCACCGATCCTAACTCATACAGAATACTGCGTATTAATCCATTCCAATTCCCAAGTAATATACATCTTTTATCGCATATTGAACAATTGTTGCAGATATTCAACGCATCTTGGCCTTTGTATGCTGCTATGCCTGCAATTTTAAAGCAGGCAGTTGTTGAAGCTTATGTAAAATGCGGATGGGATGTTCAAAATTCTATTTGGGTTCCCGGGATTTGCGACCATAAATATCCTGTGTTTGCAGATGTTTTGGAAATCCTGCCCGACATTATCAATCACTCCGATTATTCAGCCGATTCTAAAGGCGACTATAAAGGCGCATTGCTCACCCGTGTGCAGTCCATGACGGTAGGAATCAACGGCGTTATTTTCAAAAATAGTGAAGGTGTTAATGATTCACTGTTGTTTGATTCCAATGTTGTCGTTGATTTGAGCGAATTAGGATCTGATGAAGCAATTGCACTTATTATGGGTGTTCTGATAATGAAATTGAACGAATACCGCAAGTCTCAAAGGAAATCCAACAAAGAACTAAAACTGAACTCTCAACTGAGACATATAACCATATTGGAAGAGGCTCACAATCTGCTCAAGCGTACCTCTAAAGATCAGAATCAAGGAGGTGCCAATATGGTTGGTAAATCGGTTGAAATGATTAGTAATTCCATTAAAGAGATGCGTACATATGGTGAAGGATTTATCATCATTGACCAGTCTCCTATGGCAGTAGATTCTTCCGCCATTGAAAACACCGCTACGAAGATTATTATGAACACGCCTGCTAAGGACGCTTGCGAAGAATTAGGTAGCGCACTCTCTCTAAATGATGCACAAACTCGCGAACTTTCAAGATTGAATGTTGGTGTTGCGGCGGTATTCCAAAAGGGGTGGTTGTCCCCCGTTCTGATGAAAATAGATAAGTGGGATGACCGCTACGAGACGGAAGTGGTTGTCACAGATCAAGCTGAATTGAGGTTGTTGCGTGGTGGCCTTGTAAGTGCTCTTATGGAACAAAAAAACAACGGTAAGCTCTCTCCAATGAAACTGCGTTCTATCATTAAAGCATCTCAATTACCTGCGGATAAAAAACGTGAAATTGACGATATCGTTCTTTCGTACAATGAAAAACTATTCACTAAGGCTAAGATCAACAAGCATTATTTTGGTAATCTTTTGATGGAGCTTATTGGTTGTGAGCATTTGTTTTCAGTTATTCCTACCGCTAATATACCTACATATAAAGAGTTTATAGTATATGACAGTTCTTCACCCGATTTTGCAAAATTTGCGAAACGGTTTGAGAACAATGTCCAAGCGTGGTTTGAAAAGATATTACAGGCTCTATCGCTCTACATTACCTTGGATAACGAGCTTATTAAAGGCCAGATCATTATCGATATTATTTATGTTATCGGAAGACGTGGCATGGTTAAATATTACCAAACCGATAAAAACGCAATGATTTGTCGTATGTTATACAGAATGCTGGGAATTAAACTTAACGAAGAAAAGGAGCAATGATATATGGCAATCGGAAAATTCGATGAGACCAACGAAAATAATGAAACTAACGAAGCTAAAGAAAACACAGACAATGCCGAAAAGTCAAGAAATCAAATACTCGAAACACCCGAGGATTACGATGATGACTTTGACAAGAAATTAGACCAAAACGAATCAAAGAACGAATCATCAGGCGATAAACCGCAGGAAGCCGAAAAGGATAAAGGCGAAGATTCTGAAAAAGGAAGTGTTTTGGATAGACTTCGCAACTTGTTTTCCAAAAAAGAGAGCAATGAAGAAAATTCAGAAAGTAGTGAATCGACTGAAAAAGAAAGCGACAAAGGTTCTGAAAAAACAGAGTCTCGTAATTCGTTTGTAGATGATTTGCGCAAGGATAGACCTTCATATGAGGCACAAGCTCAAAAAGCGGAGACTCTTGATGGAAGAGATAAATATTTAGATGCACGGAAAGAGTCTGATGAAGCTAATAAAAATTATCCTGATAGAAAATCATGGGAATTAACACCTGAAAAACTTGATGAAATAAGAGATGGTCAACAAGAGATAGCAAAAAAATATAGTGGTGAAAACACAGACAATTAAGGGGAGGTGTATATAATGTCAAGTTTAGTTGAATTACAGTACAACCCCTATATTCCAAGGCTCAAAGTTTTGGTTAATGGCAAACAGCCTTCTGACTATAGCCGACTGATTCAATATTCAAATGAAGATATCTGGCAATGGTGCAATGAAATTCTGGATGTCATTTACTCCGAAATCAGAGATGATTTTGTTGTTTCCTTTACCGGATATAAAAATGATGCTGATTTATTAGCGTTTGCGACGAAAAAATGTCCGCATTGCTTAGGGGTAAAACAACAAGAATATGTGGCAAATGAGCCGCTGCAAAAACGTCTTGGAAAAATGAATCAGCTAATCAAGAATTCGGGAATCACGAGTTATAAAAAGACGGTAGTTAGAGCAAGTTTTGCTGTTTCGGATTCTATGACAGCTTATTTGGATGATATTAAGGATATTGAAATCAACAACTTATTTTGCTCAGTATTGGTTTCATTAAAAAATACTGTTCCCGTAAATGCAAGCGAAAACGACTATTACTTTATAATAACTGATGATCCAAAGAAGGTTGCACAACAAATTGAAAGTTATCCCAATAATCCTAATCCATACTTTGTGATTTGTGGTGGAGCAAAAAATGAGTTGTTGGATGTTTATGAAAAAGCACTGTTTTTACAAACAACTTCGGATTCGATGATAACTACCATCTTTGAGTGCTTTTTAAAAATCCCGTTATTAAAAGCATTCAGAGAATGTGTGAAAAGTATTCCTGCATCATCATCTATATCACATCAAACGCAAGTTGTTTCAGCAGTTGAACCGATTGTGAATGTTGAGTTCGAATTACCGATAGAGGTCGGAAAGAGCAATAAAATAAATATTTCTTTAGATCCACCTATCGGGCAACCTCCGAAATTGGAATACAAAGTTCAAAATGGAAGTATTGCAAATTGCGACGGTATACACATATACGGTCAGTCTGCCGGCGAAACGAAATTGGAAATCTATAGAATGGGCGAAAAAATGCCGTTCGATGTTAAGAAAGTACAGGTTATAAAACGCAATCGCATTACAAAGCTAATGCTTTCTGAAAACGATTTGACAGTTGGCTTAAATGATAAAAAACTTATCAAATGCGATTTCGCGCCTACCGATGCAGACAATGTGCGCGAAATCACATGGAGAAGTAGCGACAGCAAAGTCATCAAGGTAGATAATACCGGCAGATTAATAGCTGTTGGATTAGGCGAGTGCAGAATTATATGTACTGCAGAAAATGTATCCGCACAATGTGTTTGCAAGGTAAAGCCTTATTTAAAAGAAATTGTCATTGAAACTCCGTTAGAAGAAGATACTCTTCAACTGATGCCTATGCAGGAATTGAGTTTAAAAATAAAGACAATTCCTAACGATAGCATAGATGGAAAAATAGTAGTGAAGTCATCCGATTGCGGAATTGTAAACGTTGTAGGACAAAAACTACTGGCTAAAAACAAAGGCGAAGCAACTATTACAGTTTCTAACGCCACCAATCGTATTACCAAAGTTTTTAAAGTAATTGTTGGAAAGCCTAAAAAGGGGTTCTTCCCAAAATTATTTGGAAAATAAAAAACCGAGAGGAGAAGTAGTATGGGTAAGTACATCGGAATTGATTTGGGTACGACCTTTTCGTGTATGGCATACATAACCGAAAATGGCTCACCCGAAATAATTCCCAACAGCGAAGGAGACAATATTACTCCTTCATCCGTCCTGTTTGACGGAGACAGTATCATCGTAGGTAAAGAAGCGAAAGATCAAAGTCTTTTGGAACCTTCAAACTACGAGCAGTTCGTAAAGAGACATATGGGAGAACGAGATTATTTGTTTACCGCTAACAACGGTGAAAAATATTCTCCTGAGGCTGTGTCTGCAATTATCTTATCAAAGCTAAAGGCGGATGCAGAAGCATACCTTGGCGATAAGGTTGACGGTGCAGTAGTAACAGTGCCCGCTTATTTTAATGAGGCACAAAGAAAAGCAACTATGGATGCCGGACAAATTGCAGGTCTTAATGTGGTAGCTATCATTAATGAGCCTACAGCTGCTGCATTGGCATTTGGTATTTCAAAAGGTTCTGACAAAGAACAAACAGTTATGGTTTACGACCTTGGCGGTGGAACGTTTGATGTTACTGTTATGAGATTCAACAGTGACAGCATTACCGTACTTGGTACAGCAGGCGACAGAAAACTCGGCGGTTATGATTTTGACAAAAAGATAATCGATGCCGTTATTGAAAGTGCTTCCGAACAGGGTTTGGATGTAAACAGCGATCCTACCGCAAGACAAGATTTGCAGTTAAAAGCGGAAATTGCTAAAAAATCTCTCTCAGCTAAAGATAAGACCAATATTATGCTTAATATCAACGGCAGACCTTTCAAATACACGCTGACACGTGAAGATTTTGAAGAAATGGCAGAGCCGCTACTGTATAGGAGTGTCAGTAGTATGGAAAATGCTTGTGATGAGGCAGGCATTGAATATTCTGATCTCGATAAAATTCTATTGGTCGGTGGATCAACAAGAATGCCCTTGGTTAGAGGTGCCATTAAAGAAGAGACCGGTATTGAACCTTCATCTGAGGTCCATCCTGATGAAGCAGTTGCTATCGGTGCCGCATATCATGTTTTGGATGTTCTTAAAACTCAGCAAACTAAAGCTAAACAGTCCGGTGATGTCAGCAACGAAGTTCTGGATGTAGCAATTCCTGAAACAAGCAAACAGTACTCCTTTACAGACGTCACCTCGCATGGTGTTGGCGTTGTAATCTGTGATGAAAACGGCGAAGAAATCAACTCCGTAATTCTTCCCAAAAACGTAACTGTCCCTGCCGAAAAGACAAACTGTTATCAAACAACAGTTCCGTTCCAAGAGAAACTCTACATTCAGGTCACACAGGGCGAAGAAAGCGATCTGCGTTATGTAACGGTTATCGGCACGGCGGAAATCGAGATTTCTCCCCGTAAGCAATTGGTTGGGATTGAAGTTACTATTGCATGTGATGAAAATTCTATTATTCATGTACGAGTTTATGATCAGGATTTGAGAAGAGATTTAGGTGAGATGCATATTGACCGTGTTTCTAATCTCTCAGATGAAGAAGTAAGACAAAACCAGCGACGTATCAGCAAACTTGATATTAGCGGTGAATAAAGAAAGGATATGAGAAGATGGCAGAATTAGTAGTCACCTATGACTTATACAAGGTTCTTAACCTTGATAGGGCATGGGATTGTAAAACAATCAAAAAGAATGTATTAGCTGAACAAAGTTTATGGACAAAGCGTAACGGTGCAACCAATGATACAAAGCAGAGAATGTTAATTGAGGAAAGGCTTGAATTACTCCAAGAAGGCTGTAAGCACCTTTTCAAGGAAATCAAACGTAAAATTTATGATGAGGCTCTTGATAAGGCTTATAAAGCCGGCAAGATCAGCAACGAAGAGGAAGAAAAACTCAAAGATATTCTTGCTCAGGCTAAGGCATACTATCGCAAGGGTAATATCAAATTGGCTGCAAAATATGCACAAGAAGCCATCGACGGCCAAATCGGAGATGCTTCCGCATACAACATTTTGGCTCGTTGTCATTTTGATTCCAATAATCCTAAGAGAGCTTTGGAAGTTATTGATCAAGGCTCGAAAATATTTAATGATGATCTTAACCTTGTATGGCTTGGAGCACGATATGCAACTATTGGTACGCAGGACTATAATGATGCTCAGCGAAGAATCAATGTTCTGCTTGAAAAGGCACCCAACAATGCACTTGGATACGCCGAACAAGCATACTTGTATCTATATAAAGGCGATGAACAATTAGCATTTTCCGAAATCGATAATTACATCGTTGCACATCCAACTGACAAAGCCTTCAAGAAAGAATCTGCATATAATATTGCAACGTACGCTAAACAAACCTGTTATCAAGCGGGTAATGATGGCGGTGTGATGATAGCAGGCAAAGAAGATTATCAAAAGAACTTAAGGCTTTGTACAAAAGCAGAAGAGCTTTACAAAGACGAGTATACAACAAAACTGCGCGAAACCGCACAGTATTTTGGACAAAAAGAATGGGATAGTTGGAACACAGAAAACGTCAAGACACTTAGCATTTACGGCACACTATTCTTGATTCTTGGAGCATTTCATTGGATTTTTGCGGCAATTGGCGGTTTCTTCTTGGTAATGGATGCATTAACAATTTATTTTAGTTTCCGACCTTATTATGAAATTAACCGCAATTGGATCAATGGTCAACGCAGTGGTCTTGAAAAAATTGTGCATGCTATCTCTAACAAAATGGCGGATTGGTCATATAGAATGTTCCATTGGCTAATTCGTGCTGTTTGGGAACTTTTCAAGTTGCTGATAAAAATTATGACTGGATGGTTCTCCAGGTAATTACGCCTTCGGTGGTCGGTCAAATCTGACCGACCACCGAAACAATTTTAACACGAAAGGAAGTAGTACAGATGATGCTAGGTAAGTTTGAAAACAGCAAAACGGAAACCGATGTACAAGAGAACAGTCAAAACGAAGAACTAAATTCACAATTTGAAGCTGTTCTTGATGATGACGAGATTGACTATTTGGATAAGAATACTGCCGATAGCAGTGAGAATTCATCTGCTGTAAGCATTGCTGATTATACGGATGATGAGTTGAAAGAATTGTATGACGACTTTGCAGGTTATACAAACGGTGATGTCAGATACGAAAACAGCGGCAAGAACATTGAAGATGCAACATTGCCAAGAGAATACAGCGAAGAATATAAACAAACAGGACTTCATCGTGTTAGTTGGAGCAAAGATTCACTCGATGGTTCAGAACAAGAAATAATATTACCTATTGGAACAAGAATCATTCAATTTGCTAACGAAGGAACATCGGGAAGATATTTTGCCAATGAAGGTGCTGATTATTCTGATTTGCAGTTGGCAGATTCTCAAGACAAGCGCGTACTAAGTACATATGAAGTGGTTAAAGAGTTACCGATTACTCAAAGTATTATAGCGAAACAGTATTTTTCAACTTCTGAAAGTTCAGGGACAACACGCCAATTCAAATCCGAAATGACGGCGGATGAACTTGTTGAGCACGGTGCATTGATTAAAATTGAGAAAAATCCTGGTGACAAGTGATGAAATCTTTTTGTGAAAAAATAAATATCGTTGAGGAGCAATCTGCTTTTTCTGATGTTGAAATGAACTTGAAAGACATAGAAAAAAGGCAGTTAGAACAGCAACGATCAAATGAATTGTATGTACACACATTATTAGAAAATATGAGTATCGTACCTAACCGCTGTTTTGTAGAGGAAACTGTATCAAAACAAAAGCCCTATAATTATATACAAAAAAAGCTGTATCGTAACATTAATTTTGCGATTAAAACGAGTGAACCAAAATCTACAGAAAGGATGATTAATATGGATGACAATATTATCGTTTTGAATGATGAGAATGGCAATGAAGTAGAATTTGAGTTTTTAGACCTAATTCCATATCAAGGTCAGGAATATGTTGTTTTATTGCCCACTGATGATGAGGCTGACGAAGTTGTGATTCTTCAACTTGAAGAATCCGGGGATGATTCTGAAAGTTATTTAGGCGTAAAGGATGAAAGTATTGTTTCGGCAGTATTTGATATTTTTAAAGCTAAATACAAAGATGAATTCAATTTTGTAGATTAAACATATGAAGATCTTATCGGATGTATATGAGCAAATTATTCAATGCCCCTCTGTGCCACCGGAAAAAGGCGGTATTCTCGGCATGAAAAATGGTGTTGTTTGTTCTTACTTTTTCGATAACAACATTTCCCAATCCAATAGTGCGGTTTATATTCCTAATGTTGATTTTCTAAATGCAAAGATTCGTGAATGGGAGAAAAAAGGCATTGCCTTTAGTGGAATATTCCATTCACATCCTAAAAATCAACCTGAATTATCTGCCGATGATATTGAGTACATAAAAGTTATTTTTCAGGCAATGCCAGCATCTATAAAAACTTTGTATTTTCCAGTTGTTCTTCCGAATGTGGAGTTGGTATCTTTTAAAGCAATCTACCAAGAAGATGCTGTTCACATTCTTGAAGATAAAATCAAAATTATTTACGTGTTAGTTTAAAAATCTGGACCAAGTCCGTTTTGTTGGACATTTTGCACAA
>CAZENN010000006.1:0-35243 GCA_964513605.1 uncultured Oscillospiraceae bacterium
ATGGTTTGGCGGGTTGGACCGTCCGGAGGCCGGTCGCTACGGGGTGCGGTTGTTTGCGTAGATGATTTGGAGGCCGGTCGCTACGGGTGTAGCGACCGGCCTCCGGTTGTTTTTTTTATTGCCAGCCAGCGTCTTCTTTTTCTGACTTCTTTTGTCTTTTCAGCAGCTCCCGGACGACTTCCTTGGCGGTTCTGCCTTGGTAGAGAACCTGGTAGGCGGCGGTGGTGATGGGCATATCTACGCCTTGCTTTTGTCCCAGCTCGTAGGCTGCCGCCGCGGCGTAATAGCCTTCTACCACGGCTCCGACTTCCTGCATGGCGGTCTCTACCGACTTGCCCTGTCCGATCAGAATACCGGCACGGCGGTTTCTTGAATGCATGGAGGTACAGGTAACGATCAGGTCGCCGACACCTGCCAAGCCTGCGAAGGTATCCTTACTGGCTCCCAGTGAAATTCCCAATCTTGCCATTTCCGTCAAGCCACGGGTCATGAGCATGGCTTTGGTATTATCGCCGCAGCCTAAGCCATCGGTAACACCGGCGCACAGGGCAATGACGTTTTTCAATGCCGCTCCCAGCTCCGCGCCGGTGGCATCGGGACTGGTATAGACCCGGAAGGCATCGGACATGAAGGCGTCCTGCACCAGCTCTGCCAGTGCCCGGTCTTCACAGGCGGACAGGCAGCCGGTGGGTACATCCAGCGCCACTTCCTCGGCGTGGCTGGGTCCGGTGAGCACCACGGTGGGGCGGTGGGTCTCCTGCTCCACCACCTGGCTCATTCTTAGCAGTGTCCCCTGCTCGATTCCCTTGGTGACGGAGACCATAATAGCATCCTCGTCCAAATAAGGTGCCACGCCTTTACAGACGCTTCGGATGGGAAAAGAGGGGCTTGCCATGACCACCAGCTTACAGCCCTTGACACAGGCGTAATCGCTGCTGATCTTCAATCCCTCCGGGAGGATCGCCCCCGGCAGACGGGGGTTGACGCGCTGCTGCTCCATCTGAGGAATCAGCTCCGTCTCGAAGGTCCACATGGTCACATCGTGACCGTTTTTACACAGGCGGATCGCCAATGCGGTACCCCAGGCACCGCTGCCTACTACAGCTGCTTTCATTTCTTCTTTCCTTTCCCGAACAGATTGGTCTTCTTCTCCTGACCCTTAATGAGCCGGACGATATTTGCCCGGTGCATAAAGATCGCCAACAGACCCATGAACACGCCGCAGACGACCACCACAGGGCTATCCCAGCAGAATATCGCAAATCCCACGCTGAGGGCGGCGGCTCCCACGATGGAACCGAGGGACACATAGCCGGTAAGCAGGTAGACCACCAGAAACAGTCCCAGTGCCAGCACACCGATCCGCCAGTCATTGACAAAGGCGATGAGACAGCCGCTCATAATCCCCTTGCCGCCCTTGAAGCCCAGCAGTGCCGGGAAGTCGTGTCCCAGCATCAGGGCAACGCCGCCGATGGCAAGTCCTTCTTCATACAATCCGTAGGGTGCCAGGATCAGACCACCGGCAAGACACGCCAGTGCCGCCTTACCGCCGTCGATCAAAATAACGGCGATGGACTTTCCGGCACCGTAGTTACGGACGAAATTGGTCAGTCCCGCATTGCCGCTGCCCTGAGAGCGCACGTCCTCATGGGCGACCAGCTGGGACATACAGACCGCACCGTTAAGGTTGCCCAGAAAGTAACCCACCAGCACGGTGATGACGATTGCATATATCATTAGCCGTCCTCCTTATCGCCCTTCTGCCGAATGGTGATTCGCACAGGGGTCCCCTTCAAGCCGAAGACCTCCCGGATCTGGTTTTCCAGATACCGCTGGTAGGAGAAGTGGAACAGCCGGGCATCGTTACAGAAAATAACAAAATGTGGGGGCTTGGTGCCTGCCTGGGTCATATAATAGATCTTCAAGCGGCGGCCCTTATCAGACGGGGGCTGGACCCGGGCGGTTGCCTCTGCCAGGATGCTATTCAAGGCACCGGTGGTGATCCGGCTGGTATTTTGCTTATATACCTCCTGGATCATGGGGAACAGCTTGTCTACACGCTGACCGGTAAGGGCGGACAGGAAGACCACCGGGGCATAGAGCATATAGCTCAGATCCTTACGAACCTGCTGCTCCGTATCCCGCATGGTATTGGTCTCCTTATTTTCCACCGCGTCCCACTTATTGACCACGATGATGGCGGCTTTCCCTGCCTCATGGACAAGACCGGCAATTTTTGTATCCTGCTCGGTGACACCCTCATTGGCATCCACCAAAATCAGGCACACATCTGCCCGTTCAATGGCACTGATGGAGCGCAGGTTGGAATATTTCTCGATAACATCATCCACCTTGCTTTTCCTTCGCATACCGGCGGTATCGATGAAGCAATACTTGCCGGTATCGTTTTCAAAATAGGAGTCGATGGCATCCCGGGTGGTGCCTGCCACGTTGGAGACGATGACCCGTTCCTCTCCTAAAATCTGGTTCAAGAGGCTGGATTTACCCACATTGGGCTTACCGACAATTGCCACATGGATGGTATCGCTTTCCTCCTCATTCTCTTCCTCAGGCGGGATATTCTCCAGCACCCAATCCAGCAGATCGCCGGTACCGTGACCGTGGACGGCAGAGGTCTCGAACAGGTCACCGATTCCCAGAGAATAAAATTCATACACATCCGGGTTCACATGACCAATGGAGTCACACTTATTCACCGCCAGTGCCACGGGCTTCCGGGATTTTCTGAGCATGGTCGCCACATCCTGATCCGCTGCGGTGACGCCGGAACGGACATCCACCACCATAATAATGGCGTCTGCCAGCTCAATGCCAATCTCCGCCTGGCGGCGCATGAATTTGAGCATATCATTTTCCGTACCCGGCTCGATACCGCCGGTATCCACCAGAGAAAAGCTCCTGCCGCACCACTCGCAATCGCCATAGATCCGGTCACGGGTGACACCGGGGGTATCCTCCACAATGGACACACGCTTGCCGGTGAGCTTATTAAAAAGCATGGATTTTCCAACATTCGGTCTGCCAACGATGGCGACCAATGGTTTTGCCATAGAAAACACTTCCTTTCTGCTTTCGGTAAGATGGAGATGAGGGGCAAACTATTCCATCAACCATTCCTTTCGGATGGCTGTTACAACAGCTCCCTCATCTTCCGGGCAAGATATAGCGGCATATTTGTAATGTAGCCATCCTTGCGGTATCCCCGTTTCGAAAAGCGCACGACGTACTCAGGCTGACGCTCCGAAACGTATTTCTTGAAGGTGGGGGCGGACTTATCGCCACCGCCCTTCACTTCAACAGGTATGACCGCTGCCGCATACTGAATAACAAAATCGATCTCACCGCTCCGGTCAGAGTAATAACGTGGAGCAACCTCAAATTGTCCACGCAACTGCTGCAAAATATAATTCTCCGTCAGCGGTCCTTTAAACTGATAGTCCGTTTTCAAAAGAATGGCACTGTTATCAATGCCTGCCATGTATTTCAAAAGCCCAGTGTCAAACACAAACAGCTTGAACTGTTCCAGCTTATCAAACGCGGACAATGGATGCTCTATTTTGGATACATTATATACACGATCAAGCATACCGGCAGATACAAGCCACTCGATCGCTTCCTCAAAGTCTCTTGCCCTTCCGCCTTCCCGTACCGCACCGTACATAAACTTTTCATTGGATTTTGCAAGCTGTGTCACGATGCTGCGGAAAACCATCAGTATCCTTCCGCTATTAACCTTGCCATTATGCTTGGAAAAATCATTTTCGTATATCTGAACAAGCTCCTTCTGTATCTGTACAATTCTAGTGGGATCCTTATACTTTATCCACGATACAACACATTCAGGCATACCGCCAATGATCAAATAGTAATGATACGCCTCCATCAGGCGATTATGAAACAGTTCCTCAATCTCTTGTCCTTTTGTAATGCTCTGATAATAGGAATACAGCGGCTCATCCGTCGCACCGAGAAATTCATCAAACGTTAATGGATAGATATCAAGAAGATTAACCATCCCCACAGGGTATGACTTTGGCTTCGCAAGAAGCGTTCCAAGCAAGCTTCCCGCGGCGATCACATGATACTCGTTTGCTTTTTCCTTAAAATACTTCAACGCATTCAACGCAGCCGGGCATTCCTGGATCTCATCAAAGATGATAAGCGTAGCTTCAGGAAGTATCTTCTTTCCTACAATCATAGAAAGCAGCTCAATAATTCGGTGTGGGTTTTTATTTACTTCAAAGATAGAC
Organism: uncultured Oscillospiraceae bacterium; assembly: GCA_964513605.1. Lineage (GTDB taxonomy): Bacteria > Bacillota > Clostridia > Oscillospirales > Oscillospiraceae > Faecousia. Next base: position 4,272 of record CAZENN010000006.1, read on the forward strand.
TTCAGTTCATCCTCTTCATCAAAGTTAAAATACACAAAGTCCTCGTAATAGCTCTTTCCAAATTCCTTCATCAGCCAGGTCTTACCTACCTGACGCGCACCTTTTAGAACCATCGGCTTGCGTTCTTCATCCTTTTTCCATTTAAGAAGAGACTCTATGGCATTTCTTTTCATCTCAATCACCCCACAAAAACTTAGTAAAAACAGCATAACACATTTTTACGGTTTTTACAAGGCATCATCCACACATTTTTCAGGATTTTCACGGCATCGCGCGACACTTTTTGCAAAAAAGCAAACGCTTTTCGTCCTAATTCCAAATTCTCATATTAAGGAAAAAGAGGAAGGCTGGAAGCCTTCCTCTGCGTTACCGCATTTTCCTGCCTTAGTCAGCCTTGGCGGCCAGGACCTGACGGCCATTGTAGGAGCCGCAAGCCTTGCAAGCTCTGTGGGGCATGACGGGCTCACCGCACTTGGGGCAAACGCTCACGCTGGGAGCGGACAGCTTCCAGTTGGAGCCACGGCGCTTATCGCGGCGGGCCTTGGACACTTTACACTTAGGGACAGCCATGGTGACACCTCCTTGGTCAAACTGCTTTTAAACAGCATTCATTATGGATTACTTCTCAAGAAGCTGCTTTAAAGCAGCAAATCGGGGGTCCAGCTCCTTCTCACAGCTACAAGGACCATCGTTCAGATTTTTACCGCAACGGCAGCAAAGACCCTGACAATCTTCCTTGCACAGCAGCTTACTATCCAGATTCAGCACGAACACCGTTCGCACAATGTCATCCAGATCGGCGCTGTCACCCTCCAAAGGGAATACCCATTCATCTTCGTTCTCTTCGTTTGCAAGCTCCGTTACCAGAACCACATCAATGGGAAAGGCTTCATCCCGTTGGAAATCAGCGGCGCAACGGTCGCAGGTGCCGTGAATGGTGGTCTCGATCAGACCCGTCATCACCAGAACACCGGCGGTATTGCGCACCTGCCCCTGAGCCAGAACCGGCTGGGAGACAGGAAAGCTATTGCCATAACGAAGATCGCTCAGATCCACGCTGACAGAAAAAGGCACCGATGCACCGGGACGATCCATTATTTCAGAAAGCCCTAACCGCATAGTACTCCCCCTTTCCACAGTCGTGCCTAGATATTATATCGGTAAAGGGGTGATTTGTCAAACATTATTTTCAAAAAAATCTTTGGTTTTTTCCCGGAGCGTTCTATTTTGCTCTGCCGGGACATACCGTACAGTAAACCACCGGCGAAGGGTATCGTTCTTTCGCCCCATTGAGGAGGCTTCTATGGAAAATATCTATCAGGACATCGCTGCCCGGACCGGCGGCAATATCTATATCGGCGTGGTGGGGCCTGTCCGCACCGGAAAGTCCACGCTGATCAAGCGCATCATGGAGGAATTGGTGATCCCCGGCATCGATGATCCCTATCGGAAGGAACGGGCAAGGGATGAACTGCCCCAAAGCGGCTCCGGGAAGACCATCATGACCTCGGAACCGAAATTCGTGCCGGAGGAAGCGGTAGAGATCTCCCCCGATGGTACCGTCACTTTGCGTGTGCGTATGATCGACTCTGTAGGCTATATGGTAGACGGTGCGGTGGGTGCAGAGGAGGATGGTGTCCCCCGGATGGTGACCACCCCCTGGTATGACCACGAGATCCCCATGACGGAGGCGGCAGAGCTGGGGACGAAAAAGGTCATGGAGGAGCACTGCTCCATCGGTCTGGTGGTGACCACCGATGGCAGTGTCACCGACATTCCACGAAGTGACTATCTCCGGGCTGAGGAACGTGCCATTACGGATATGAAGGCCACCGGCAAGCCATTTCTGGTCATCATCAACTCCGCCGACCCCGGTTCTGACGCCGCCGCCAATGTGAAAAGCTACTTAAAAAACCGCTTCGGCGTGGATGCCGCCATAGCGGACTGTCAGGCACTGGATCGTGAGGGCATTGCAAGATTACTGCGGCAGCTGCTCTATGCCTTCCCCATGCAGCAGATTCGGCTGTATCTGCCCCGGTGGATGGACGCGTTGGAGCCGGAGCATCCGGTGAAAAGTCAGCTATATGAGGCACTGCTGAAGCTGGGCGATACCATCCATACGGTGGGGCAAGCAGAACCGAATTTGATGAATTTGAAAGAGTTGGAGCCGGTTCTGGACGTTTCCATCCGGGCGGTGGATCTTGCCACAGGAACGGTAGACTGCGCTTTGGGGTTCCCGGAGACCTTATATTATGAGATCCTCAGTGCCAAGGCTGGGATGGAGATCAAAAACGAGGGGCAGCTGATCTCTTTGCTTTCCGAGCTTTCACAGGTCAAACGGGAATATGACAAGATCTCCGATGCCCTTTCCTCTGTGAAGGCCACGGGGTACGGTGTGGTGATGCCCAGTCAGGAGGAAATGACCCTGCAAACGCCGGAGCTTCTTCGCAAGGGCGGAGCCTACGGGGTAAAACTGAAAGCCGGTGCGCCCTCCATTCATATGATTCGGGTGGACATTGACACGGAGATCAGCCCCATGGTGGGAGATGAACAGCAGTCTCAGGATCTGATCGGGCGGCTGTCCCAGCAGGATACGGAGAAATTGTGGCAGAGCAATATTTTCGGCAAGTCGGTATATGAGCTGATTCAGGAAGGGCTGAGTGCCAAGCTGCTGCGGATGCCGGAGGATGTGAGAGGGAAATTCCGCGGAAGCCTGACGAGAATCGTAAACGAAGGGGCAACGGGGCTGATTTGTATTATATTATAATGTAGGGCGTTGATGGTGTGGTCTTTTCGGGGGCGGTTTCGCAAGGAAACCGCCCCATGTCTTTCCTTATTTTTTTCTTTACGTTGCTTAAAGGTTGTGGTACAATGAAGGGGATATTACCTTTTTGGAGGCTGCCTTATGAGCAACAAAAGAAAACACACAGGCAGGCTTGGGCAGGAAAAGCAAAATAAGTGGCTTTATCTGACCCTCGCCTTTCTGATCCCCTTTCTGGGCTTTCTTGCCGTACTGCTGGTATCTCAGTGTGAACCCTTCGGCAACGACCAAGCCTTTCTCTATTCCGACGAATATCACCAATATTACCCCTTCTTTGTGAATTTCCGCAACGCCCTTCGCAGTGGCGATTCCCTGCTTTACAACTGGCAGATCGGCATGGGCTTGGATTATCTGGGGTTGGTGTCGTACTATCTCGGTTCCCCCCTGAACCTGCTCAGCGTTTTGGTGCCGGAGAGTCTTTTGCTGGAGTACTTCTCCATTCTTCCCGCAGTTCGGCTGGGTTTTGCCGGGTTATTCTTTGCCATTATGCTCAAAAAGCTCTACGGCAAAAATGATCTTTCCATTGCCCTGTTTGGTTCCCTTTACGCCCTGTGCTCCTGGGCACTGGCTTATCAATGGAACGTGATGTGGCTGGACACCTTCGCTCTGCTTCCGCTGGTGGTGCTGGGTACCATCAGCCTCCTGCGGGACCGGAAGGTGATTCTGTACACCGTATCTCTGTTCTTTTCCATCGTATGCAACTACTACATCGGTCTGTTCACCTGCATCTTCGTCATGCTGGTCTCCATCTGCTATGAGATCTGCCGCTGCCGCAGTGTGAAGCGGTTGTTTCTGGATTTCGGGCGCATCGCCGTGTTCTCCGTCCTTGCCATCGGCATGACGGCATTTTTAGAGCTGCCGGCCCTTTCGGCACTGGGGAATACCCAATCCAGCGTAAACAATTATCCCACCACCTTCTCCCTGAACATTGTGGAAAGCGCGGACTACGCCTACGCCCGGGATGCCTGGAAGGTCTTTCAGGATGCCACCATTGACGAGGTAGGCTTCTTCACGCAGGTCAAGAATTGGATCGTGGCCGTTGGCTGCTCCGTCCCTCCCCTGCTGAAAGGCATGATGATGATTGCCGGCAACATAGGCGGCGGCATCAAGCCCAGCTTCAAAGAGGGCCTGCCCAATGTTTACAGCGGCGTGTGTGTGCTGGTGATGGCATTTTTGTTCCTGACCTCCCACAAGGTCAAGCTTCGGGATAAGCTTTGCAGTGTGACACTTCTGGTTTTCTTCATGCTCAGCTTCCTGCTGCGGCAGCTGGACTATATCTGGCACGGCTTCCACTTTACGAACATGATCCCCTACCGGTTCAGCTTCCTGTTCAGCTTTGTGATGATCTGGATGGCATATCGGGCATGGCTGCTGCGAGATACCTTCAAGCTATGGCAGTTGATCTGCGCGGGACTTCTGAGCATCTGCATCCTGCTGTGTCATGGAGATTTTTCCAGCACGACCTTTATCTGCTTTAACGTTGTGACGCTGGTGCTGACGGTGGGTCTGTTCGTCTTCATCATCATCCGCCGCACTCAGCTGGATAAGCTCTGGGAGACGGAAAATCCCAAACGGATGCGGCACGCAGAACGCAAGCACAATAAGCTGGTCTCCGGACTGCTGGCTCTGGTGGTGGGTGCGGAGCTCATTCTGAATCTGGGCTGTTTCTGCAACTACTTCTCCACCACCTCCGTTTCCAACTATCCCAAGGGTACGGAAAACACGGCATCTGCCATCAGCTATATGAAGTACCGGGAGCGGAATAACCTGTTTTACCGTGCAGAGGTGACCCACACCCAGACCTTCAACGATTCTGCGCTGAACAATTACAACGGCATCACCACCTTCACCAGCTCCGCCAATCTCCGTGCCACCAATTTTATGGCGGCTCTTGGCTACGGTGCGAAATCCACCTACAACCGCTACGCCTTCGAGGAAGGCTCCCCGGTGAGTAATTTGTTCCTGAATCTGAAATACATGATCGAGCGAGACGGAGATGTGGAAGAAAATTCCTACTTCGATGAGGTTCACCACTTTGGGGACGTGTATCTTCTGGAAAACAACGCCTATCTGCCTCTGGGCTTTCTGGCAGAAAATGAACTGGAAAGCTGGGACTTAAACGGCTCCAAGTATGCCTTCCAGCGTCAGGAGCAGCTGTTCCAATTGGCAACCGGTATTGACGAGGAGCTTTGGCAGATGTCTCCCAGCGGCTGTCTGAGTATCACCTCCGGCAATGTGGAGCTGTCCTCCATGAATGAACAGACCGGCAGAGTTACCTACAGTGCCAAAACCAAGGGCACCATCACCTACTGCTATTTTGTTCCGAAAACCGGTCTGATGTGTCTGGAAATAAACGCACCCAAGAAAAACAACATCCGAATTTACAAAGAGATCGACAATGTCCGCACAGAGCTGTACTCTGAGAGCATGAGTCTTACTCAGATGCTTTCCGTGGCAGAGGTCAATGCCGGTGAGTATGTGTGGCTGGAGATCGACTGCAAGGCTGATGAAAGTTCTACTATTGACGTGCAGGCCGGTGTGCTTAACAAGGAGGTCTTCCAGAAAGGCTATGAAGTGCTTTCTGCCTCCACCATGGAGCTGACCAGCATTTCCAATACCCGGGTGGAAGGCACCATCGACTGCAATCGGGACGGTCTGCTCTATACCTCCATTCCCTACAACGGCAACTGGTACGCCGAGGTGGACGGAGAGGAAGCGGAAATCGTTCTGGTGGGTGATTGCATGGTTGCCGTCCGTTTGAGTGAGGGACAGCATAATGTGGTGCTTCGCTATAAAAACTCTGCATTCACTCTGGGGCTGGTGGTTTCCATCGTCTGTCTGGTGATCTTTGTAGGCTTGATCCTTCTGAACCGGCTGCTGCTGATCAAGCTGAGCAAGGAGATAGCGGACAATGAGGCACCGGAAGCAGTTCCTTTGGAAGCAGGTCCTGAGGAAGAAAGCAGCACTCCGGAAGATGCGGTGCTAAATGAGCTTCTTGCAGAACCATCGGAAAGCGACCCGGAAGCACCGGAAAGCAGTGAAGAATAATTGCAATAAAACAGCAAACCGGGGCTGTAAAAAAACTCGCATATATATCCAAAAGCGGCAAAGCTGTCCAGTTGGGCAGCTTTGCCGCTTTTGGTAATGGGGTGACAAATTGGAATTTGAATTGGAATACCCCCAGCGTGTCATCCTGAGCGCAGTGGAGCGAAGCGGAACGAAGCCGAAGGATCTTCCCACTTTCGTGACCTTTGCAATCAAATCGGTGTGCAGATCCTTCGACTTCGCTTCGCTCCGCTCAGGATGACACCCCTTCCAGGTCTTCAAACAACTAATTATCGTGCAGTTTGCACAAGCTACGTTCTTAATGAGACAGCCCCGAAATTTTTTCTTGCGTATCATATATCATACCAGTGGTTCCAAACTTCTGTCCAGTATCCCGTTCAGGTAGGCGATCAAGGTGCCGTAGTTCGTGATCGGGATGTTTTGGGCTGTGCATTGGTCTATTCGGTTTTGCATTTGGCGTTGGGTCAGCATACAGCCGCCGCAGTGGATCACCAGACGGTAGGGGGTCAGATCTTCCGGAAAGTCCTTGCCGCTGACGAAGGTAAATTGCGGCTCCTGTCCCCGGTGGCGGCGAATCCAGTTTGGCAGCTTGACAGTGCCGATGTCCTCGCACTGGCGGTGGTGGGTACAGCCCTCGGCAACCAGCACCCGGTCCCCGGTTTTCAAATCATCCACCACAGCGGCTCCTGCAGCCAGCAAGGGCAAGTCTCCCTTGTATCTTGCCATAAGAATGGAAAAGGAGGTCAAGGGGATTTGCTTTGGCAGCTGGGCATTGACCTTTCCGAAAACCTGACTGTCGGTGATCACCAGCCGGGGCGGTGCTTTTAAGGCGGCAAGGGTCTGCTCCAGCTCCCTATCCCGGCAGACCAGTGCGCTGGCACCTGCTTCCAGAATGTCCCGGATGGTCTGCTGCTGGGGCAGGATCAGCCTTCCCTTGGGGGCGGCTTTGTCAATGGGCACCACCAGCACCACCGTATCCCCCGGCTCCAGCAGATCCCGTACCAAAGGTCGTTCCTTCTGCTGGGGTGTCAACGCCGCCACCGTCTCTTTCAGCTGTTCCACCCCAAATCCGGTGAGGGCACTGGTATAGAGTGCCTCCGATTGGGGCTGGGAGAACAAACGGTCTGCTTTATTCCTCACATGAAGGCAGGTGATGCCCTTTTCCCGAATCCGTTCTAACAGCTGCTGCTCCGACTGGGTCAAAGGCTGGGTAGCATCCGTGACCACAATGGCAACGTCCGCTTCCTCCAGCACTTGGTAGGTTCTGCGGACCCGCTGTATCCCCAATGCCCCCTCATCATCCATGCCCGGAGTATCGATAACAAGTACCGGTCCCAAAGGCAGCAGCTCCATGGTCTTGGAAACAGGGTCGGTGGTAGTCCCCTTGACTTCGGAGACAATGGACAGGGGCTGACCGGTGAAGGCATTGACCAGACTGGATTTTCCCACATTGCGCCGCCCGAAAAAGGCAATGCGGATTCGCTCCGACTGCGGTGTGTTGTTCATAGGTATTCCTCCCGGTTAAAATCTGAAGTCCCGTTCTCCGGCTTGGATGCGTCTGAGCTTTTCTCTGACCAGCTCCCGGGTTTTCTCTCTGGGGATTTGCAGCAGCTGCTTTTCAATCAGTTCCCTTCCCAATTGGGCGGTTTCCGGGGTGGCATAGTCCATCAGGTATTCCTGAAGGGTCATCAGTGCATTGGGCAGGCAGCAATTATGGATTTGCCCAGACTTACACAGTGCCATGAACCGGTCGCCGGTACGTCCTTCCCGATAGCAGGCGGTGCAGAAGGAGGGGATATGCCCCAGCTCCATGAGCCAGCGAACCACCTCGTCCAGACTCCGATGGTCGGACAGGTCAAACTGGGCGGTGCTGTCCTCCCGTTCCGGCAGGGTATAGCCGCCGACGCTGGTTCGGGAGCCGCCGGAGATCTGGGACACCCCCAGCTGCAGAACCCTGCCGCGAACCTTGGGGCTTTCACGGGTGGAAATGATCATACCGGTATAGGGCACCGCCACACGGATGCATGCCACCAGCTTTTCAAACAGCCCATCGGAAATGCCGCCGTCAAAGTCATTGGGGTCCACATCCTCTGCCGGGCAGACCCGGGGGACGCTGATGGTATGGGGTCCCACGCCAAAGACCGCTTCCAGATGCTCTGCATGCATCAAAAGTCCGGCAAATTCGTAGCGGTACAGCTCCAACCCAAAGAGGACACCAAGACCCACATCGTCAATGCCGCCCATCATTGCCCGGTCATGAGCCTCGGTGTGGTAGGCATAGTTGCTTTTCGGACCTGTGGGGTGGAGGGCTTCGTAGCTTTTTTTATGGTAGGTCTCCTGAAACAGGATGTAGGTGCCGATGCCTGCCTCCTTCAAACGGCGGTAATTTTCCACGGAGGTGGCGGCGATGTTCACATTCACCCGGCGGATGGCACCGTTTTTATGCTCGATGGAATAGATGGTCTTAATGGATTCCAAAATATATTCCAGTGGATTATGGACCGGATCCTCCCCTGCTTCCAGTGCCAACCGCTTATGTCCCATATCCTGCAAGGCGATCACCTCTGCCCGAATCTCCTCCTGGGTCAGCTTCTTTCTGGGGATATGGGTATTCTTTTTATGGTAGGGACAGTAGACACAGCCATTGACACAGTAATTGGATAGATACAGCGGCGCAAACATCACGATGCGGTCGCCGTAAAATTTCTGCTTGATCTGCCGGGCAAGGTCATAGATCTGCTGGTTTCTGTCCTCTAAGGTACACGACAGCAGCACCGATGCTTCCCGGTGGCTCAGTCCCTGAAACTGCCGGGCTTTTTCCAGAATGCTGTCGATGAGGGCGGCATCCGCGGCATGGGCATCGGCATAAGCCAGGGAATCTAATATTTCCTGATGGTCGATAAAATCCTCTGCTTTTGAGGATCTGGGATCATACATGGGTGCGCGCTTCCTTTCCAAATTCGATATGGTCTCCACGATGAAGGGACATCCGGCAGTTCACGCTGTTCAGGCGTTTTTCCAAAGCCAAGAGGCTCTGCGCCGCTTCCGCTCCATCGGATAATTTATTGTCATAAAGGCTGTAATGCTTCCGAACGGACTGGGGGGACAGGTTGGGCATACACACATTGGCACCGGACAGAAGTCCCAGCTCTCTGCCCCTTGGGTGGATGGTTCCCAATGCGGTGGTGGCAGGGAGCAGCACCGTAGGCAGCAGCAGACGGGTGATGGACAGCAGGTACAGGGTCTGTTCCAGCGTCCCCGGTTTTTGATGGGCAAAGGGGGTATCCTTTTGGGGGATAAAGGGTCCAATGCCCACCATATGGGGCTTGAACGTCTGCAAAAACAGCAGATCTTCCACCAACTGCTCATAACTCTGTCCCGGAGATCCCACCATGAAGCCACAGCCGGTCTGATAGCCGATGTCCTTCAAATCCCAGAGGCAGCGCATTCGGTTTTCCAGAGTCTGACACTCCGGGTGCAGCTGCCGGTAGTGCTCCGGGTGGGCGGTCTCATGGCGCAGCAGGTATCGGTCCGCGCCGGCATCGAACCACATTTGATAAACAGCTCGGGGATGCTCGCCCACCGACAATGTGACAGCGCAATCCGGGTATTGGTGTTTGATTTTTTCGATCAGCGCGGCGATTCTTTGTGGGGTGAATACCGGGTCTTCCCCTCCTTGCAGCACGAAGGTCCGCAGCCCCAGCCCATAGCCCTCCCGGCAACGGCTGAGAATTTCATCCTCCGACAGCCGGTAGCGAACACAATTTTGGTTGGAGCAGCGGATGCCGCAATAATAGCAGTCATTTTTACAATAATTCGTAAATTCGATCAATCCCCGGATGAACACCTGGTCGCTGTAATGCCGCTGCCGAAGCTTCCAAGCCTTCTCCGCCAAAAGCCGCCGGGTTTGCTCGCCCTGATTTTGAAGCAGGGTCAGCAGCTGCTCCCGGGAAAGGCTATTCGTTTTTTCCAGTTGTTCAACGAGACGCGTCATTTTGCTCCCTGTCTTTCCTGTCTTTTTTCAAAGGATTCTAACATGGTCGGGCTGGTTTGTAAAGCGGCGAATTCTTCCGTTGGTGCCAGCGACTCTCAAAAAAATCTTGAAATTCACTGCAATGCGTAGTATATTAGCCTTGCGCTGCATCCGGCTTAACGGAGCGGCAGCAGGAGGAATTTTATATGCAAACACAACAAAGCAAAACGAAACTTCGCTATCTTGTGACCCTGGCGTTTTTGGCGGCGATTCTCTTTGTGATGGATCTGACCGGCATTGCCATGATCCCACTGCCCGGGCAATATGCTTCCATTATGACCGTTCCGGTGGCTGTGGGTGCTATGATGCTGGGGCCCACTGCCGGCGGCGTTTTAGGCGGCGTGATGGGCTTTATCAGCTTTTACACCGCACTGAAAACCGGCTTCAAAGATCTGTATCTCATGGGCTATGACGGTGGCATGGTGGTGGTTTTGAATCTTTTCAACGCCTTTGTCCCCCGGATTCTCATGGGCATTGCCACCGGCTGGATCTTCAAGCTGCTGAAAAAGGTGGATAAGACCAAAACTATCTGCTATTACATCGGAGGCGTAGCGGCACCGCTGCTGAACACAGTGCTGTTCATGTCGGTTCTGCTGCCCATTTTCATGAACGCTCCCAATCTGGTAGGGCTTCTGGGCGAGGAGCTGTACGCTGAATTTAAAGACAGTATTTTCCTCTTTGCTCTGGGCTATGTGGGTATCCAGGCGGTGCTGGAAGCAGTCATCGGCTGTATCCTCAGCGGCTCCATCGGCAAAGCTCTGTCCGCGGTAGTCAAACGATAAAGGAGTTACGCTATGAAGGAAATTTCAATTATGGAGGTGGGCGGCTTCCGGATCGGTCACGCACAGGACCATGAAGCCGCTACCGGCTGTACGGTGCTGCTGTGCGATCAAATGTGTCCTGCCGGTGTGGATGTCCGGGGCGGCGGTCCTGCCTCCCGGGAGACACAGCTTCTCAGCCCCGTCGCCCATGCCGATACCATCAACGCCGTTTTGCTATCCGGCGGCAGTGCCTTTGGTCTGGATGCTGCCGGAGGGGTTCAGAGATATCTGGAAGAACGGGGTATGGGTTTTGACGCAGGCGTGACCAAGGTTCCGCTGGTATGCCAGTCCTGCCTCTTTGATTTGGGAGTTGGGCGTGTGGATGTCCGCCCGGATGGTGCCATGGCATACGCCGCCTGCGAAAACGCCGGGTACAATGCCCCGGCGGAAGGAAACGTAGGAGTCGGTATCGGCTGCTCCGTGGGAAAGTACCGGGGCATGGATCGGGCCATGAAATCCGGCTTTGGGACTTATGCCCTTCAAGTTGGAGCGTTGAAGGTAGGGGCACTGGTGGCAGTGAATGCGCTGGGAGACATTTTTGAGGGCGAAACGCAGATCGCCGGTCTGCTGAACAAGGACAAAACCGCCCTTTCCAACACCCTCCGGGAGCTGATGGAGGACGTGAAACAGGCTTCCCTTCCCGGTGGCAATACCACACTGGGTATCATCATCACCAATGCCGCCATGACCAAACCCCAGCTGACCAAGGTGGCAGGTATGGCACACAACGGCTATGCCCGTGCCATTCGCCCCGTCCACACCATGGCAGACGGAGACAGCATTTACGCCCTGAGCACCGGGACCATCCCGGCTGATGTGAATGTGGTAGGCGTTCTGGGTGCGCTGGTTATGGAACGTGCCATTATCAAGGCTGTGAAGCAGTCAACCGCCTGCTATGGACTTCCCGGCTTCCACGAAATTGCTACTTGCCAAGGAAAGTAAAATATGGTATAGTGATTGTATCATCTTCTGAATGGAGGGAAACCATGAATAACGAATACCCCAACGAGTATCCTCAGGGCACACAGGATTACAATGCTGCGGCACCTGTACCGCCGGTGGTAGACGCGCCGCCGGCAAATCCTTATTATCAGCCCGCTCCCAACTACCAGGCACCGCCCACCTACAACTATCCGCCACAGCAGCAACAGCCCTATAATCCCCCTGCCGGTTACTACAACCAGCCCGGTAATTACGCGCCTACCGTGGAGGAAAAGCCTGCCGCAGTCTGGAAGGTTTTCGCCATTCTGGGTCTTGTGTTTGGTATCATCGGTCTGGTCTTCTGCTGGGTTCCTGCCGCAAATATTTTCTTCATCGTGCTGTCCATTTTCGGCATCATCTTCTCCGCTATGGGTAAGAAATCCCGTTCCGGTGCTGCCACTGCCGGTCTGGTTCTGAGCATCATCGGCACTGTCCTGGGCTTTATTCTGGCCGTCGCTTATGCCAGCACAATGAGCAGTGCATATTCGTATTACTACTAAGCCTTAGTACATATTCCCACACAACCGCGCCATCTTTTCGGATGGTGCGGTTTTACATTTTGTTCACAGGGTTTCCTTGACAAGTTTCAAGGAATTTTTTATAATTGGACGTGATTGTAAATTGGGATCGCATACGCATTTCCCACACAGACAGAAGGTACATAACTATGACAAATACAATAAAAACCTATCGTGCCGGCATTGACATTGGCTCCACCACTGTCAAGCTGGTGATTCTTGATCAAACGGGAGCAATCCTATTTGGGGAATACCGCCGCCACATGGCTCACACCCAGCAGACGCTGGCTGAGCTTTTGAAGCAGGCGCAGGCGCAGCTGGGCGAGTGCGATCTCCAGGTTGCCATCACCGGCTCCGGCTCCATCAATCTGGGTAAGGCACTGGGCATTGGCTTTGTGCAGGAGGTGGTGGCAGTGGCCTCCGCTCTGCAATTTGTAGCTCCCCAAACCGACGTTGCCATTGAGCTGGGTGGCGAGGATGCCAAGATCATTTACTTCAAGGGCGGCTTGGAGGAACGGATGAACGGCGTGTGCGCCGGCGGTACCGGCTCCTTCATCGACCAAATGGCTTCCCTGCTGCAAACCGACGCCGCCGGACTGAACCGGGAGGCTGCCAATTACCAAGTGATTCACCCCATTGCCGCCCGGTGCGGTGTCTTTGCCAAAACGGATATCCAGCCCCTGATCAACGAGGGTGCTACAAAAGCGGACCTTGCCGCCTCCATTTTCCAAGCAGTGGTGAACCAGACCATTTCCGGTCTTGCCTGCGGTAAACCCATCCGGGGCTGTGTTGCGTTCCTGGGCGGTCCTCTGCACTTCCTGACGGAGCTGAAAAAGGCCTTTATCCGCACCCTGAAACTGACCCCGGAAACCACCGTAGATCCGGAAAACTCCCATCTGTTTGCCGCCATGGGTGCGGCGTTGGAGTCCGGCGGCGATGCCGTTGCGCTTGAGGATTTACTGCGGCGGCTGGAACAGGGTGTGGAGCTGAGCTTTGAATTAAAGCGTCTGGATCCCCTGTTTGCCGATGAAGCGGAATATATTGCCTTCCAAAAGCGGCATAAAAAGGCAGTGGTTGCCAGAGAGGAGCTGGAGCATTACAAAGGAGACTGCTTCTTGGGCATTGATGCCGGCTCCACCACCACCAAGGTTGCCCTCATCGGCTCTCAGGGGCAGCTGCTTTACTCCTACTATGCCTCTAATCAGGGAAATCCCATTCAGACCTCCATGGATGCCATGGCACAGCTTGCCCAGAAGCTGCCAAAGGATGCGTTCATCCGCCGTTCCTGCTCCACCGGTTACGGCGAAGCGTTGCTGAAATCCGCCTTTGCTTTGGATGAAGGCGAGGTGGAGACCGTTGCCCACTGCACTGCCGCCGCTTTCTTTGACAAGGATGTGGACTGTGTGCTGGACATTGGCGGTCAGGATATGAAGTGCATCAAGCTCCGTGGCGGCACGGTGGACAACGTTCTGCTGAACGAGGCCTGCTCCTCCGGCTGTGGCTCCTTTATCGAAAATTTTGCCAACTCTCTGGGCTACAGTGCCGAGGGCTTTGCCAAGGAAGCCCTGTTCGCACAGAATCCTGTGGATCTGGGTACTCGGTGTACGGTGTTCATGAATTCCAACGTGAAGCAGGCTCAGAAGGAAGGGGCACCGGTATCGGATATTTCCGCCGGTCTTGCCTACTCCGTCATCAAAAATGCCCTGTACAAGGTCATTAAGCTGGCAGACGCTTCCGATCTGGGTACGCACATCGTGGTTCAGGGCGGCACCTTCTATAATCAGGCAGTGCTTCGTGCCTTTGAACGGGTAGCCGGCGTGGAGGCTACCTGTCCGGACATTTCCGGCATTATGGGTGCCTTCGGTGCCGCACTGATCGCCAAGGACCGGTATCAGGGGCAGAAGTCCTCCATGCTGCCTCTGGATCAGATCGCCGCCTTGGAATACACCTCCACCACCACCCACTGCAAGGGCTGCTCCAACAAGTGTATGCTGACCATCAACCGCTTCCCCGGTGGGCGGCGGCATATCACCGGCAACCGGTGTGAAAAGGGCATGGGCAGCGGCGGCGTTGGCAAAAAGGGCGAAAACATCTTCGACTACAAGCGCAGCCGGATCTTCGGCTATGAGCCCCTGCCGGAAAAGGATGCCTCCCGGGGCGTAGTTGGCATTCCCCGGGTGCTGAATATGTATGAAAACTATCCTTTCTGGGCAACACTGTTTCAGAAGCTGAAGTTCCGGGTGGTGCTCTCCCCCTTCTCCAGCCGGAAGGTCTATGAGCTGGGCATGGAGTCCATCCCATCGGAATCCGAGTGCTACCCTGCCAAGCTTGCCCATGGTCATGTCCAGTGGCTCATCGAGCAGGGAATCAAGACCATTTTCCATCCCTGCGTGTTCTATGAATATCAGGAGATCCACTCTGCCCAGAACCATTTCAACTGCCCCATCGTTGTCTCCTATGCGGAGAACCTGAAAAACAACGTTGAGGCGGTGGCAGATGGGGATGTACGCTATATCCGTCCCTTTATTGCCTTTACCGACGAGAAGACCGCCGCCGACCGGCTGGTGAAGACCTGTGCCGAGGAGTGGGGCATTGGGGAAAAGGAGGTCCGCAGTGCCGTTCACGCCGCATGGCTGGAGCAGCGCAAGGTCAAAGAGGATATCCGTCAGGAAGGTCAGCGGCTGCTGCGTCAGATGGAAAAGGACGGCGGCAATGGCATTGTACTCACCGGCCGCCCCTATCATATCGACCCGGAGATCAACCACGGTATTCCGGAGCTGATCGCCTCCTACGGTCTGACGGTGCTTTCGGAAGACTCCATCCCTCTGGAGCAAAGCCCGGAGCGTCCCCTGCGTGTGCTGGATCAATGGGTGTACCATTCCAGGCTGTATAACGCCGCGGAATTTGTGAGCCGCCGGGATGATCTGGAGCTGATTCAGCTCAACTCCTTCGGATGTGGACTGGACGCGGTGACTACCGATCAGGTCAGTGACATTCTGGACGCCTCCAACAAGCTCTACACCGTTCTGAAAATCGACGAGGTGAACAATCTGGGTGCGGTGCGGATTCGGATTCGGAGCTTACTGGCCGCCATGCAGATGCGCCGCCGGAAGAACATCACCGCCAAGCCCGTCAGTGCCGCCTACCAGCGGACGGAGTTTACCAGAAAAATGTTCAAGGAGGGCTACACCATTCTGGCACCCCAGATGAGTCCCATCCATTTTGACATTCTGGAGCCGGTGTTCCGGCAGTATGGCTTTATGATGGAGGTGCTGGACAATGACAACCGCACCGCCATCGATACGGGACTGAAATATGTGAACAACGATGCCTGCTTCCCCTCCATCACCGTGGTGGGACAGATCATGGAGGCAGTGCTCTCCGGACGGTATGATACGGACAAAATCGCCATCATCATGACGCAGACCGGCGGCTGCTGCCGGGCCAGCAACTATGTGGGCTTTATCCGACGTGCGCTGGACAAGGCCGGGCTGTCCCATATCCCGGTGGTCTCCCTCAGTGCCCAGGGCATTGAGAAGAACAGCGGCTTTAAGCTGCCCATCGGGATGATGGTAAAAGCTGCCCATGCCATTATTTACGGCGATCTGTTCATGCGCTGTCTGTACCGGGTTCGCCCCTACGAGTTGACTCCCGGTTCTGCGGACTCCCTGCACAAGCGGTGGCAGAACATCGCCATCGACTCTCTGACCAACCGGCGAAGCCCCTGGAGCTTCCGGAAGGTATGTCAAGGAATCGTATCCGCCTTCGATGCCCTGCCCATTGACGAGACGCTGAAAAAGCCCCGGGTGGGCATCGTAGGAGAGATTCTGGTCAAATATATGCCCCTTGCCAACAACCACCTGGTAGAGCTGCTGGAGCAGGAGGGTGCGGAGGCTGTGGTGCCGGATCTGATGGACTTTATGAACTACTCCGTGTACAACTCGGGCTATAAGCATGAATTTCTGGGTGCCAAATGGACCGCCGGTCTGGTGGCAAAGATGGGTGTCTGGGGTATTCGCCTGCTGAGAAAGCCTGCTCTGAAAGCTCTGGACCGCAGCTGCCGGTTTGAAGCCCCCATGCCCATTGAACAGGTGGCAAAGCTGGCAAAACCCTTCCTGTCCATCGGCAATCAGTACGGCGAAGGCTGGTTCCTCACCGGAGAAATGGCAGAGCTGCTGACCACCGAGGTGCCCAACATCGTATGCATCCAGCCCTTTGCCTGTCTTCCCAACCATGTGGTCGGCAAGGGTGTGATCAAAAAGCTGAAAAGTGCCTATCCCCATGCCAATATCGTGGCAGTGGACTACGACCCCGGTGCCTCCGAGGTCAATCAGCTCAACCGCATCAAGCTCATGCTCTCCGCCGCCACAAAAGCACTGGAAGAAGAGCCGGCTCTGAGCAAGGAACCTGTTTAATACCGGTATCTAATCTCATTTCATTTGGGGGTTTTATGAACATTTACGACGTAATCATTATCGGCGGTGGACCTGCCGGGTATACGGCGGCGTTATACTGTGCCCGGGCTGGGCTTTCGACACTGGTTCTGGAAAAGCTGTTTGCCGGTGGTCAGATGACCCAGACTGCTCAGATCGACAATTACCCCGGTATCCCCGATGGCATCGATGGGGTATCTCTGGGAATGCAGATGCAAGCCGGTGCCCGGCGTTTCGGAGCGGAAACGGTGTATGCCGAAGTGACCGCCGCCGACCTGAAAGACCCCATCAAAACCCTGCACACCACCCAGGGCGGCTATCAGGCAAAAACGGTGATCGTCGCCACCGGTGCGGATCATACCCATCTGGGCATCGAAAAGGAAGAGGACCTCATTGGCAAAGGCGTTGCTTACTGCGCCGCCTGTGATGGGATGATGTACAAGGGAAAAACCGTAGCTGTGGTAGGCGGCGGCAATTCCGCTGCTGCCGATGCGGCACTGCTGGCTAAGCTGGCGAAGAAGGTCTATCTCATCCACCGCCGGGATACCCTCCGAGCCTCTCAGGTCTATCACAAGCCTCTGGAAGATACGCCCAATC
Organism: uncultured Oscillospiraceae bacterium; assembly: GCA_964513605.1. Classification (GTDB taxonomy): domain Bacteria; phylum Bacillota; class Clostridia; order Oscillospirales; family Oscillospiraceae; genus Faecousia. Next base: position 21,542 of record CAZENN010000006.1, read on the forward strand.
TGGAATTTGTCTGGAACAGCACCGTCACCGAGCTTTTGCATCAGGACCGGCTCACCGGCATCCAGGTGACGGATGTAAACACCGGCGAGGAGAGAACCATCGACCTGGACGGACTTTTTATCAGCATCGGCAGGACCCCGGAAACCGCTCTTTTCCGGGATCAGCTGGAGCTGGACGAAAAGGGCTATATACTAGCCGGCGAGTCCACCGAAGCCTCTCTGCCCGGCGTCTTTGCTGTGGGAGATGTACGCAGCAAGGAGGTTCGGCAGATCGTCACCGCCACCGCCGACGGTGCGGTGGCAGCCTTCATGGCAGAAAAATATCTGCTCCGGCAGTCTTGAAGTCTGCAAAAGCCCAACGGCACTTGACCGTTGGGCTTTGGTTTTACTTCCTTTTTTCAACCGTCCAATCTGCCAATCAGCGGCGTGCCCTGCTCCTTGAGCCATTGGCGGTGAGCTTTGTAATCCGGAATCAGTTTCTCTACCTCTGCCCAAAACTGCTGGGAGTGGTTCATATGCTTCCGGTGGCACAGCTCATGGACCACCACATAATCCATCACCTCCGCCGGAACCAGCATCAGCAAACAGTTGAAATTCAAATTTCCACGGCTGCTGCAGCTGCCCCATCTGCTGCGCTGATTTCGGATAGTGATGCGCCCATAGGTCACACCCAGCAGTTTGGCAAAATGTGCCACCCTTGGTGGAATACGGGTCAGGGCTTCGTTTGCCATTTCATCAATCTCCTGATCGGTAAAGGGCGGCAGCTGGGGCTGGGCCTGCAGCTTTGCCAGGTGGGTCTCAATCCAGTCTTTGTGATCTTCCACCAGCTGAGTGATTTGCTCCTGAGTTGCCTGATAAGGGCAACGGACCTCCACCTCCCCCTTAGGGGTGATATAAATTCCCATGGACTTCCGGCTGCTGCGGCGAACCCGGTAGGTACTATTCATAAGCCTACCTCCTCCCCTTCCAGCACCTGACAGCCGGCATCCTTCAACGCCTGTGCCAACACACCGGAGCCGGGAATCAAAGTGCCGGAGAAGGTGCCGTCATAGACCTGATGGACACCGCAGGTAGGGCTTCTGGATTTCAAAATGGCACAGGTGATCTCCTGCTCCTTTACCAGCCGCAGCACCTGTGCCACAGCCTCTTTCAAAGCAGCATCCACACTGTTTCCGAAGCGATCTTTCAATTCACCATCCACGATCTCAATGGGCGTTCGGGGAATGCCCAAGCCTGCCATGACCTCAGGGCAGACGGGAATGATCTCCTTCCCCTCCAAAAAGGCCGCCACATTGGGGGCATAATTGTTGCCGCCGTTATACTTACAATTTCGCCCCAGCAGACAGGCACTGACCAAAATTTTCACAGAGAACTCCCCTTTCTTTTTTCTCTTTTATATCATATCTGCCGCCTTTTGGCAACGAAAACCTTTGACGAATACAGCCTAAGGCGGTATAATGGAGTCACATCAAAGCAAGGAGGATTTCCCTATGAGAAAGAACTTTGGCGCAAAGACCATGTGCTATCCCATGCCGGTGTTTATCATCGGGACTTACAACGAGGATGGAACCCCCAATGCCATGAATGCTGCCTGGGGCGGCATCAGCGAGGAAGCGGAGATCTCCATCTGCATCAGCGAAGACCACAAGACCACAGAAAACATCCTGGCAAGAAAGGCCTTCACCGTGTCCATGGCAACCGCCGCCACCGTCACCGCCTGTGACTATGTGGGCATCGTCTCCGGCAAGCAAGTGCCGGACAAATTCCAGAAGGCAGGACTTCATGCCACCAGGTCAGAATTTGTGGACGCACCGCTGATCGACGAGCTGCCCATGGCTCTGGAATGTGAGCTGGTCTCTTACGATCCTCAAAGTTGCCGATTGGTGGGCAAGATCCTCAACGTATCTGCCGAGGAAGCCGTTCTTGGTGACAATGGCAAGGTCGATCCCAAAAAGCTGCAGCCCATCACCTACGACTCCATGAACCACACCTATCTGACATTGGGTGAGGCAGTCGGACAGGCCTTCCATGATGGTTTGGCATTGAAATAAAGCAAGCCCGGGACTGCTTTTTTACGGCAAGTCCCGGGCGTTTTCATCATTCAAGTAGCACTGTTTGCGGCATCGGACGCGGCAATGGCGGCGCACATGGCGGCCTGCTGCGCAGCGATCAGTGCCAAAGTGCTGTAGCTGGCGGCGGTATACATCGTACTGTTTTGCTTCATACGCTCCCCTGTGACGATCATCGCCGCATGCATCAACCGCTGTTTTTTGCCCACTCCAAAGACACCATAACCCTTCTTTTTGGCAAGGCAGGCATCCACATCCACCACATCCTGCAAAAGCTCCTGCCGGTCTCCGGGAATCAAAGCCAGTATGCCCAGGGTTGGCAGTTCGTAATTGGTTCCATAAAAACAGCCTCGTGCCTTCAAATCATCGAAAAGCCTCACTGTAGCCGCACATTTTTCTTCTGACTTTCCCTCGCACAGTGCCAGTACATGGGACAAAGACTGCACCGCATTGGCGGAGCGAAAATGTGCCTTCAATAAGGTGTAGCACTGCTCCGTCTCCTCCACGATCCGCTCATCGGTCTTTTTGGAGACTGCCAGCAAAGCGGAGAAGACACTGTCCTCTGAAGCGGTCAGGAAGGGATGCTTGCTTTTCAGAAGCCCATAAATATGCCGGGTGTGCTCCGCCATTTGCTTATAATAGCCCGGGTCCACCAGATCGGCGATCACCATAGCCGCCACGCACAGATAATCAGAACCCCAGAAATAGTCCTTTAAATGGTCATAAACCTGCTGGGCATTTTTCAGCCTTGCTGTGGGATTGCTGTCCACGGACATCATGGCGATCATTGCCAACCTGCCATTGCCCCGGAACTGGGAAAAAACCCCGGTCTGCGCCTTCAGCAGCTCCCGGCACTGTTTCAGCCGTTCCGGGTTCGCCCTCATATCCCGATCTGTGATAATTGCGGCGCAGATGGGATACAGATAACTGCTCTCCATGGAAAAACAGGACCTCACAACATCCCGGTTCTCAAGAAACCGATCACAATAACCCTGTAACGAAGCTCTCATGGTATTGCCTCCTTTCCTGCTGTTCGCGGCTCGCAAACATCTGTCTATACTAAAGCCTTATTTTATATCATGCAGTGAGAGAATGCAAGAGATAAATTGTTAAGATTTGCAAACAATGGTTACATGAACGATTACAAAAAACATCCCCCTACGATCTGTGCGTGTAGGGGGATGTTTCAGTTTCACTTTTTCACATTGTTCAGCGGTTTTTGGTGCGTTTTCCTTGCTTATCAGGTCATTTTTTCCTGCTTTACCTTATGGTCGATGACATGACGGGATGCCAGCTCCTTGTGGATATCCTCCAAAGTGATGCCCATTTGAATCATCATCACCATAACATGATAAGCAAGGTCTGCCACCTCGTAGATGGTCTCCTTCTTATCATCATCCTTGGCGGCAATGATGACCTCGGTGCATTCCTCGCCCACCTTCTTCAAAATCTTATCCAGACCCTTCTCAAACAGGTAGGTGGTGTAGGAGCCTTCCTTCTTCTCGATCTTTCTGCCGATAAGCAGATCCATCAGTCCCTGATAGGAGAACTCATGGCGGTTTTCGCTCTGGAACAGCTCATTATGGAAGCAAGTAGTCTCGCCGGTGTGGCAGGCAGGACCATCCGGCTCCACCACTACCACCAGAGCGTCCTTGTCGCAGTCGGCGGTGATGGAAACGATGTGCTGGTAATTGCCGCTGGTCTCCCCTTTCAGCCACAGCTCCTGACGGGAACGGCTGTAGAAGCAGGTCAGCTCCTTTTCCATGGAGATGGCAAGGCTTTCCTTGCTCATATAGGCAAGGGTCAACACCTTTTTGGTGACAGAATCCACCACAATGGCAGGAATCAGACCCTTTTCATCAAATTTCAGTTCATCAATGTTCAGCATATTTCTTCTCCTTACAATCTTGTGGGAATATTGGCAAGTGCCATCTGTGCTTTCAGATCTTTGATAGCAACCTCACCGAAGTGGAAGATGGAAGCGGCAAGACCGGCATCCACCTTGGGAAGGGTGTGGAACAATTCGATAAAATCATCAATTTTCCCCGCACCGCCGGAGGCGATCACAGGAACATTTACGGCATCACAGACCTTTTCCAGCATTTCCAAGTCAAAGCCGCCCTTGACACCGTCGGTGTCGATGGAGTTGACCACCACCTCACCGGCTCCGTTGTCCACACAGCGGCGAATCCATTCGATGGCCTCCATGCCCGTATTCTCTCTGCCGCCCTTGGCAAAGACCCGGAAGACACCATCCACTCTCTTGACATCCGCTGACAGCACCACGCACTGGTCACCGTAAAGCTTGGCGGCCTCGTAGACCAGACCGGGATTGCGGATGGCACCGGAATTGACGCTGACCTTATCGGCACCGCATTTGAGCACCCGGTCAAAATCCGCCACCGTATTGATGCCGCCGCCAACCGTCAAGGGGATGAAGACCTTTTTGGCAGTCTCCACCAGAATGTCCGTAAAGAGCTTGCGTCCATCGGAGGAAGCGGTGATATCGTAAAATACCAGTTCATCGGCACCGCAGTCGCTGTAAAACTGCGCCAGTGCCACCGGGGAGGACACATCCTGAAGTCCCTCAAAATTAACTCCCTTTACCACCCGTCCGTTTTTTACGTCCAGGCAGGGAATGATGCGTTTTGTAATCATTTGGCTACCTCAATGGCACGAGCCAGATCAATGGCACCGGTATAGTAGGCCTTGCCCACAATGGCACCGTGGATGTTCAGCTTTGCCAGCCGCTCCACATCCTCCATGGCAGACACGCCGCCGGAGGCGATGATGTTCATTTGGAACCGCTGTGCCAGCTCCCGGTACAGGGGGTGGTTGGCACCTCTCATGGCACCGTCTCTGGAAATATCGGTGCAGATCATGGTCTTTACACCGATGGCCTGCATCTTGGCGCAGAAGTCCATGGCCTTTTCTTCGGAGGTCTCGGTCCAGCCCTTGATGGCAACAAACCCGTCCTTGATATCGATGCCCACGGCGATCTTTTCGCCGTGCTTTTTCACCGCCTGCTCCACAAAGCCGGGGGTCGTTACCGCCGCCGTGCCCAGAATCACCCGGTCGATACCGGCACTCAGATAGCGGTCGATGGTATCCATGTCCCGGATGCCGCCGCCGATCTCACAGAACAGACCGGTTTTCTCCTTGATCGCCGCCACCAGTTCAAAATTAGGGGTGGTGCCCAGCTTGGCGCCTTCCAGATCCACCAGATGGATGCAGGAAGCCCCCAGTCTCTGAAACTCCATAGCGACCTGCACCGGGTCGGAATGATAAACGGTCATCTGCTGATAGTCGCCCTTGTAAAGACGCACCGCCTGACCGCCGTAAATGTCAATGGCAGGATAGATCAGCATTGGTCTCCCTCCTTCATTTGAATAAAGGCCTTCAATATTTCCAGCCCCACGCCGCCGCTTTTTTCCGGGTGGAACTGACAGCCGAACACGTTTCCATTGGCAACGGCGGCGGTGAGCTGTGCCCCATACTCTGCGGTGGCGATCACATAATCGTCACAGTCCGAAGCGTAGTAGGAGTGGACGAAGTAAACGCAGTCCCCCTCCTTGATGTTTTTCAGCAAGGGGCTTTCCTTCCGAAAATTCAGAGCATTCCAGCCGATGTGGGGAATCTTCAAATCTGAGGGAATGACTCCCTCCATGGGAACCACGTTACCGGGTATCAACCCCAGTCCCTCGTGCTCACCGTATTCATAGCCCTTTTCAAACAGCAGCTGCATTCCGAGGCAGATGCCCAGCAGAGGCTTCCCCTGCCCTGCCAGCTCTTTCAGCACCTGATCCAGTCCGGTGCTTCGCAGCTTTTGCGCCGCGTCTCCAAAAGCTCCCACACCGGGCAGCAGAACCTGATCGGCAGAGCGCAGCACCTGAGGATCGGCAGTGACCACCACCTGGGCACCGATGGCGTTTAAGGAGCATTCCAGCGAAAACAGGTTGCCCACGCCATAATCCACAATGGCTACCATTTACAGCACCCCTTTCGTAGAGGGAATCTCATCGGCGAACGCCCGGTCAATGGCAACCGCCGCTTTCAGGGTCCTGCCCAGAGACTTAAACATTCCTTCAATGATATGATGGGAATTGGTTCCGGCCAGCTGGCGGACATGGAGGGTACAGGCGGCATTGCGGATAAAGCCCAGCAAAAATTCCTCCACCAGCTCCGTATCAAAGCTGCCTACCTTTTCCGTGGGTATGTGCAGCTCATAGCCCAAATACCCTCTGCCGGACAGATCCACCGCCGTCAAAATCAGGCTTTCATCCATGGGGAGGATGGTGCTTCCGTAGCGGCAGATGCCCTTCTTATTTCCAAGAGCCTGCGCAAAGGCCTGACCCAGGGCAATGCCGATGTCCTCTACACTATGGTGGTCGTCCACATAGGTATCGCCCTCACAGTTGACGATCAGATCAAACCGACCGTGACGGGCAAAGAGGGTCAGCATATGATCCAGAAAGCCGCAGCCGGTGGCGATCTCCGATTTGCCTGTACCGTCCAAATTCAGCAGCAGAGTAATATTGGTCTCTGCCGTGGTGCGCTTGATCTCAGAAGTTCTCATGCCCTCTCCTCCAAAATTTCTTTCATTGCTTCCATAAACCGCTCCATCTGCGCCTCGTCGCCGATGGTCACACGGATATAATCCCGCAGCCGGGGCGTATCGAAGTGGCGAATCAAAATCCCCCGGTCCCGGAGTCCGGTATACAGCTCCTTGCCGGAAACGGCATCGCTTTTGGTAAACAGGAAATTGGTATGGGAGTCGATGGTGGTCATACCCAGCCCATCCAGCTGGTTTCTGGTCCACCGGCGGCAAGCGATGACTCTGCCCACGCAGCTTTTGAAATATGCATCATCCTCCAAAGCACCAAGTCCCGCGCCCATGGTCATGCGGTTGACGTTGAAGGGATTTGTGGAGAATTTCAATGCGTTCAGATCGGCGATCAGGGACTGACTGCCCACGGCAAAGCCCAGTCTGCCGCCGGCCATGGAACGGGACTTGGAGAAGGTCTGAACCACCAGCAGGTTGTCATATTTGTGAATTAGAGGCACGGCACTTTCGCCGCCGAAGTCGATGTATGCCTCGTCAATGACCACCACCCGGTTTGGGTCGCTTTTGACGATGGTTTCAATATCATCAAGGCTCAGGCACAGACCCGTGGGGGCGTTGGGGTTGGCGATGAACACCGTTCCCGGTGCGGTGCAGTAGTCCTGGATGTCAATGGTGAAGTTATCCTTCAAAGGAATCTCACGGTAAGGGATACTGCCCAGCTCCGCGAAAACCTTATAAAATCCATAGGTAATATCCGGGAAAATAGCCGGAGTCTCGGCATCGCAGAATGCCATGAACGCAAAGTTCAGGGCATCATCGGAGCCGTTGGTAAAGATGATCTCATCCTTTTCAATGCCCAGCATGGCGCAGGCCTTTTCCGTCAGAGCGGCACAGGTGGGATCAGAGTACAGTTCCAGCTTCCCTGCCTCCTCCGCCGCATACTTCTGCGCCAAGGGGGACGGAGGGAAGGGAGATTCATTGGTATTGAGCTTGATGTAACGCCGGTCTCTGGGCTGCTCTCCGGGGACATAGGGCTTTAAGGATGCGTATTTTTTACTAAAAAAGCGGCTCATTGGTCTTCCTCCGTGCGAATCAGGGCACTTCTGGCGTGGGCGGTCAGCCCCTCCGCTGTTGCAAAAGCGGCAACGTCCTTCGCCACCCGGCGCAGCGCATCCTGAGTATAGTATGTATACTGGGTCTTCTTAATAAAATCGTCCACGCTCAAAGGGCTGGAAAACCGTGCCATGCCGCTGGTGGGAAGGGTGTGGTTGGGTCCGGCGAAATAGTCGCCCAGTGCCTCCGGGCAGTTGCGACCCATGAAGATGGACCCGGCATGGCGAATGGAATCCAAGTAATCGAAGGGATTGTCCACGCAAAGCTCCAAATGCTCCGGAGCGATCTGATTGGAGATCTCGATGACCTGCTTCAAGTCCTCTGCCACGATGATCTTTCCGTTATGGTCAATGGATGCCCTTGCGATCTCGGCACGTTCCAGCAGAGGGATCTGAACCTCCAGCTGAGCCTGAACCGCCTTTGCCAATTCTTCCGAGTCCGTGACCAGCACGGCACTTGCCAGCTTGTCATGCTCTGCCTGACTGAGAAGATCCGCCGCCAGATGCCGGGGATCAGAGGCACCGTCGGCTATGATCAGAATCTCACTGGGTCCTGCGATCATATCAATGGATACCTGACCGAAGACCTGCCGCTTTGCCTCTGCCACAAACGCATTGCCGGGTCCCACGATCTTGTCCACCCGTGGGATGCTTTGGGTTCCGTAAGCCAGTGCCGCAATTGCCTGGGCACCGCCGACCTTAAAAATCTTGTCCACCCCTGCCACATAAGCGGCGGCAAGGATGTAGGGGTTGATCTTTCCCTGGGCATTGGGAGGCGTGACCATCACCACCTCCGGCACACCGGCGATCTTGGCAGGGATGGAGTCCATCAGCACGGTGGAAGGGTACGCCGCCGTACCGCCGGGGACGTAGAGACCGGCTCTGTCCACCGGGATGATCTTCTGCCCCATCAGAATGCCGTCTTCATCGTTGATGATGAAGCTGTTTCTCACCTGCTTTTGGTGGAACTTGCGGATATTGGCGGCGGCTTTTCTCAGAATCTCCAGAAATTCCTCTCCCACCGCCTGGGCAGCCTCCTGAATTTCCTCGGATGTCACCAGAAGGGAATCCAGCTTTGCCTTATCGAACTTCTCGCAATATTCATAAAGGGCTTCGTCCCCCTTTTGGCGGACATTGGCAATGATATCGGCAACGATGGACTGCACATCCACCACAGGCTCCACCCGGGCAAAAATTTCCTCGGGGGAAACCTGACCGTATTTCATAATTTTGATCATTTGCTTTCCTCCATCTGCTTTGCCATACTGGAAAGGATGGCATCGATCTGACCGCCCTTGAACTTATAGCTTGCCTTATTGGCAATGAGCCGGGCAGAGATGGGCACGATGGTATCATAGACCAGCAGATTATTTTCTTTCAAAGTAGTTCCGGTCTCCACAATGTCTACAATCACATCGGACAGCCCCAGAATGGGGGCGATCTCAATGGAGCCATTCAAGTGAATGATGTCAATATCTCTTCCCTTGGAGCGGTAGTAGCTCCGGGCAATATTGGAAAACTTCGTTGCCACCCGAAGGGTCTTACGGGTGTCGTCCCGGAAGCCTGCCTTGGCAGCCACTGCCATGCGGCACTTACCCAAGTCCAGATCCAGCAGCTCATACACATCCGGCTCATATTCCAGCAGGATATCCTTACCCGCAACGCCGATGTCCGCCGCGCCACGCTCCACATAGATCGCCACATCCGATGGCTTGACCCAGAAATAGCGGACACCGCATTCCTCATTTTCAAAAATCAGCTTCCGATTGTTTTCTTTAATGGAAGGACAGGGAAAGCCTGCCTTTTCAAACATGGCATATACCTTTTCTCCCAAACGCCCCTTGGGAAGGGCAACATTAAGCATTGTCTTCAAGAATCTGCACCTCACTGCCGTTGAATTTTGCCAACTGTCTGTAGCGCAGGTTCTGGGGCTTCACCCGTTGAACCATCACGCAGACACCCTGATCCCGATATGCCTTGACCTGCCGGCGAAGGGTCTGAAGATCGGCTCCCTCCTCATACAGCAGCAGCATATCCACATCATAGTCACATCCACTTTGCTCCAATCTCTGAAGCAAGTCGGTATACACCGCAAAGCCGATGGCACCGGCGGTGCGGTTCATTTTCTTCATCAGCTTATCATACTGTCCGCCGGAGAGGACCGTGTCGGGAATGCCGTCCACAAAGCCCCGGAACACAAAGCCGTTATAATAATGAATATCATCCACCACGGAGAAATCCACCCGAAGACAGCTGCTGTCCAGTCCGGAAAGCACTGCCTCAAACCGGGAGAGGGTCTGCTCACTGACCATGCCGGTGAGCTTCTGCCGCATCTGAGGCAGCATGACCGCCGGAGTGCCGCTGGCGGTGGCGATCCAGCGCAAAAGTTCGATGGCTTCTTCCGAAACGCCGCAGTCCCGGCACAGTCTGACCAGCTCGTGGGGATTCTTCTCGCTGATGAGCTTGACCAGCTTCTCCCGATGCTCCAGAGGGACTGAGGCACTGTCGGTCAGCTCCTTGAGAATGCCCAGATGGGAGATCTCCAGCACGGAACGTTCGCTGATCTTCGCAAGACTCTGGGCAGCCAGTTCCAGCACCTCAGTGACGCAGTAATCGTCAATATCACCCATTGCCTCCAAGCCCAGCTGCATGATCTCCCGATAGCCATTGGCACCACGGCTGACACGGTACACATTCTCCTTATAATATACCTTCTGGACCCAAGGCAGGTCCTTACCGTTCTTCACGATGGACAGCGTCACGTCCGGCTTCAACGCCATGAGCTTGCCGTTGGTATCCGTAAAGGTGATGACGCTGTCGGAGATCAGGAAGTCCTTATTCCGGGCGTACAGATCGTATTCCTCAAATTTACTCATTTTGTAGGGCTGGTAGCCGCTGCTTTCAAAAAGAGTACCCAGGGACAGAGCCATCTGCTCCGCCGCTCCAAGCATTCCGTTCATTTCACATTTCCTCCAATTTCTTCAGGATGGTTCGGTAACCGCCGGAACCGTAATTCAGGCATTTGCTGACCCGACCGATGGTGGCCGTGCTCACATCCACCTGCTCCGTGATCTTCTGATAGCTCAGCCCCTGGGACAGCAGCTTCGCCACCTGCAATCGCTGGGACATATCATTCAGTTCCTTAATGGTGCAAAGGTCTTCAAAATAGGCGTAGCATTCGTCAATGGTCTCCAGCTTTAGAAAGCTCTCAAAGAGCCGGTCCATGGCTTCGCTTCGCTTCATGGCGATCCCTCCAAATTCATAATGCAGATATAGTATCACTTTAGCACAGTAAAGTCAAGGGTTATTTTTCCGAAAATCATCCCCCTACATCTCAATTACCGAGCGTAGGGGGACATCTTAATTTTTGTTTGTCCATACAAAATGAAAATTGATGGATTCGCCGCCATCCACAACAATGCTTTGTCCGGTGCAAAAGGTATTCGTCACGGTCAGAAAATACGCCCACTGTGCGATCTCTTCCGTTGTTGCCCATCGTTTCAGGGGCGTTTCATCCATGATCTGCGCCCACAGGGTTTCATCGTCGATCACACAGGCATTCAGCGGCGTTAGCACACCGCCGGGATCCAAGCTGTTGCAGGTGGCTCCAAACGGCGCGACACGCAGGGCGGTGTTTTTGGTATATGCGATGACGCCGCCCTTGCTTGCGCAGTATTCAGGAAATTCCGATCCTGTGTGGGCACTGGCAGAACCAATATTTAAGATGGAGCGTATCTGCTCCTGTATGCCGTATTTTTCGGTAACTTGAATAAGTGCTTTCAGATTGATATCAATATCATGCTCGTTCTGGGTTCCGGCATTGTTGATCAAAATATTGATGCCCTGAAGATCGGGGAGTTTTTCTTTATCCCGGATGTCACATTGAAAATGGGTGTAATTTTCCTTTTCAATGCCGGAGTCTTGCCGGTCGATGCCGATGACGCTGTGTCCTTTTTCCAAAAAAAGCTCCGCGATCGCCTTGCCGATGCCCTGAGACGTTCCTGTGATCAAGACCTTCATTATGCTTACCGCTCCTTCTGAATGTGATTCAAATACTCCTGTCCCACTTGATGCCGTTTCCATCTTTTTACGATCCGGTATCCAATGGGTGAAAATGCCACTTCCATAACCAGCTCTGCCGCCGCTCCGGTCAGCGCGCACATGGCGCACTGCATCACCGTCCAGTAAAATCCATCCCAGAAGATGGGAGCAAAGCCCACAAAAACAATGAGTGAAAAAATAAAGTTATCCATGAACTGACCGATGAAAGTGGAAATGTAGGTCCGTGCCGCATAGGCCAGCTTTCCCTCCGGATTTTTCTTGAAGGCTTTTCCAATGGTCCAATTCAGAAAATTATTGAGAACCGCTGAAATGAGAAAGGCTGCCGTACTTCCCAGAAGGACGAACCATGTTCCGCCGAGAAGGGAATTCAACGCCGTATAGTCGGCGGCATCGGAGGGAATGACACTTGCCACATAGAAAATAAGGCAGGTCAGCAGATTGATCGCGGACGCAAGCAAAGCGATCTTGTTCGATGCCTTTGGTCCGAAGTATTTTGTGATCATATCCATACACATGAAGGACAGCCATGAGATCAAAATTCCTCCATCCAATGCGATCCAATCATTTTGGTACAGTGTTTTGTTGGCAAGAAGATTCATGCAAATGACACTGACAACAAACAGGGACACCACCGTTGCCGGAATGCACCGAAGCAACACCGCCGTCTCTTCTCTTTCTTTTCTTAGCCATATTGATACTCGGTTCATTGTTTTCGTTCTCCTGAGATGTAAAGATATTCGCTTACCGGAACCTATCTTCGTGAAGTATAGCACATCGGGCATGGATAATCAATGGTGCTTCCCTGCGTTAAAGTACAGTGTTCTCTGTTTGCGCCACTGTTATTTTACCACATCCATTGGCTCCCGAAAAGGGGGGTTATTGTGGATTACCATAGAAAAAATTCTGGGTTAATGGCAATTTCCCTAAAATCCCAAACAATTCAAATCGTCAACATTGACAAACAGGCAAAAATATGCTATTGTATTTTTAGCCAATTATGACAAAATTGTGATAAGGAGTGTGGATATGAAAAAAATAACTTTTAGAAGATCGCTTTCACTCATGCTGGCATTGCTGCTGGTCGCTGCGTTGATCCCTTTGACCGCCAAGGAAGTCAGTGCCACCACCTACACCGGTTGTCTGAGCCAGCACGACAGTCGGTGGGGCAGCTATGTGGTCGGCGGCGGCACGATCTCCGCTACGGGCTGCGGCATTCTGTCTCTGGTCAACACCGTTGGCTACCTTTCCGGTATGCAGCTGGACGTTTTTGAAGTGGCAGACTGGGCACACGCCATCGGCGCGTTTAACCCCAGCGGTCCTGCCGGTGTGTACCGCTATGAGCTGTATCCCTATGTGGAAGCCAGATACGGCAGTACTTACAGCATCACAGTGGACTGCGGCAGCGATGGTGAGGGCTATTGGGAAGATGCCAGCAGCACCCGGCTGAAAAACCACCTGCTCAACGGCGGCGTGGCCATCGGACATGTGTATAACCACTTCATTTCCATCGTGGGCTACGACGCAACCACCAACAAGTTCCATCTGTACGATTCCTCCGCCGCTTCCCACAGAGGCACCGATTACAACGGCGGCGACGTCTGGGTGACCGAGGCTCAATTCTCCGCCGGCACTCTGGATCTGGACTGGTTCTGTTTGCTTGCCTCCACCAAGCCTCAGGAAACCTGGATCGAAAAGGCTTGCTTTGATGTCATGGTCTACCGTGACCGCAATCCCGACCTTGCCGACATGACCGATTCCCAGCTGAAGGAGCACTGGCTCAACTACGGCATCAAAGAAGGCAGAGCTTCCAGCACCATTTTGGATCTTGGCTTCTACCTTAGCAACAACCAGGATCTGAAGGAAGCCTTTGGAACGGACTATGAGGCACTGTATAAC